>JBAZOW010000318.1:0-3702 GCA_041648495.1 Patulibacter sp.
CCGGCAAGCAGATGAAGCGGCTGACGCTGATGTCGGGCGGCGAAAAGACGATGACCGCGATCGCCTTCCTGTTCTCGGTCTTCCTGGCCAAGCCGAGCCCGTTCTACGTGCTCGACGAGGTCGAGGCGGCGCTCGACGACCTCAACATCGATCGCTTTCTGCAGCTGTTGCGGCGCTACCGCGATCGCGCGCAGTTCATCGTCGTGACCCATCAGAAGCGCACGATGGACGCCGCCGACGCGCTCTACGGAGTCTCGATGGGCGGCGACGGCGTGTCGAAGGTGGTCTCGCGCCGTCTGGACCAGACCACCCCGGTATCGTCGGGCGCCGATGGCTCGCGAGTGGACTGATCTCTTCCTCCTGGACGAGGAACGCGTACGTGCGATTCCGGTCGAGGAGCCGGAGAAGCGCGGGCGGTTCTTCAAGCGGCTGCGCCAGAACCTGCGCAAGACCCGTGAGGCGCTCGGCGCCGAGCTGACCCAGACGCTGTTCGACACGCTCGACGACGAGACCTGGGAGCGCCTGGAGGAGGCGCTGATCATGGCCGTTTGCGGCGCCAAGGCGACCGCCGAGATCGTCGGCCGGCTGGAGCACGAGGCGACGACCGGCGGCCTGACCGACGCACAGGCGCTGCAGGACCGGCTCGGCGAGCTGCTGGCCGACGCGGCGCGTCCGGACGGCGACGCGACGATCGATCTGCGCCACGGTCCGACGGTGATCATGGTCGCCGGGATCAACGGCACCGGCAAGACGACGTCGATCGGCAAGCTCGCCAACACCCTGACCAACCAGCTCGGCCTGAAGGTCGTGCTCGGCGCCGCCGACACCTTCCGCGCCGCGGCGGTCGAGCAGCTCCAGATCTGGGGCGAGCGGGCCGGCGTCGAGGTCGTCACGGGCGCCAAGGGCGCCTCGGGCAACGCGGCCGATCCGGGATCGGTCGCCTACGAGGCGGTGCGCCGCGGCCGCGAGATCGGCGCCGACGTGGTGATCGTCGACACCGCCGGCCGGCTGCACACCCAGCTGCCGCTGATGGAGGAGCTGTCGAAGGTCCGCCGGGTGATCGACAAGCTGCTGCCGGGCGCACCGCACGAGACGCTGCTGACGATCGACGCGACGACCGGCCAGAACGGCCTGCGTCAGGCGGTCGAGTTCTCGAAGGTCGCGCCGGTGACCGGGATCGTGCTGACCAAGCTCGACGGCTCGGCCAAGGGCGGCATCGCCGTGGCGATCGCCCAGGACCTGGGGATCCCGGTCAAGCTGATCGGCATCGGCGAGTCGCTCGACGACCTGCGGCCGTTCGATGCCGACGACTTCGCCCAGGCGCTGGTCCGCCCGGACGAGCGCGAAGTCGCCTGAGCGCCGCGTTCAGGACGATCGACCGGCCGGACGGGATCCGGGGCGGGAAGTGGTGCTCGGCCTATAGGCTGGAGCGATGGACGCCACGCTGATCTGGGTCGTGCTCGGGGTTGCGCTCGCGGTGGGCGAGGTCCTGACGCTGTCGCTGTTCCTCGCGCCGTTCTCGCTCGGCGGCTTCGGTGCCGCGCTGACCTCCGCGGTCGGCGGCGGACTGGTGCCGCAGCTGGCGGTCTTCTCCGTGCTGACGGTCGCGTCGTTCCTGCTGCTGCGTCCGGTCGCCAAGCGTCACCTGCGCCAGACCTCGTCGACCAAGACCGGGACGGCGGCGCTGATCGGCCGGACCGCGGTGGTGACCGCCGCCCTGGACGGTCCCGAGCTGGCCGGACAGGTGCGGCTCGACGGTGAGACGTGGACCGCGCGCAGCGCGGGGCTCGAGGCGATCTCGGCCGGGGCGACGGTCACGGTGCTCGAGATCCAGGGCGCCACGGCGATCGTCACCGAGTAGAACGGCGGCGCGCCCCGCGCCGGGACCGCTCGTCCGTCCACTAGGCTGCCCCCTAACGAGGAGGCGCGGACCGAACCGCGTCCCTGAACCCCCTTGGAGGCCGCCGTGATCGCCATCGTCTTCGCCATCCTGCTCGTCTTCGCGCTGCTGCTCGCCGCGAAGACCGTACGGATCATCCCGCAGGCCCGTGCGGGCATCGTCGAGCGCTTCGGGCGCTACATCCGCACGCTGGAGCCCGGTCTGCGGATCACGGTGCCGTTCGTCGACCGGCTGCTGCCGCTGCAGGACCTGCGCGAGCAGGTCGTCAGCTTCCCGCCGAACTCGGTGATCACCGAGGACAACGTCTCGGTCTCGATCGACACGGTGCTCTACTTCCAGATCACCGACCCGAAGGCGACCACCTACGAGGTCGCCAACCCGCTGCAGGCGATCGAGCAGCTGACCGCCACGACGCTGCGGAACGTGATCGGCGGCATGACGCTGGAGCAGGCCCTGACCTCGCGCGACGAGATCAACGGCCAGCTGCGCACGGTGCTGGACGAGGCGACCGGCAAGTGGGGCATCCGCGTCGGCCGCGTCGAGCTGAAGGCGATCGATCCGCCCGCGACGATCCTCGACGCGATGGAGAAGCAGATGCGCGCCGAGCGGGACCGTCGCGCGCAGATCCTCACCGCCGAGGGCTCGAAGCAGGCGCAGATCCTCAACGCCCAGGGCGAGAAGGAAGCCGCCGTGCTCAAGGCCGAGGGCGCCAAGACCGCCGCGGTCCTGCGCTCCGAGGGTGAGGCCAAGGCGATCGACACCGTCTTCCAGGCGATCCACGCCGGGCGCCCCGACAAGGAGCTGCTCAGCTACCAGTACCTGCAGATGCTGCCCGAGCTGGCCAAGGGCGACGCCAACAAGGTCTTCGTGATCCCGGGCGAGATCACGCAGGCGCTCGCGGGCCTCAGCAGCACCGTCGAGCAGATCCGTGAAGGCGTGTCCGCGCCGACGCCCGACACGGACGTCGTGCGGCACTGATCTCATGAGAAACTAGTCGGCAGTGTTCGACGCCCTTTCAGAGAAGCTCCAGGCGACCCTCGACGAGGTTCGCCAGCGCGGCACCCTGTCGGAGGCCGACGTCAACGCCGCGATGCGCGAGATCCGTCTCGCGCTGCTCGAGGCGGACGTCAACTTCCGCGTCGTCAAGTCGTTCACGGCGACGGTCAAGGAGCGGTGCCTGGGCGCCGACGTGCTCGGCCAGCTGAACCCCGGTCAGCAGGTCGTCAAGATCGTCCACGAGGAGCTCGTCGACCTGATGGGCGGCGAGTCGGAGGGCATCAGCTTCGCCTCGAGCCCGCCGACGGTGATCCTGATGTCGGGCCTGCAGGGCTCCGGCAAGACGACCGCGGTGGCCAAGCTGGCGCGGTGGTTGAAGGAGGAGAAGGGCTCGGCCGTCGCCGTCGCCGCCTGCGACGTCCAGCGTCCGGCGGCCGTCGAGCAGCTGCGGCTGATCGGCGGTCAGGCCGGCGCGACGGTCTACGACCGCGGCACCGAGCTGCCGGCCGTCGAGGTCGCCCGCTGGGCGCTCGACCAGGCCAAGCAGGACGGCAAGGACGTCCTGATCGTCGACACCGCCGGTCGACTGCACGTCGACCAGGCGCTGATGGACGAGCTCGTCGCGATCCGCGACGCGGTCCGTCCCGACACCGTCCTGCTGACCGTCGACGCGATGACCGGTCAGGACGCGGTCAACGTCGCCGAGCAGTTCGCCGACGCCGCCGGGTTCGACGGCGTCGTGATGTCGAAGCTCGACGGCGACGCCCGCGGCGGTGCCGCGCTGTCGGTCAAGGCGGTCACCGGCA
>JBAZOW010000319.1:0-3693 GCA_041648495.1 Patulibacter sp.
CGACGACGGACGCGCCGACGGCTCCGCGCGGGGCGCCGGGTCGGCGGGCTGGGGGTCGCGATCGGCGTGGATCGCCCGCACGCCGTAGCGCCCGGTGCCGAGCTCGTCGCCGCGCCGCAGCTCGACGACCGGCGCGCGCGACAGCGCGAACCGCTGCTCCCGCGCGTGGATCAGCAGGCTGTTGGACAACTCGGCGGTCAGCTCGTCCGCCGTCGGGGCCAGCTTGCGGTAGTCGGCGGGGGAGAGGAACACGTCGTAGTGGGGTGCGGCCCAGGTGCGATCGACACCCTGCCGCCGCGTTGCTTCCATCTCCCGCGCCAGCCCACGGGCCAGCTCAGCGGGGGTCACCTCGCTGCGGAACAGCCGCCCGAAGGTTCCCTCGACCAGCCCAGATAGCTTGCTCTCGATGTCGCGCAGCACGTGAAGCTTCGTTTCGGTCAACGCATGCTACGGGGTATCGAGCCCCGCCCGACCCACCGCCACCGCGGTCGCGGCGATCATCGCCGCCACCAGCACGATGGCCGGGACCATCCCGCCGACCGCGGCCACGATCGCGACGAGCAGCGGCGCCAGCACCAGCGTTCCCTGCCGGCGCCGGGCGACGTGGACGTGGATCGCCGGACGGTCCGCCGTCGGCTGCCGCCGGTCCGCGGCGTCGCGCAGCACCGGGGCGACCTCGACCTGGCGGACGACCAGGCCGGTGCGCAGCGCCTGCTCGAGCTCCCCGACCGTGCCGCGATCGTCGGGGTCGGACGCGCACGCCCGGTCGATCGCGCGGATCACCGGCTCGGGCAGGTCGCCGCGTCGCGACCGCAGCGAGGGCAGGTCGGTGTGCTTGCGGACCAGCGCGCTGGCCTTGTCGGGCGGGCCGGCCGGATGCTCCCCGGTCAGGGCCTCGAACAGCACCACGGCGGCGGCCCACAGGTCGCTCGCCTCGTCGCCGGCGGCGCCCTCCAGCCGCTCGGGAGCCATGTACGAGAGGGTGCCGACGATTCGGCCGTCGCGGCGCTCGACCTGCTGGTCGCTGGGCCGCGCGATCCCGAAGTCCGCCAGCTTGGCCGGGGCGACGCCGGGATGGCAGGGCCGGTGCCGGTCGGTGCCGGGGAAGGCCGCCGTCGGGATCAGGATGTTCCGCGGCGTGACGTCGCGGTGCACGATCCCGCGCTGGTGCGCGTGACGCAGCGCGGCGCAGATCGCGACCCCGATCTGCAGCAGCTCGTCGTCGTCGTGGGTGTCCTCGACGATCGTCTGGCGCAGCGTGGTGCCGGCGACGAACTCGGTCACCAGCCACGCGCAGCCGTCGGCGTGGCCGAGGCCGTAGGTGCTGACGATCGCCGGGTGGTTGAGCCGCGCGGCGGTGCGGGCCTCCTGGAGCGCCCGCTCGCTGCCCTCGTCGGGCAGGCACTTGACCGCGACCGGGCGACCCAGCTCGCGGTCCTCGGCGAGCCAGACGGTGCCGGCGCCGCCGCGTCCGGCCACGCGCGCCAGCTCGTACCGACCCAGCACGACGTCCCCGGGGCGCAGGCGTGGCGATGGAGGAGCAGCGACTGGCGGCGACGATGCTACGGCGGTTCCCGTGCGCACGTCGGGGAGTTCGCTGCGTGTGGCGCGGCTCCTGCTCGGGTACCGGATACTTGGGATTTGCAGCGGAAGAGGAAGGAACACCGCGACATACGGAGAACCGCAGCCAGAAGCATCGTTCGCGTGTTCCTCTACGCCTCGATGATGACCTTTACCCCTTCCAGGAGCGCACCCAGTGTCGTTCTTCGACGACGACGACTTCGATGAGCCCACGCACATCGCCGATGAGCCCCCGCAGCGCGGTACGCGCCGCGGGTTGAGCTTCGGCGGGCTGGGCCGTGGTGCGACCGCCGGGTCCGGAGGATCCGGCGGTGGACCCGGCATGCCCGATCCCCAGACCGCCCGCGTACGCCAGCTGTCGGCGCTGGGCATCCTCGTGGTCGTCTGCATCCTGCTCGTGGTCGCGATCAGCAGCTGCGTCTCCAACGGCAAGAAGTCCGCGCTGCGCGATTACTCGCGCGACGTGACGGCGGTGCTCGTCGCGTCCAGCGACGAGGTCGCCAAGCCGTTGTTCAGCGCGCTCTCCAGCGGCGACGGCGCCAACGTCCTGCAGCCCGCGGTCAACAACCTGCGGGTGATCGCCGAGCAGCAGGCGTCCCGCGCCGAGGGCTTCAATGCTCCCGGCGACGACGCCGGCCGCAGCGCGCAGCATGACCTCGAGATGGCGATGAACTTCCGGGCGCGTGCCGTGCGGATCATCGCCGAGCGGATCCCGGCGGCGCTCGCCGACGGCGAGACCTCCGAGGCCGCGGTCAACGACATCGCCGGCCAGATGCAGGTGCTGCTGTCGAGCGACGTCATCCTGCTGCTGCGGACCAAGCCGTTGATCGACGAGGCGCTCTCGGACGCCGACATCAGCGGCGCCGAGATCCAGGCCACACGCTCCGTGCCGAACGTCTCGTGGCTCCAGCCCGACACGGTCGCCAGCAACCTCGGCGGCGGGGGAGGAGGCGGAAGCGGATCCGGCGGGGGCGGCAACGCCAACTCCGTGACCGACCGCTCCGACGAGGAGCCCGCCACGGAGGGCTCCCACGGCACCGGCATCGTCGGCGCGACGATGGGCGGCAACGAGCTCCAGTCCGGCACCGACAACGCGGTCACCGGCACCGCGGTTGCCGTCCAGGTCGCCAACCAGGGCGACAGCGACCAGGCCAACATCGAGGTCGGCGTGACCTTCACGCCCTCGGGCGGCGGCAGCCCCGCCTTCCGCAAGAACCGGATCCCCGCCCTGACGGCCGGACAGACCGGCTCGATCACGCTCGAGCTGCCCAGCTCGGTGCGCAGCGGCCAGAGCGGCGAGCTGAAGGTCGAGGTCGGCGGCGTTCCGGGCGAGCAGACGCTCGACAACAACACCGCGACGTACAACGTCACGATCGGCGGCTAGCGGCGTGGGCGGTGCCGATTCGACCTGGCACCTGATCGGCGCCGCGGGCCTGGGGCTCGCGGTCGTCGCCCTGATCTGGATCGTCGTGCTGACGGTCCAGCTGCGCCGCCTGCGCCGCGCCCAGTCGGTGGTGCTCGGCGACCACGGCAACGCCGACCTGATCGCCCACGCCGCGGCGCTCGAGGACCAGGTGCTGCGCGGGACCGAGGAGTGGCAGCGGCTGGCCGACCGGCTGGCCACGCGGATGGGCGGGATCGAGGGCGCCGTGCTGCGGGTGCTGTCCCGCCACGGGCTGGTCCGCTACGACGCCTACGGCGAGCTCTCCGGCCAGCAGTCCTGCTCGTTGGCGCTGCTCGACGTCCGCGGCGACGGCTTCGTCCTGACGTCGATCCACCACCGCGACCAGGCCCGGCTCTACGTCCGCCGGATCGTCCGCGGCAAGCCCGAGCACCGGCTGGCTCCCGAGGAGGAGCAGGCGCTCGACGCCGCGCTGCACAGCGGGATGATCGCGGCCGACGGATCGATCGCGGGAGTGCCGCCCGCGCCCCGCGACGGCGTGCCGAGCGAATAGCCCGTACACCGCGCCCCGGTGTCGTTCCGGTGAAGACGCCCGGAACCGGTGGACATCTGACGCGGGACGGGTATTGTGCTTCGCGGAGTGCAGGTGATGCACGCGGTGAAGCCTTCAGCGACCGTCGTATCCCTGCCGGCCCGCGGAGCGCGTCAAG
>JBAZOW010000320.1:0-3690 GCA_041648495.1 Patulibacter sp.
GCCGCCGAGCAGGTCGACCCAGCGGCGGGTGCCGCGGGTGGCCGCGGCGGGGGCCAGTCCGGCCTCCTCGCCGACCACGATCGTCAGGCCGCTGCGCGTCGTCGCGGCGTCGGCCAGCTTCCCGGCCGCCTGCTCGGCGCCGGCGATCACCGAGGCCCCGTCGATCCCGTGGGCGGGGTCGTCGCCGAGGCCGTCGTCCTCGATCAGCCCGGCCTCGTGGAGCACGCCGGCCAGCCAGGCGCCGAGCCCGTCGATCAGCACCGTGGCCTCGTCCCCGGCCTCGTCCAGCAACGTGCGCAGATCGAGGCGGGTGCCGGCGTCCACGGTCTCCCAGGCGGCGGGACGGCGGGCGCGGTGGGCCGCGATCCGCGATCCGTCGCCGGCGGGACCGTTCGGCGCGGTGGCGACGTAGCGGACCGGCGCGCCGCGCTCGGCGGCCAGCCGCTCCGCCCACGCGCTCTTGCCCGAGCGCGTACCGCCGAGGACGAGGACCAGCCGCTGTTCGGGGCGCTGCATCGGGTCATCCTGACGGGTCGCCCGGCTGGGAGGTCTGCGAATCTACGGATCGTGAGTACCCCGGAGCCCCAGATCCCCCGCCGGAAGGGCCACGCCCAGCGGCTGTTCGAGCTGCCGCCGGACGCGACCGAGGTGCTGCTGGTGCGTCACGGCGCGTCGGCCGCCGCCTACGAGGACGAGCCGTTCGCGCTCAACGCCGAGGGGCACGGCGACCCGCCGTTGTCGGACGAGGGCCGGGAGCAGGCCGAGCTGGTCGGGATCCGGCTGGCCGAGGAACGACTCGCCGGGCTCTACGTGACCAGCCTGCAGCGGACGCACCAGACCGCCGCCCCGCTCGCCGAGCGCAGCGGGCAGACACCCGTCGAGATCCCCGACCTGCGCGAGGTCCACCTGGGCGAGTGGGAGGCCGGCGAGTACCGGGCGCGGATCGCCGCCGCCGACCCGCTGGCGATCCGGGTCTTCACCGAGCAACGCTGGGATCTGATCCCGGGTGCGGAGAGCAACGAGACGCTCGGCGAGCGGGTCCGCCGCGGCTTCGACCGGGTCGTCGCCGACGCGGGTCCCGGCGTCTCGGTCGCGGCGTTCGTCCACGGCGGCGTGATCGCCGAGCTCTGCCACCAGGCGACGAAGAGCGAGCCGTTCGCGTTCCTCGGGGCGGACAACACGTCGATCAGCCGGCTGGTCGTCTTCGGCGACGGGCGCTTGCGGATGCGGACGTTCAACGACACCACGCACCTCGACCCGATCCGCGCGCGCCAGGCGCACGAGCCGATCGTCTGAGTCCCGCGGCGCTCGGGCGTGGCCGGCGTCGTCCCGTCCGCGCCGGCGTCGGCGCGCGACCTTCAACGCGTCGTCGCGGCGCCCGGATCGACCGCGGTCTCGGACTCCCACGGCACGGGCTCGACCTCGGCCGTCCACGGGATCGACGGGCGGCGGGCGTACCAGGCGCAGCCGATCGTGCTGGCCACGGCGATCACCAGCGACGGCAGCAACGCGTGCTGGGTCGCGATCGCCAGTTCGGTGCTGCCGGCGGGCGCGTCGACCCGGTTGAGCAGCAGGCCGATCGCGACCGCGCCGACGACGGCCCCGGAGAACCCGCCGCAGTTGACCAGGGCCGCGGCGCTCGCGCTGGCGACCGGCGGCGACTCGCGGCGGGCGACCTCGAAGGCGAACATCGTCGCCGCCGCCCCGATCCCGCTGAGCACCAGCGCGGCACCCAGCAGCGGACGCGGGACGGTCCCGTCGGGCCAGAGCGTCAGCGTGCCCCAGGCGACGACGTTGCAGAGCGGACCGAGCACCGACGCCCAGCGCAGGCGCATCGGGTGGGCGCCGACGAGCAGCCCCAGGATCGGGCCGCTGATCAGGAACCCGAGCGCGCCGAGCAGCAGGTAGCCGGCGGCGGCGTCGCGGTCGAGGCCCTGGGTGCCCTCCATGAACGGCACGCCCCAGACGGCGGTGGCGAGCAGGAACGGCGCGAGCGTCGCCATGTGGACGAAGAACCCGTGCCGGGTCCCCGGTCGCTTCCACGCGGCGGCGAGCGTGCGCCGGATCGAGTCGTGGGACCCGGCGGTCGGGGTGGGGACGTGGGCCGGACGGTCACGGACGAACGTCAACGGCAGCGCCACGAGCAGCCCGGTGACCCCGCCGATCAGCAGGAAGGTCGGCACCCAGCCGAGGTGCTGCAGGCTCAGCTCCAGCGGGACGGTCGAGACGAGCTGGCCGAGCGCCCCGGCGAACCCGGTCAGCGCGACCATCAACGTCTGCTGGCGGTGGGGGAACCACGCGTGGACCAACCGCAGGACGTTGAGGAAGGTCAGCGCGTCGCCGATCCCGACCAGGCCGCGGCCGACCAGGCCGACCGGCATGCTCGTCGCGAACGCGAACAGCAGCTCGCCGGCGGCCATCAGGGCGAGGCCGAGCGCGAGCGTCCGGCGCGGACCGACGCGGTCGGCGAGCAGTCCCGCCGGGACCTGCATCACCAGGTAGAGCAGCAGCTGCAGCGCGGTGAACGCGGCCAACGAGCCGACCGGGATGTCGAACCGAACGGCGGCGTCGGTGCCCGCGACGCCGAGCGCCATCCGGTGCAGCAGCGCGATCAGGTACGCGGACGCGGCGATCGCCCAGATCGCCCAGGCGCGCCGGGACGCCCGCTCCCTCCCGTGACGGTCAACTGTTGACAACGTCCGGGATCTTACGCCCCGCGGGCGCATCGAGGTCGACGCTCAGGTGCGCGCATGGGGCTCGGGGCCGGGACGCACCGCCGTAGGTGACGCGCGGGATCGCGCGCCGGCCGCAGGCTCAGACCAGGGTCCAGGGGGTGGCGACGACCGGCTCGTTCGCGACCAGACGCTCGCGCACCGTGTCGGGGCCGCTGCGCAGGACCCCCGGACCCCACAGCACGGCCGGCACGGGGTCGGCGACGTGGCGTCCGCTGCGCGGGTCGGTGCCGTGGTCCGGGCAGACCGCGAGCAGCGAGCCGAGGTCCATCGCCACGCCGGCCAGCGGGGCCAGCAGGTCGCGGTCGATCCGCTGGGCCTCCAGCTGCTTGGCCTGCGGGTCGTGGTCGTGCGCGGCCTCGTCGGGACTGCCAACGTGGACGATCACCGTCGGCACGCCGTCGCGCATCAGGGCGACCGCGGCACGGGCCTTGGCGGCGATGTCGGTGCCGGGACGGCCGGTCGCCCCGCTCGGGTGGACGGTCTCGGCCCCCATCAGCCGGGCGATCCCGGCGGCGGTGCTGCGCGGAGCGCAGACCACGACCGTCTGCTCGTCGAGCAGCGGCGGGGGGACCTCGCCGTCGGGCCAGAGCTTCAGCCGCGGGGCGTCGTCCGGGTCCTCGGCGCCCTCCAGTCCGTCGATCGTCGGCAGCGTCGGCTCGACCGTGCCGATCGCGAGCAGGCGGTGACCGGCCAGCCGGTGGACCGCGTGCCCCGGGTTGGCGGCGGCCAGCCGGTCGAACGCCGGCTCCGCGAGCTCCGGCCACGGGCGGCCGTCGGCGTGGCGGACGTCGACCCGGTGGACGGCACGAGCGTCGCCGCCCTCGACGTCGATCCCGTGGGCGGCCGCCTCGATCCGCCCGCGCGAGACCGCGCCGGTCGGCGTCCAGCCGAAGAGCACGGTCAATCCGGTCTCGCTTCCCGGATGCAGGCCGTCCGGGGTCACCGCGACCCGGCG
>JBAZOW010000321.1:0-3681 GCA_041648495.1 Patulibacter sp.
GCCGCGGCGTCGCAACGCGATGAACGCCCGGTCGTGCGCGTTGCTGCGCGAGGCGATCGCGACGGCCACCGACGACCCGGCCTGCCGGGTGCTGGTGCTCGACGCGACCGGGCCGGCGTTCTGCGCCGGCTGGGACCTGGCGGACATCGCCGAGAAGCGCGAACGCGGCGACGCCCAGGCGATCGCCGACGAGTTCGCCGAGAACCAGCGGCTGCTGCACGAGCTGACAGCGCTGCCGCTGCTGACCGTCGCGGCGGTCCAGGGTCCGGCGATGGGCTTCGGGATCTCGCTGGTCGCCCGCTGCGACGTCGCGGTCGCGGCGTCCTCTGCGAAGTTCGCGCTGCCCGAGATCGTCCACGGCATCGTTCCCGCGATGGTCGCGCTCGACCTGCGCGACGCGGTCGGCGCGCGCGTCGCCCGCGAGTGGCTGCTGACCGGCAGCGTGCGCACGGCCGGCGAGGCTGCGGCGGCGGGTCTGGTGTCGCGAGTCGTCGCCGACGACGAGTTGCAGGCGACGGTCGACGAGCTCGCCGCGACGGTCGCGGCCCACGGCGTCGACGCGGTTCGGGCGACCAAGCGGCTCTGCCTCGAGCTCGAAGACCTCCCGCGCGACGACGCCGAGCGCCACGCGATCGCCGAAGCCGTTCGCGCGCTCGCCGGCACTGAATAGGCACAGAGAGCAGGTAGTTCGGTAACCACCGGACTGTCAGGCTCGACGCGGCGACGGAGGACCAACGCGGTTCTCTGGAAGGCGCTCCTCCAATCAGTCATCCGACCGAAAGGAGACGCCGATGGAGACGCTGATCGTTCTCCTCGCCGTGCTCTATCTGATCCATCGGATCACGTAGAACAAAAAGGGCCCCCGGGACACAACCGGGGGCCCTGATGTTCTCCAGTGGAGACGCTGATCGCTACGCAATATATCGCGTCCCAACCGCCCGGCGCAAGGTCCGGGTACTACCCCCAGGACCGCGCCTCCGGCAGTACCTCGGTCCCCAGCAGGCGGATCGATTCGAGCGCCTCGTCGTCGGCCATGCCGTGCCAGTCGAACCGCATGATCACGTCGGTGATCCCCATCTCGTGCCAGCCGCGCAGGCGCTCCAGGGCGTCCTCGGGCGTGCCGATCAGCGAGTGGTCGCGCAGCAGCGCGTCGGGGTCCATCTGCTGCGCGGTCTCCCACGAGCGGTAGGCCTTGAACTGCGGCAGCAGGTGATCGCGGCCGATCTTCATCGCGTCCTCGCGGTCGGGGCGGACACAGGCCTCGCGCATCAGCGGGTAGGCACGGTCGAGTGACAGCCCACGCTCGCTCAGCTCCGACCGGATCAGCGCGATCCGCTCGCGCAGCACGTCGTCGTCGCCCTCGCCGGCCATCAGCCAGCTGGCGTCCAGCTCGGCGACGCGGCGGACCCCGCGCCCGGCGAACGCGCCGAGCCAGATCGGCGGGCCGCCGTCCTGCAGCGGCTGCAGGTGGAGCTTGGCGTTCTTGAGGCTGCCGAACAGTCCCTCCTCGGTCACGGTCTCGCCGGCCCAGAGCCGGCGCATCAGCCGGACGCCCTCCTCCATCCGCTTGAAGCGCTCCTCGTAGGGGACGCCGACGGCGGCGTACTCCTTCTCGCGGTAGCCGGTACCGAGTCCGACGGTCAGGCGACCGTCGGAGAGCACGTCGAGCGTCGCCAACTCCTCGGCCAGCGCGACCGGCGGCAGCAGCGGGCCGAGCAGGATCCCGAAGCCCAGCCGGATCCGCTCGGTGCGGGCGGCCAGGTAGGACGCCACGCTGAGCGGCTGGAAGAACGCCGAGCTGGCCAGGTAGTGGTGGCCGAGGAACAGCGAGTCGAAGCCGAGCTCCTCGGCGAGCGTCGCCTGGTCGACGACCGCACGGCGACGCGCGACCGCATCGCCTCCGGGCGGCAGGTGGGTCGACAGGAACAGACCGATCTTCACGTCAGGGAGCCTTCCTTGGTGGCCGCGAGGCGCTCGGCGTCCTCGCGTTGCTGCACGAACCGGCGCACGACCTTGCCCGAGTGGTTGAACGGCAGCTCGTCGACGAACGCCCACTCGCGCGGGACCTTGTACCCGGCGAGGTGCTTGCGGCAGTAGGCCTCCAGCTCGTCGGCGTCGACGGTCGCGCCCTGCTCCGGCAGGACGTAGGCCTTCGGGGCCTCCTCCCAGCGCGGGTGGGGGACCTTAACGACGCAGACGGCGCGCACGGACGGATGGTCCACGACCACGCGCTCGATCTCGGCCATCGCGACGTTCTCGCCGCCGGTCTTGAGCATCTCCTTCGCGCGGTTGCGGAAGGCCAGGTAGCCGTCGTCGTCGAGCTCGCCGAGGTCGCCGGTGCGGAACCAGCCGTCACGCCAGCCGTCTTCTTCGGTGGGCGTGCGATTCCAGTACGAACGGGCGATCTTGGGGCCGCGGACCTCGACGTGACCGGTCACGTTCGCGGCGACCGGCGTGCCCTCGTCGTCGACGATCCGCAGGTCGAGATAGCGGACGGGACGACCGGTGCGGCCGACCTTGTCGAGCATGTGCGGCTGGTCGAGCACGGTCATCGCGCCGGTCGCCTCGGTCATCGCGTAGACCTCGGTCAGCCGGACGCCGGGCAGCAGCCGCACGACCCGCTCGACCAGCGCGGGGGTGCTGCCCCCGGTGATCAGCCAGCGCAGGTGCTCCAGCGGGGCGCTGCCCTCGAGTGCGTCGAGCAACTCGTCGAGCAGCGGCTGGAGCACGACGACGCCGGTGATCCGCTCCTCGCGCAGCTGGTCGAGCAACGTCGCGGCGTCGGCTCCGTCGCGCAGCACGACGGTCGCGCCGGCGGCGAGCGTCGAGAAGATCCCGGGGCACTCCAGGCCCGACACGTGGAACATCGGGTAGGCGACGAGGATCCGGTCCTCCTGGCGGACCAGGTCGGTCCCCGCCATGGCGTAGTGGTTCCAGCCGCAGTTGCCGTGGCTGTGGACCACGCCCTTCGGTCGGCTGGTCGTGCCGGACGTGTAGAGGATCCGGTGCGGATCGTCGAAGTCGACGGCGGCCCGGGGGACGTCGACGTCCTCGGGAACGTGCGCCGCGCGAGCGACGAGCGAGTCGTCGCCGTGGGCGAGCGGCAGCAGCGCGACGTCACCGGTGGCGCCCATGACGGCCTCGCGGCCCGCGGTCTCGAACCGGTCGTCGACCAGCAGCAGTCGCGCGCCGGAGTCGTCGAGCGCGTAGGCGATCTCCGCCGGGGCCCAGCGGATGTTCATCGGCACCGAGACCGCACCGATCCGGCTGACGGCGAGCAGGGCGATCGCGTAGTGATCGCTGTTGCCGGCGACGACCGCGACCCGCTCGCCCGGGGAGAGACCCAGGTCGAGCAGCGCCTGCGCGTAGCGGGCGGTCGCGCGCTCGAGCTCGGCGTAGCGGTAGCGGCGGTCCGCGAAGACCAGCGCGGTCGCGTCGCCGCGCGCGGCGAGGTGATCGTCGAGCAGGCGGCTCACGTTCCCGGCGGACATGGTCGCCAGCATAACCAACCAACCGGTATGAATGTCAAGGATGCGGTCGGCCGCAGGGCAAACGGGAGGGTCGCCGGGCAAGCGGGAGAGGTTGACCGGGTGGGGCCCGCGCAAGGTCTCCCGATGGGGCCTTGCTGCTCGCGGTGCGTCGGCCGCCGGCCCCACGGGGTTGCTAAATACCGACCAGACG
>JBAZOW010000322.1:0-3664 GCA_041648495.1 Patulibacter sp.
CGCCGGCGGTCCGGGCGCCCACGCGCTGCCCGGCCAAGCAGCCGGCCGGGGACGGGGCCGGTGAGCCCACCGTCTACGCGACCGCGTCCGCCCGCCGGGCCGCGACCCGCGCCACCGGCGCCGCCCGTCGCCTCGTCATCACCCGTACCGAGACCGCGGGCGCACACAGCCTGAAGCTGCTGCGCGCGTTCGACGTCACGACGCTCCGGCCCGGCCGCTACCGCCTGCGGATCGAGCCGGTCAGCGCCGACGGCACGGCAGGCCGCGTCGCCACGCTCTACCTCTGGGTGCTCGCGCCGAACAAGCGCTGAGCGGCGTTCGGGCGGGGGTGGTGTCCGGACGGGGAAGCAGACTTGCGGCGGCTGGCTTCGTTGCGGTCGGGGTCTGCATGGTGATCGCGGTGCTGGCCGTGGCGCACCGCGCATCGTACGGCCAGTGGCCACCCGCCGCTCCCGATCGTGTCGAGTGGTGCGGTCGTCGCTACTACGCACCGACGCAGGTTTCGCCCCGCGGTCCCGCAGTGCCGGTTCGTGCGATCGGCCGGCATCCGCCCCTCGTCGGATCACAGTTCTACGCGCGTGCAGGCCGCATCTCCGAAGCGGCCTGCACGCTGTTGATCTACCGCAAGACGCAAGTCGGCTGGTACACCTACGGCCTCTCGGGCGGACCCTGATTGCCGGAGCCGCTCGACGCGTTGGTGCTCACGGGGAGCGCGGGCGACCTGACCGACCAGGCCGATCAGAGAGATAGACCGCTGGCGCGGACCTGACCTAGAACCGCCGTAGCGCGCCCGAACTGATCCGGAACCCGTGTCCGGACCGGTTCGTGCAGCGGAAGGCGCCGCGGAGCGACCGGCAGGTCACGCCGTCGATCCGCACGCTCGACCCCACCCGCACGGTGCGGACCGAGCCCGATCCGAGGGTCCCGAGAAGCGGCCCGCAGGTGTCCACGCGTGTCGACCTGCCCCGAGGGCCGAGGAAGGCGCTCGGGTTGTACCCGCCGTCGCAGCCACCCGACGGGAGGAACGTCTGTCGCGAGATCGAGCAGACCGCACCGCGGTCGAACCCCTGTCGGTCGACGGAGCGGGCGTCCGAGCACGTGATCGTGCCCGACGGCGACGTCACCCGCAGCGCCTGCGACTCGGGGGCCGCGACCCCCGCCGCTCCCACGCACGTCGCCACGATCGCCGTCATCCGCACACCCCGCACCGTCCGCAATCTACTAGCTGCCGGGGATGGGCCGATCACTGAGAAGTCCCCGAATTCGCCACTCCGTCAACGCAGAAGGCCAGCGCTTGCCAGGTGCGGCCGACCATGTTGGCGCGGTGGGCATCGGCGGCGGTGATCCAGAACGGGCCGGGTTGCTGGATCTCGCTCGGTTGCAGGGCGTCGAGGTCGTCGCCGGGCGGCCAGCATCGCCGGACTGCTCGGTACCCAGATGCCGCCACCGGGCATCGCGCTACTGCCGCCGTAGCACCGCGACTTTGGCGTCGCCTGTGCTCCCGGTGCTCATCGTACGATCTGCGGGTGTCCCGCGCTCTGCCGCCCTCCCCGAGCTCCCAGCTCTACGACGCGTTCCTGGAGCTGATCGGCCGGTGGACGACCGACGTCGTCGCCGCACAGCTCGTGGCGCGCTCGGGGGTCGACCTCGATGAGCCGGGGCTTCGTGCGTTGAGCGTGCTCGATCGGGCCGCGCCGATCGCCGCGGGCGCGCTGACCGAGCCGCTGCGTACCTCCGCTTCCAACGTCAGCAAGATCCTCGCCCGACTCGAGAGTCGCGGGCTGGTCGAGCGCACTCGAAGTCCTGGGGACGGGCGCGTGATCGTCGTGCGCCTCTCCCCGTTGGGGCGAGATGTCGCGTCGAAGCTGCGACGTGCGGGGGAGGAGATGATCGCGGAGCTGGTCGTCGGCTGGCCTGCCGGTGACGCGGCGGATCTTGCGGGCCTCCTCGAGCGTTTGGTCGCCGAGGTGCGTACGCAACAGTTCTGAGGCGGGCGCCTCGAATCCCGCGAGGCGAACGACCGTTAGTATCGCGTCGAATGGATCGCGCCACGGAGATTCGCAAGACCGCGATTTCGCTGTTCGCGGAGCAGGGGTACCGCGGCACGAGCATGAAGGACATCGCGTCGGCGTTGAACATGCGGGCGCCGAGTCTCTACAACCATCTCGAGTCGAAGCAGGAGTTGCTGCGCGAGGTGGTGATGGGCACGATCACGCGCCTACGGGCCGACTTCGACGCCGCGACTTCCGAAGCTTCCGACCCGGTCGACGCGGTTCGGCGCGCGACCGCGGTCCACGTTCTCCTTCACGCCCGCCACCCCGACGAAACGCGGATCGGCAACCGCGAGATCCCGAGTATCGACGAGCCCGTTCGCACCGAATACCTGCGGCAGCGCGCGGAGTACTCCAACGCTTGGCAGAGCCTGGTGCAGACCGGGATCGACGCCGGGGCGTTCTCGGTGCCGTCCCCGAAGTTCGCCGTCTTCGCGATTCTCGAGATGGGCATCGGGGTCGCCAACTGGTACCGACCGGACGGCGAGCTCTCGGACGTCGAGATCGGCGCCTACTTCGGCGAGCTGGCCCTGCAGATGCTCGGCCGGCACGACGAGGGCTTCGGGGGGAAGTAGCCCCGGGCGGCGTCTGCCGCCACGTCATCGCGGTTCATCGGTGGTCGAGTGCTTCGGCCGTCGACGCCTCCTGCGCGCTGTGTGCTGCCGCGTCGGGGTCGCGTCGCGCAGGAATTGCGTGACCGGGGTCTTCTTATTGCTGCTATTTGCGGCGTTTTTACGAACGTGACCGCTGCGGCGTGAAGTCGCCCTTGACATTTCTCGGCGCGGCGCTCTAGTCTCCTCGACGTTGACTTACGCACGTTCGTTAGTTGACGCCAGGACACTAATCCGCAGTGGCAAGTCGAGGAGAGAGCATGGCGGGGAAGTACGACGGGACCGGGGCGAACAGCCCGCAGTGGTGGCCCTCGCGTCACGGCGCCGCCGACGAGCTCGGCGGCAGCAACGAGCTGACGCCCGAGCGCACGATGGAAGCGCTGCGACTCCCCAAGCAGGGCCGCGTTATCGAGCTCGCGCAGACGCTCGAGATCGGGGTTCCGGCGTACCCGCCGCGCTCGTTCCACCAGGTCGTGCTCGCTCACCAGACGATGCACCCGCTGGCCCCCGAGGGCGGCGACATGGTCGGCTTCGAGGAGCAGGTGACGCAGACCTACCACGTCGGCTGCCACCTGGACGGCCTCGGTCACGTCGGTATCGCGGGGCGCTTCTACAACGGCGTCCACCACGAGGAGTTCTACGACGCCCGCGGCCTGCGCAAATTCGGGATGGAGAACGTCCGGCCGTGGGTCAACCGTGGCGTCTGCCTCGACATCGCGGGTCTGGAAGGCACCGACGTGCTCCCCGGGGGCCACGCGATCACGCCCGAGCACCTCGAGGCCGCCTGCGAGAAGCAGGGCGTCGAGGTGCGGGCCGGCGACTCGGTCCTGCTCCACACCGGCTGGGCGTCGAAGTGGATGCAGGGGCCCGAGTACGAAACCAACGAGCCGGGCGCGACGGCCGACGCCTGCCGGTGGCTGAACGACCGCCACGTCTCGATGGTCGGCGCCGACAACTGGGCGTTCGAGGTGCTGCCCGTGGAGGATCCCGCGCAGCAGTTCG
>JBAZOW010000323.1:0-3659 GCA_041648495.1 Patulibacter sp.
GATCGAGCCGAGGATCATCACCGCGAGCAGGATCAGGAACTGGTTGCCGACGGTGCTCGCGCCGAACGCGTGGATCGACGTGAGGATCCCCGAGCGGACGATGAAGGTGCCGAGGATGCAGAGGATCCCGACGCCGAGGATCAGCGACACGTTCCAGGTGCGCAGCATCCCGCGCTTCTCCTGGATCATCACGGAGTGAATGAACGCGGTGCCGAGCAGCCACGGCATCAGCGACGCGTTCTCGACCGCGTCCCAACCCCAGTAGCCGCCCCAGCCGAGCTCGGCGTAGCTCCAGCGCGAGCCGAGCACGATCCCGATCCCGAGCAGCAGCCAGGCGGCGAGCGTGTAGCGGCGGGTCTGACGAATCCAGTCGCTGCCGACGTGCCCGGCGATCAGCGCGCCGACGGCGAACGCGAACGGCACCGTGAAGAGGGTGTACCCGCTGTAGAGCATCGGCGGGTGGATCATCATGCTCGGGTACTGGAGCAAGGGGCTCAGGCCGACGCCGATCTCGGGCGCCGGCGAGCTGACCTCGAACGGCGAGACCCAGAAGACCACCAGCAGCAGGAAGAACCCCATCAGCGCCAGCAGCACCGCCTGCGCCCACGGGATCACGTCGGCCATCCGCTTCCGCGAGCGGAAGAGGATCAGCGACGACCACAGCGACAGGAACCAGACCCACAGCAGCAGCGAGCCCTCCTGCGAGCTCCACGGCGCCGCCATCTTGTACCCCAGCGGCGTCGTGACCGACGAATGCCCGGCGACGAGGTCGAACCGCAGGTCGGTGCGGATGAAGGCGATCTCGACCAGGACGAACGCGCCGGTGCTGAGCAGCGCGATCAGGTAGACGGCGCGGCGGCCCGAGGTGATCCAGGGGCGACCGGAGTCCGTCGGCGCCGCGAACTGGCCCGCGTCGACGTCGCCCGCCGAACCGCCCGCGGCCACGGTGGCACGCCGGGCCATGACGGCCCCGACGATGCTCGCCACCACGCCGTAGAGCGCGATGACGAGGGCGAGGGCGAGCAGCCCGCGGCCGAGAAGATCCATGCGGGCTAGTCGACGTCGACGACGCGATTATCGCTGTCGCGCCATTCCATCTTCGTCGGATCCTCGGTGCCGTCGTCGAACTTCGAGGGACACTTCGTGATCAGCGAATCCGGCTTACCGGTGAAGACGTCGTCCGCCGGGCCGTCGGCCGCCCGGTGGACCGTGACGATCACCTCGCGCCCCTCGCGGAACGGGTCCGGGACCTGCCCGCTGTAGGCGATCCCGACCGAGTGACCGCCGTCTCGGTCCTCGACCCGGAAGTGCAGCGTCTCGCCGTCGCGCTTGACCGAGCCCTTCACGACGCGACCGGTCAGCTGGTAGCTCTTGCCGACCTCGGCGGAGCTCATCTGACTGGGCTGTCGCGCCTCAGCCGAACCGAGGAAGCTGGTGTACAGCAACGCAGCGGCGAGGGACACGGCGGCAACGATGGCGAAGGACAAGCGCAACGTTCGCGGCATGAGTCTCAAGTATGGCGCGGATCGCCGGTCCGGCGCGCCGTGCCGGGTGATCACGACGAACGGCGCGGCCCCACGCGGATCCGACGAACAGTAGGATTGAACGGATGTCCGTCACACAGCGCCTGCTCGCCGGCTCGATCCTGGTGCTGATGTTCCTCTGCGGCTTCTTCATGTGGCTCGGCAACCCCTACCTGTGGTTGCGCCTGATCGCCGCCAGTGCCGAGACCTCGACGCTGTCGATGGGCCAGGCGGTCTTCTTCCTCGCCGCGATCGGGATCACCGGCTTCGTGATGATCAAGGTGCTGGCGGTGCTCAACGGCGCCTTCATCCGCGCGATGGGCGGGTCGGACGAGATCACGATCCGGCCGTCGTGGTCGCGATCGCTGCGCGACGACCGCAACGTCGCCACCACCGCGTCGGCGCTCGACGTCGTGATGATCACCTCGGTCTCCGTCGCGATCGTCAGCGCGACGGTCTGGTTCTTCTTCTTCGCCAGCTACGGCTAGCCGGCCCGCGTCAGCGCTCGGCCGCGACGCTCCGCCAGGCTGCTGCCCCCAGCTCGTCGGCGTAGTCCTCCGGTGCTCCGGGCACCGCCCCCTGCAGCCACAGGTCGCAGAGGTCGCGGGCGGGACCGAGCCAGAGCGCGTGGATCAGCACCGGCGACAGCGAGCGCAGCTCCCCCGCGTCGGCGTGGGTCGACCACCACCGCAGCAACGACGCGAAGAACGGCCGGTTGAGCGCCGTCCGGGCCTTCCAGGCCTCCGGCCGGTCGCGCGTCGGCCCGGGCTGACGCAACAGCACCGCCGCGTCGCGGTTGGGGGCGTGCCACGCCAGGTACGCACCGACCCCACCGACGATTCCCGCCCGGGCGTCCCCCGCGTCCTCGATCGCGGCGAGCAACGCCGCCTGGTGACTGCCGAGGGCTCGCAACCAGGCATCGTCGTCGTGCATGGGCGGATCGTATGCGGTCGCGGACGCCGTTCCAATCGCCCTGCACCGCCGCATGCGGGGAAATGAGGCCAATAACCCGTTGCGTACCGAGGGGTGGACGACGACGGTTGTCGCCGTGCGTCCACGCCCTTTCTCCCGTGCCTGCTGACCCGCGGCTGATCGCGCTCGGCACCGCGATTCGCGAGGCGCGGAACGACGCCGACCTCTCGCAGGAGGCGCTCGCGGCCGAAGCCGAGGTCGACCGCAGCTACTTCGGCCACATCGAGCGCGGCCTGCAGAACCCGTCCTACCTGGTGCTGCGCCGGATCGCCGACGGCCTCGGGATCCCGTTCACGGAGCTCGTCGAGCGCGCGGTCAGGCTCGACGGCTGATCACGCAGGAGTGGGCGACGGCCTCGTCGAGCAGCGCTCGGTAGGTCTCGGGCTCACTCAAGGCACCCGGCGGCATCATCACGGTCAGGTCCCGCAGGGTCACCAGCACGTGGTGCTCGGCGACGCCCAGGGTGTCCGCGACGACCCATTCGGCGACGCGGCGATCGAGGCTCTCCAGATCGCCCCGAACGACGACTCGGGCCAGGCGATCCAGACGGTCGATCCGCTCGGATTCCCAGTCGAGCCACGCTCGAACGTCACTGACCATGGCCAGCCTTGATGGCTATTGCCCTCATTCAGGACAATTCAAACAGTTGACAGTGTAGGACGACAGAGACGTTCCGTCGAGTTCGCCCAAACTGCTCGTTTTTTGCTCGCGTTCTCAGGCCGCGGTGTCGCGGTGATGGACCCGGTGCATCACCGCGACGATGATCACGCCGACGACGACGCCGAGGATCGCCGAGGCGATGGTGTTGGTCAGCCATCCGGCCACGCCGCCGATCGCGCCGAGCGCATGGTGGACGTCCTCCTCGACGTGGTGGACCTGGTCGTAGAGCCACGGGACGCCGAGATCCTGGAGGCCGACGAGCAGGATGTGGCCGCCGACCCAGAGCATCGCGGCGATCCCGACCGTCGACAGCACGGTCATCACGACCGGCATCGCGCGCACCAGCCCGCGACCGAACGACGCGATGGCCCCTTCGCGGGTCCGGGCGAGCCGCAGGCCGACGTCGTCCATCTTCACGATCAGCGCGACGCTGCCGTAGACGACACCGGTGATCAGCAGCGCGACGGCGATCAGGATCGCGGCGCGGCCGAGGAACGGCTGGTC
>JBAZOW010000324.1:0-3649 GCA_041648495.1 Patulibacter sp.
GACGCTGTCGATCCGATCCTCGCTCCGGACGCCGACGACGTGGTCGGCCCGACGGTCCGGATCGACACGGAGGCGCAGCTGCAGCGCTTCGCGCGGGCCGCGGTGGCCACGACGCGCACGCCGCGGCTCGGGCCCTGATCGGGGGCGTGGCCCCGTCGGCGCCGTCTCCTTCGCCCGCCGCGGTCGCATCGGCGTGACGACCGTCCGCCGTGGCTCGCTCGACCACGGCGGACCGCCCGACGACCTCAGTCGTTGAAGAAGCGACCTTCGGTGACCTCGCCGATGATCCCGGCGCGGATCACGAAGTCGCCGAAGCGCTCGCCCGGGTTGCGCTCGGCGGCGTATCGGCCGAGGGTCTCGTCGAGCACCTCGAGGATCACGTCCTCGCCGACGTTCTCGCGGTACATCTTGTTCAGCCGCTCGCCGTGGAAGCCGCCGCCGAGGTACATGTTGTACTTGCCCGGCGCGCGACCGCTGAAGGCGATCTCGGCGATGTAGGGGCGGGCGCAGCCGTTCGGGCAGCCGGTCATCCGGATCGTGATCGGATCCTCGGTCAGGCCGTTCTTCTCGAGCAGGCCCTCGACCTTGGTGATCAGGTCCGGCAGGTAGCGCTCGGCCTCGGCCATGGCGAGGCCGCAGGTCGGCATCGCGACGCACGCCATCGAGTTCAGGCGCAGCGCGCTGCGGCCCTTGGTCGGCACGTTGGAGATCCCGTGCTGCTTCAGCAGCGCGTCGATCTCGGCGCGATCCTCGGGCTTGACGTCGGAGAGGATGACGTTCTGGTTCGGCGTGAGCCGGAAGACGCACTTGCCGGTCTGCGCGATGTCACGCAGGCCGTCCATCAGCGTGATCCCGGGATGGTTGATCACGCGGCCGTTCTCGATGAACAGCGTGAAGTGCTCCAGGCCGTCGTCGCCCGTGGTCCAGCCGAGCTGGTCGCCGTTGGAGTCGAACGTGAACTTCTTGACGGGACCGAGCGCGAAGCCGAGACGCCGCTCGATCTCGGCCTTGATCACGTCGAGGCCCTTGTCGTCGATCGTGTACTTGAACCGCGCGTGGGCGCGGGTCACGCGGTCGCCGAAGTCGCGCTGGACGCCCATCACGGCGTTGAGCGTCGGGATCAGCTGGTCGACGTCGATGTAGCCGATCACGTCGCCCAGGCGGGGGTAGGTCTCCGGCGCGCGGTCGGTGCGGCCCATGCCGCCGCCGATCACGACGTTGAAGCCCTTGAGCTTGCCGCGGCTGGCGACCGCGATGAAGCCCAGGTCCTGGCTGTAGATGTCGATGTCGTTGCTCGGCGGGACCGCGAAGCCGATCTTGAACTTCCGCGGCATGTACTGCTTGCCGTAGAAGGGCTCTTCGTTCTCGCCGCGGGGCTGGTCCGGCTTCTCGCCGAACCAGATCTCCTCGTAGGCGCTCGTCTTGTGGATCACGTGGTCGCTCGCGATCCGGGCCTGCTCGAAGACCTGCTTGTGGAGCTTGGACAGCCCCGGGTGCACGCCGCTCATCACCGTACGGGCGACGTCGCCGCAGGCCGCCCGGGCGTCGATTCCGACGTCGCGCAGCCCGAACATCACGTCGCGCAGCGAGTTGCGGAGCAGGTAGTGGAACTGGAAGGTCTGGCGCGTCGTCAGCCGGAAGCGATCGTTGCCGAAGTCGCGGCCGATCTCGTCGATCTTCAGCCACTG
Organism: Patulibacter sp.; assembly: GCA_041648495.1. Taxonomy (GTDB): domain Bacteria; phylum Actinomycetota; class Thermoleophilia; order Solirubrobacterales; family Solirubrobacteraceae; genus Patulibacter. The sequence goes on from JBAZOW010000324.1 coordinate 1,689, forward strand.
CTCGGCCGTGCAGACGCCACCGGGCAGCCGGCCCCGGAGCATGAAGGTGTAGAAGGGCTCCAGCTTCTGCAGACGACGCTCGTCGCGGATGTCGCGATCGTCCTGCTGGTAGATCCCATGGAACTTCATGAGCTTGTTGTTGTTCTCATCGACCGCCAACGTGATCTCGTCGATCAGGTCCTCGGTGATGGTGCCGGCGAGGTAGTCGCTGTTGAACTTCAACCGCTCCTCGGGCGCGAGCTTCTCGAGCGGCTGGGAGAGGTCGCGGCTGCGGTCGATCGGGGGCGTCGTGTTCGTGGTCATCGAGCTCTCCTGGAGGAGGTGTTCACCGAGATCGTGGATGCGGGGGATGCGGACATCGCCTAGTACACGTCGAGCAGGTAACGGTGGTCGCGCTTGAGGCCGGACAGGTACTCCTCGGCCCCTTCGGCGTCGAGGCCGCCGTGCTCGACGACGATCTCGGCGAGCGTGGAGTGGACGTCCGGGGCCATCGCGTTGGCGTCGCCGCAGACGTAGATCCGGGCGCCCTCCTCCAACCACGCGTAGACGTCGGCGGCCTGCTTCTTGAGGCGGTGCTGGACGTAGGTCTTGGGGCCGGCGTCCCGCGAGAAGGCGAGGTCGAGCTTGGTCAGCACGCCGTCCTTGAGCATCTGCTGCCACTCCACCTGGTAGAGGAAGTCGCTGCGGAAGTTGCGCTCGCCGAAGAACAGCCACGAGCGACCCTCGGCCCCGCGGGCCTCGCGCTCCTGCATGAACGCGCGGTACGGCGCCACGCCGGTGCCGGCGCCGACCATGATGATCGGCACGTCGTCGGCGGGCAGGCGGAAGTGCTCGTTGGCCTGGACGTAGACGGGGACGGTCGCGTCCTCGTCGGTCAGCTTCGCCAGGTGCCCCGAGGCCACGCCGGTGCGGTCGATGCCGTGGAGCGCGTACTGGACGGTGCTGACCGTCAGGTGCGCCTCGTCGGGAGCGGCGTTCAGGCTCGACGCGATCGAGTAGAGCCGCGGCTGCAACGGGCGCAGGCCGGCGACGAACTGCTCGGCGGTCACGCCCTCGACCGGGAAGCGGCGGACGAAGTCGCCGACGTGGTGCTCGTAGAAGAACGCGGTGCGGGTCTTGGCGTCCGCGGCGCGCAGCTCGGCCAGCTCCTTGGCGCCGCTGAGCTCGGCCCAGTGCTCGAGGAAGCGCGGGGTCGCCGCGGTGATCTCGAAGGTCCGGGTCAGCGCCTCGCCGAGCGGGATCTCGCCCTGCTTGGTCGGCACCGGCGTGTCGGCCGACAGCGAGAGCTGCTCGAGCAGCGCGCCGACCAACTCGGGGTCGTTCTGCGGCACGACGCCGAGCGCATCGCCGGGCTCGTAGGTCAGACCGGAGTCCTCCAGCGAGACCTCGATGTGGCGGGTCTCCTTGGACGAGCCGCGACCGGTGATCACGACGTTGTCGAGGATCGCGCCGGCGAACGGGTTTTTCTTGTTGTTCGCGTTGGCCCCGGGGGCGACGCCGTTGGGGCTGACCGCGACGGCCGGGGCGGCGACGGCCGGGGCCTCGTCCGGGGTGATCTTCGCGACCACGGTGGCGAGCCAGGCGGCGGCGTCGTCCTCGTAATCGACGTCGCAGTCGACGCGGTCGGCCAGGCGCGTGCCGCCGAGCTGCTCCAGCCGCTCGTCGACCTGCTTGCCGGCCGAGCAGTAGTGCTCGTAGGTCGAGTCGCCGAGCGCCAGCACCGAGAACCGCAGGTCCGGCAGCTTCGGCGCCTTACGGCCCGCGAGGAACTCGAAGAACCCGACGGCCGCGGGCGGGGGATCGCCCTCGCCGTGGGTGGCGGTGACGACGAGCAGGTCCTGCTCGTCCTTCAGCAGCCGCGGCTTGTAGTCGGCCATGTCGGCGACCGTCGCCGTGACGCCGACGCCCTGGGCGGCCTCGGCGAGCTGGCCCGCTACCTCGCGGCTGTTGCCGGTGTCGGT
>JBAZOW010000325.1:0-3630 GCA_041648495.1 Patulibacter sp.
GTTGCACCGGAGCAGGCCGGATCGACGTATCGGCGGGCTTCAGTCGACCGACAGCTCGGGCAGATCTGCGCCGTCGTCGAGCACCGCCGCGAAGCAGTCACCGTCGCGCGCCACCCGGGCGAGCACGTCGTCGGCGGTGAAGACCAGCTCGTCGGGGTCCTCCGAGGCGGCACAGCGCTCGACCTCGTCCCAGGTCACCGGGGTCGAGACCGTCGGTCGTTCGCGGGCGCGCAGCGAGTAGACGCCCACCGTCGTCTTGTGGGCCGAGTTCTGGCTCCAGTCGATCAGGACCTTGCCGTCGCGCAGCGACTTCTTCATCCGCGAGACGATCCGCTCGGGATGGCGGTCCTCCAGGAGCGAGGCGACCGCGTGGGCGAACGGCTTGGACCGGTCGTAGGAGACGTCGTCGGCGAGCGGCGCGTAGACCTGCAGGCCCTTCGAACCGGACGTCTTGGCGTGCAGGTCGAGCCCGAGATCGCCGAGCATCGCGCGGATCTCGATCGCGACGGCGCAGCACTCGACGATCGTGGTGCCCGGTCCGGGGTCGAGGTCAAAAACGAGGGCCGTCGGGGTGGGCGGGCGCCATTTCGTGCCCGAGGCGTCGTCATGGGCCTGCGACAGCGAGGGGTGCAGCTCGATCGCGGACAGGTTGACCGCCCAGAGCAGCGTCGCGCGGTTCTGGATCAGCACGTACTCGACGACGTCCTTGCCCTCGCCATGGCGGACCCGGGCGGTGCTGACCCACTCGGGACGGTGGTCGGGCGCGTGCTTGTTGAAGAACGACTGGCCCTCGACGCCGCTGGGGTAGCGCTTGAGGGTGACCGGCCGATCGCGCAGGTGGGGGAGGATCACCGGAGCGATCCGCGCGTAGTAGCGCAGCACGTCGCCCTTGGTCCACCCGCCCGGGTAGTACGGCTTGTCGAGGCTGCTGAGCTTGACTTCGTGGTCGTCGACGTCGATCACATGGTCGCCACGGTCGGGGATCCGGGACGCGAGGTCGTCGGCATCGGACGACGGGCTCTTCGCGGATCGTGCTGAGCGCTTCGTGCCGCGCCGCGCGCCCTTCGGCGGGCGATCGTCTTCGTCTCCCGCACGAGGCTGCTGCTCGGTGTCCAGAGGGCCGATCTCCTCGCTCGGCGCGGGACCGTCGGGGGTCTCGACGGCCTCGTTCGGATCGACGGCGGGGGCGTCCTCGCGCACGACCGTCGTCGGATCGCGGTCGTCCCGCACCCCGAGAAACGCGGCCTGCCGGACCGAGCCCTCGTCGGTCCAGCCGGCGAAACGGACCTCGACGACCATCGTCGGGTCGACGAAGTGGGTCCCGCGGGGTGGCTGGCGTCCGTCGAACGGGGAGGCGCCGCGCTCGCACGCCGTCAGCTCCGCGTGCAGACGGTCGAGCGTCTCACGGTCGAACCCGGTGCCGACGCCACCCGCGTGACGTAGCCGATCCTCGTCGTCGTAGACCCCGATCTGGAGCGACCCGATCGTGCCCTTCCGTGCGCCCTTGCCGGGCCACCAGCCGCCGACCACGAACTCCTGCCGCAGCTGGTGCTTGATCTTGATCCAGGCGTCGTTGCGTCGGCCCGTGGAGTAGCGGCTGTCGCGGCGCTTGGCGATCACGCCCTCCAGGCGCTGTTCGGCGGTCGCCGCGAGCAGCTCGCGCCCGCGCCCGGGGTGGGCGGCGGGCGTCTGCCAGTGCGGCCCCTCGAGCTTCAGGGCCTCGAGCGCCGCTCGCCGTTCGTCGTAGGTCTTCTCGATCAGCGACTCGCCGTCCAGCCAGAGCAGGTCGAACAGCATCAGCGTGACCGGTCGCTGCGCGACCAAGCGGGGCAGGTCGGACCCGCGGACGTGCATCCGTTCCTGGAGCGCCTGGAAGCTCGGACGGCCGTCGTCGTCGAAGGCGAGGATCTCGCCGTCGAGCACCGCACGGTGCGTGCCCAGCGCTTCCTGGAGTCCCTCGAGTTCGGGGTAGCCCGCCGAGATGTCGTTGTCGAGCCGGCTGCGCAGCTCGAGCTCGTCCGGACTGGACCGCACGATCGCCCGCACCCCGTCCCACTTGACCTCGAACGCCCAGTCGTCCTGGTCGGTGGGCATCGTCCCGGTCCGAGCGAGCATCGGCGCGAGGCGGGGTGGAGGGTCGGCGGGCACGTTGCGCGGGTACCCGATCGCGGTCGCGGGGACCCGTGTCGGCGACGCTGCCACCGACGGACGTGCCTCCTCCGCTGGCCTCCGGGAGGGCTTCGAGGTCTCTCGGGATTGGTTCGCGCCGAACACCGGTCGCGTAGGCTGCCCGCGATGTGCAGGCAGCTGGATCCCACGAGCCCCGTCCCCATAGCCGGCGACGGCCGCGTCATGGCGTGTTGCCGCGCGGTTCCCGGCACGGAGCTGGCACGGGGCATCGCGATCGGTACTGCCCTCGCCGTGGCGGCATTGAGCGTCGGCGCTTTGCCGGCTTCGGCCGCCAAGTACAGCGACTGCGGGGTCGTCCGCGAGAAGACCCCCTCGGTCCCGCTCGAACCGCGTGTGAAGGTCAGCGGGGCGTCCTGCAACACGGGCAAGGAGGTCGCTCGCTCTGTCTTCTTCCGGAAGACCTGGGAGTTCCCGGACGGAGCCACGACGGCGGAGGATCGATCGGGCCGTCAATGGGGATGCCGGACCCGCTCGAACGGCTACGAGAAGGCGCTCACCACCTGCCGCCTGTACGTGAAGGGCGGCCCCTCGCGGAGCAGCGCCCGGATCCGCCTGTACACGGGGGTGTAGGCAAGAACGCAAGCGGCCCGCCTGAGGCGGGCCGTTCTGACTGCGTGCTCCGAAGTCGGGGAGACTCCTTCGGCCGGATAGGGCGAGGGTTGGCTCCGTTGACACGCGGAGCAGCGGTGTCAGACTCGCGGGCGTGCGTTGCTTCTATTGCGCTGAGCGCGAGAAGAGGTCATCCGTCGAGCATGTGCCCTCGGCCTTCCTGGGTAGCCGATTGAAGACGCGGAAGGTGTGCCAGGAGTGCAACGAGCGCGCCGGTCGCGAGATCGACGAGCGGCTTGCCGCGTACCTCATGGTCAGGATGCCCAAAGCGCTGGCGGACGTGCGCAGCCTGCGGCATCAGCAGAAGGAGCCTGTCGTCGACGTTGACGGGATCGTGTCAGCCACGGGTGAGCCAGTGAAGGTGCGCTTCAGTCCTGGAGGCCGCGCGGCATTTCGATTCGACGGCACACCTACGGATGAGGTGGTCGAGGTCTGCTACGGCATGGAATCCGATCTGTGGGTGCGTTTCGCCGCCAAGGTTGCACTCGGCTGTGCGGCTCATGTCTTCGACGACGGCTGGCACGATCACCCGACCGCCGTCGCCGTACGCTCTCTGCTCTGGTGCGGATCGATCGACCCGGCGGTATGGCCCCCGCCGCAGGGGATCCCTGGTTGGCCGAGCGAACTTCCTCAGGACCACGCGGTCCGACAGGCACTGGGAGACGACCGGCACATGGTCGGACTTATAGCCGACGACGATGACCCGGGATCATCGATCGCCATGGCGATGCTCTTCGGGGGGCAGATCACATGCACGTTGCCGCTTCCGGGTCATCCCGTTTCCGGAACGGGTGTCGTTTGGGTCCTCGACTGGCATCCCGGAGCCCCGCC
>JBAZOW010000326.1:0-3629 GCA_041648495.1 Patulibacter sp.
GGGAAGATGTCGTAGAGCGGGCAGTCGTCGACCAGCGCCGGGATCGGCATGTCGCCGACCAGTTCGTCGCCGTCGAAGATCCGGAAGTTGCCGGTGTCGGTGACGACCCCGATCGCGGTCCCGTGGACGTCCCACTTGTCGGTGATCGCGATCACCGCGTCGACCTGGTCGGGCGTGACGACGCAGAGCATCCGCTCCTGCGACTCCGAGACCATCACCTCGAACGGCTGCAGGCCCTCCTGACGACGCGGCACCAGCGCCACGTCCAGGTCCAGGCCGACCTCGCCCTTCGACGCCATCTCGGACGCGGCGGACGTCAGCCCGGCCGCCCCGAGGTCCTGCAGCGAGACCAGCAGGTCCTTGTCGAGCAGCTCCAGCGAGCACTCGACGAGCTTGCTCTCCTCGAACGGGTCGCCGACCTGGACGGTCGGGCGCTTGTCGGCGTCGTCCTCACCGAGCTCGGCGGAGGCCAGCACCGAGGCGCCGCCGATCCCGTCCGCACCGGTCGAGGCGCCGAACAGCACGATCACGTTGCCGACGCCGGTCGCGGCGGAACGGATCAGCCGCTCCTCGCGGACCAGGCCGAGCGCCATCGCGTTGACGAGGCAGTTGGTCTCGTAGGGACCCTCGAAGTAGACGTCGCCGCCGATGTTCGGCACGCCGATCGAGTTGCCGTAGTGGCCGATCCCGCGGACCGCGCCGTCGAGCAGGAAGCGCGCGCGGCCGTTCTTCGCCGCCGTCTCGCCGTCCTCGGCCTCGGTGTCGACCTCGCCGAAGCGCAGCGCGTCGAGCACCGCGATCGGGCGGGCGCCGAGGGCGAAGATGTCGCGGAGGATCCCGCCGACGCCGGTCGCCGCGCCCTGGAACGGCTCGACCGCCGAGGGGTGGTTGTGCGACTCGACCTTGAAGGCGACGGTCCAACCGTCGCCGACGTCGACCGCGCCGGCGTTCTCCCCCGGCCCGAGGACCATCGCGGGGCCCTCGGTCGGCAGCGTGCCGAGCAGCTTCTTCGAGTGCTTGTACGAGCAGTGCTCGCTCCACATCAGCGAGAACATCGCCAGCTCGACCTGGACCGGCTCGCGACCCAGCTTGTCGACGACCAGCTGGTACTCGTCGCGGGTCAGGCCCAGCGCGACGGCGTCCTCGACCCCGGGCGCGGCGCCGATCGGGGTCGCGTCGGCGGGCAGCTCACGGGCGGTCGGCAGCGCGGAGGACGGGGACTCAGACATGCGCGGGCTCCTGCAGCAGCGAACGGAAGAGCACGAGACCGTCGTCGGAGCCGGTGAGGGCGTCGACGGCGTGCTCGGGGTGCGGCATCAGGCCGACGACGTTACGGCCGGCGTTGCAGACCCCGGCGATGTCGTCGACGGAGCCGTTGTGGGTGCCGCCGGCGTAGCGGAACACGACCTGCTCGTTGGCCTGCAGCTCGGCGAGCATCTCGTCGGGCGCGTAGTAGCGACCCTCCTGGTGCTTGGCCGGGATCGACAGCGTCTGGCCGGCCTGCGCCGCGGAGGTCCAGGCGGTCGTGGTCGTCTCGACGGTCAGGTCGACCTGACGGCAGACGAACCGGCGGTCCTTGTTCTGCAGCAGGGCGCCGGGCAGCAGCCCCGCGGCGCAGAGCACCTGGAACCCGTTGCAGATCCCGAGCACCGGCCCGCCCTCGCGGGCGAAGTCGGCGATCGCGTCCATCACCGGGCTGAGTCCGGCGATCGCGCCGGCCCGCAGGTAGTCGCCGTAGCTGAAGCCGCCGGGCACGACGATCGCGTCGACGCCCTTCAGGTCGCGGTCGCGGTGCCAGAGCAGCTCCGCGTCACCGACGAAGTCGGCCGCGAGCTTGGCGTCGACCTCATCGCAGCTCCCCGGGAATTGCGGGATTCCGATCCTCATGCCGTTACCTCGACTCGTGCAACTCCCGGGTCGCATGAAACAACGCCCCGCCCACCCAACTGCGGAACACCGATTCGCAGCGCCATGAAGCGCCTCAGCCCGCCGCGGGCGGGTCGATCTGGATCTCGTAGTCCTCGACCAGCGGGTTGGCGAGCAGCTTCTGGCACATCGCCTCGAGCTCCTCGGTCGTGGCGGCGTCCAGCTCGACCAGCCGGCCGACGTGGACGTTCGAGACGCCCGCGAAGCCGAGCTGCGGCAGCGCCTGCTCGACGGCCGTCCCCTGGGGGTCGAGAATCCCGGCCTTGGGCCGGATGAGGATGCGGACGTGGGGCATCGCAGCGAAGTCCTTGCGGAGTCGAGATCCAGAGCGGCACGGACGCAGCGGCAACGCATCCATGCCGACCGATCGTATCTGAGGGCCTGCCTCCCGTTCCGTGCGGTCCGCCCGCGACCAGCGGCCGGCTCCGTCAGTCGCCGCGCGAGAACGCCCGCAGGGCGTCGCGGACGGGCGCCGGCGCGCCGTCCCGGTCGTAGACCAGGACCCCGGTCCGCACGCTCCGCGCGGCGACCAGACGTCCGTCGACGGCGGCCACCACGACCGGCTGCTCGGGGACGGTCTCGCCCAGCCGGTGGGCCAGGGCGACCAGCTCGAGCTGGTCCATCGCGGTCGGCGAACGCAGCGCGACGGGCGCCTCGGCGGGGTGGTCGGTGCGGTCAGCGGCTTCGGTCGACATCGGTACGGCCCTTCCTCGATCGGGGATCCCCACCGTGGCAGCGCGGAACCCCGATCACCAGCCCGATACGGCATGCACATGCCGAGCGCGCATGGCCGGTACGCGAGCCGCGGGGAGTACCGTGACCGCATGGACCTGCTCCAGCTCCGCGTCCTCCGCGAGGTCGCCCGCTGCGGATCGATCTCGGCGGCCGCCGAGGCGCTGGACTACACGCAACCGGCGATCTCCCGGCAGCTCGCCGCGCTCGAACGCACCGCGGGCCGGCCGCTCGTCGAGCGCACGGCGCGGGGATCCCGCCTGACCCCGGTCGGGGCGGTCCTGCTGCGGCGCGCGGAGACGATCCTCGCCGAGCTCGACGCCGCACGCTGGGACCTCGAGCAGCTGGAGGACGAGAGCGCGACGCGTCCGCTGCGCGTGCTCGCCTTCGCCACCGCGATCGCCTCGTTCGCCCCCGACGCGATCGCCGACGTCCGCCGCACGTCGCCGGACGTCGCGGTGGAGCTGCAGCTGAGCGGGGACACGCAGATGGGCGCCGCCGCGCTGCGCGGCGACCGGCTCGACGTCGCGATCGTCAACGCCGACGGCCGCTCGATCCCCGAGGCCCGCGTCCACCTGGTCCGCGAGGACCCGATGTGGTGCTGCCTGCCCGTCGGGCATCCGCTGGCCGAGCGCGGGACCGTCCCGGTCGCCGCCCTACGCGGCGAGTCGTTCGTGCTGACCGCCGACACGCTCTGCGCCGATCGGGCGCTGATCCTCGACGCGTGCGAGGCCGCGGGGTTCCGCCCCCGCGTCGGCGCCCACTCCGACGACCCCGCGACCACGCAGGGCCTGGTCGCGTCCGGCGTGGGGATCGCGGCCCTCCCCGAGATGGCGCTGCCGCGGCTCCGCGACGATGTCGTCCTGAGGCCGTTCGCCGAGCCGCTGCGGCGCCGCGTCGTCGCGCTCGTCCCCAAGGACGCACCGCCGCGCGGCGGCCGGGACGAACTGGTCGCCGCGTTGATGCGCGTG
>JBAZOW010000327.1:0-3616 GCA_041648495.1 Patulibacter sp.
GGGCCGGGCCAAGGTCTGGGCCGCGGGCGAGTCGATGGCGATCCGCGACGTCCGCGAGCACCTGCGGGACGAGCGCGGCCTGCCGCCGGAGACCCTGCACGCGATCGGCTACTGGCGCCACCGCGAGACCCCTGAGGACGTCGTCTGAGCGGCGGCGCGACCCGATCGGTCGCGCTACGGCTCCTCGACGTCGAGCAGCTCGTCGGCGACCAGGTCGGCGGCGTCATGCAGGTACTCGACGATCGCCGGGATCGCGTCGATCTCCAGGCGGGCCTCCGGACCGGAGATGCTGAGGGCGAGCGGCAGCTGGACGTCCTCGATCGCGACGGCGACCGCGCGTCCTCCCAGCTCGGACTCGCTCTCGTCGAGGGCGAACCCCTCGTCGCGGACGATCTCCAGGTGCTCGACGTAGTCCTTGACGGTGACGATCGTGTTCGGTGTGAGCCGCGGCATGCCCTGGGTCTCGAGGATCGACTTGACGTCGGCGAGCTCCAGCCGGGACGCGAGCACCTTGCCCATCGCGCCCGCGTGCAGCAACTCGCGAGCCCCGACCCGCGACGCCAGGCGCATCGTCTGACGGCTCTCGAGCACGTCCAGGTAGACGACGGTGGAGCCGTCGAGCATGCCCAGGTTGATCGTCTCGTCCAACTCCTCCTGGAGGCGGTTGAGGATCGGCCGGACGCGGCGGGTCATCAGGTCGAGCTGCCGCGCCTGCATCGGCAGCAGAGCCAGGCCGATCCGGTAGTCGCCGTTGTCGTCGCGCTCGACGTAGTGCCGCGCCTCGAGGGTCGAGAGGTAGCGGAAGACGGAGCTCTTCGGCAGACCGGAGGCCGATGCGGCGCGGGCCAGCGACGTCCCGCCGTCGTCCCCTTGGAGCAGGTCGAGCAGATCGCAGACGCGCTGCACGGCGCGGATCGAGTACGCGGCGTCTACGGCTGCTTCGGTGGCGTCGTCCGGGACCTCGAGGTGGAGATCGGGGTCGAACATGCGTGCGTCCACCGTAGCCGAAAGCCCACGAAAATTGGGGTTCGGTCCACCGGTGTACAGCGAAATAGAGACGCTGTATATCGGACGCCCTAACTATAGAATATATGCGGGTACCGTACACCCGATTCGGCCGCCAGCGGGACACGCGGTCGGACGCGTGCCGACCCGCAGTTGGGCTTGCGTCTAGCGATCGGCCACGTTCAGCATGGCCGCGACGCGCCGCCACGTCTCGGGTCCCACGAGCTCGGGAAGCTCGCCCGCGATCGCGCGCCGACGGCCCTCGGCGGTCGAGCAGAATCGGGCGTCGGGGACGATTCCCACCCGGCCGATCAACAACCGATCGGCATCCCAGCAGATGCCGATCGTCGGTTCGGGGGACAGCGTGCCGTTGGTGTGGTCGCGTAGCGCTTCCGCCAGTACCGCGGCGCGCGCCTCCGACAACGCGATCGTGCCGTCGGCCCGCAGCCGCTCGAGCAGGATCTCCGCCCGCGGTCCGTGCTCCAGGTCTCGGCCGTCGTCCTCGCGCATCGCGTCGTGCAGCAGGGCGAAGAGCAGCAGCAGCTCGCGGTCGGGCTCGACCGTCGTCGCCGACGTGGTGCCCGGCTCCGCGCGGGAGGTCCCCGCCAGCTCCGCCGCGACGGCACCGACCGCTCGCCAGTGGCTCGGGCCGTGAATCGCCGACTGCAGGTGGGTCGCGTGTCGTTCGACGATCCGCACGAGGTCGTCGAGGTCGCTCCACGGGCGCGTCATCGTCCTGGATCCTAGTCGGGGCGAGGGGCGGTGGCGGCCGACCACCCGAAACGCGATGATGTCCTCGACCGCTACCGGAGGTACCTTCGATGTCCGAAGCGCCGATGCACCTGCAACGCGAGGGCAACCTCGCCGTGCTGACGATCCGCAACCCGCCGTTGAACCTCTTCGACCGCTCGATGTTCGACGCGTTCCGCGCGGCGGCGGCCGATCTCGAGTCCGATCCGCCCCGGGGACTGCTGATCCGTGCGGAGGGCGATGTGGTCTCGGCCGGCGTCGACGTGCACGAGTTCCACGGGCTGACGGCCGAGCAGGGGGCCGAGCTCTGGCGTGACCTGCTGTCGGCGATCAAGGCGATCGAGCGGCTGCCCTGCCCGACGGTCTTCGCGGCGCACGCACTGACCCTGACGGCGGCGTTCGAGCTGTCGCTGGCCTGCGACATCATCGTCGCCGGCCGCGGCGCCAGGTTCGGCCTGGTCGAGACCGTGGTCGGCCTGACCCCGTCGATGGGCGGCCCGCAGCGGCTGGCCGAGCGAGCCGGGTCGAGTCGGGCCCGGGAGCTGGTGATGACCGCCGAGCTGTTCGACGCGGAGACGCTGGAGCGGTGGAACGTGGTCAACCGCGTCTGGGACGACGCCGACGTCGACCGCAAGGCCCGCGAGCTGGCCCAGCGGCTGGCCGACGGCCCGACGCGGGCGCACGACGCGACCAAGCGAATCGTCCGCGAATGGTGCGACAACGGACTGGACTCGGCCGACGCGATCGTGCCTGAGGTCTCCGGCGCGCTGTTCGAGACCGACGACCTGCGGGCCGCGGTCGAGGCGTTCCTCGAGAAGGGCCCCCGGCACAACACGCCCGCGACGGGGCGGTAGCGCCTCGGTCCTCCGCCGGCCGGTTGGTCCGGACCGGCGGGTCTCCGCTCAATCCTCGACGATCTCCGGCACGGCGGCGGCGGCCGCCGTACGGAACGGCGTGGGGGTGACCCCGAAGACCGACTCGATCGCGTTGGCCTCGGTGACCGGGTCGTCGCGCAGGCTCTCCAGCAGCGCGGTGATCAGCCCGCGGTCGCCGTCGGTGACCACGCTGGCCACCGCGCCCTCGACGGCCGGGACGCTGACCGGGAACGGCACCGCCCGGTGCGGCTTGCCGAGGATCTCGGCGATCACCTCGGTCAGCTCCTCCAGGGTCAGCGTGTCGGGACCGGCGACGTCGTAGTGGCCGGCGGGCACGGTGCGCGCGGCGACGAGGCAGGCCACCAGGTCGTCGATCGCGATCGGCTGCGAACGCGCCGTCCGCCAGCTGGGCAGGGCGAGCACGGGCATCCGGGCGACGATCTGGACGAGCGTGCGGAACGACGCGCTCGCGGCCCCGACGGCCATCGCCGCCCGCACCGCGACGAATTCCGGGGTGGCTGGAGCCAGCAGCTGCTCGACCTCGTGCCGGCTGGTCAGATGCTCGCTGACGTCCGCGTCCTCCTCGTAGCCGATCGCGCCGAGGAAGACGACCCGGCGGACCCCGGCGTCGGCCGCCGCGGCGGCGAACGTCGTGGCGGACCGGCGGTCCTGCTCGACGGTGTCGCCCTTGGCATCCATCGCGTGGATCAAGTAGTACGCGACGTCGACGTCACGCAGTGCGGAGGCCAACGAGGCCTCGTCCTGGACGTCGGCCTCGGCGATCTCGAAGCGGATGTCGGTCGGCGGGTCGTAGTGCTCACGATCGCGGACCATCGCCCGGATCCGCACCGGCTCGTCGGCGAGGGCGCGCAGCAGCCGGCCGCCGACGAATCCGCTGGCTCCGGTGATCAGGCAGAGCGGGTCGCGGGGGGTGCCATCGCCGGTGGGGGTCACGAGGGGAAGGTACCCGCACGCGAGAAACGCGT
>JBAZOW010000328.1:0-3608 GCA_041648495.1 Patulibacter sp.
CTCATCAGCAAGGATTTTTTAATAGACTCCTGATAGATCCGGGAAATACTATGACGCAGACCGTAACACCCAATGCACATCCCTTTCGGGATATTCCGGTGGATGTCCTGCGGGGACTTGCAATCACCATCATGGTCGGGGCGAACCTGATCCCCTACCTTCTTGCTCCCTCGGCACCATTCTGGCTGCGCCTGGTCTCTTCAGTTGCCGCTCCCTTGTTTATTTTTATTTCTGGGATGATGGTCGCATTATCCTGTCGCACGAAACACTACCCGTTGTCGTATTTCCTCCTGCGCGGGGGTTTTGTTATCGGTATTGCAGCATTCCTTGATCTCTTTGTCCAGGGATTTGTCCCGTTCATTGATACCGATGTTTTGTATCTTATCGGAATTTCCCTCCCGCTTGCCTACCTGTTCCTGTCACTCGGCAAGAGGGCCAGACTGGCTATTTTGATCGGGATCCTTGTTGCAGCCTTCCTGCTCAGAGGAATTGTCGGATACAGTTCTCTCCCGATCATGATTCCCGTTGGTTCTCTCTTCAATGGCGGAATGTTGCCGGATATTTTCGCAGTTCTGTCCCAGTGGTTTATTGACGGCTGGTTCCCGATCTTCCCCTGGCTTTTTATCTCGCTCCTGGGTGCACAGACAGGTATGTTCCGCTGGCAGGAGGGAAAGATCATCTCCTTTGCACAACGGAGAGTGGCGATACTGGCAGTGAGCGTTCTTGCCATTGGATCCATTGTCTGGTTCCTTGTGCCCGGCCCGTTGTTAACCCGTCTTGGATATGTAGAGCTCTTTTATCCCCCGACAACCGGATTTATGCTTTTCATTACCGGCCTGATCTTCTGCCTTTTCATTATTGCGGATACCCTTCCTATCACATGGCGGGTGTTTGATCCAATACGGGCTCTTGGGGAATGTTCACTCGCCATCTACATCCTGCATATAGTTATCATCACACTGATCATAGAGCCTTTTGAACTTCAGGTGCCGATCTATGCATTTTTGGCAGGGTACCTGCTTCTTATCACCGGCATGATTGTCACTGCATATTTTCTTCGGTATGCCCGGAAAAAAATCAGAATCAATTCATTTATGGTACGGACTCTCATAGGGGGATGAAGTTTTAAAAACTGTGGGTATGTGACCTTCGCAGGATGGTAATAATTATAGGGGTCACTCCGTTTCCCATGCTCGGGAAGAGCGGACGGGACTGGTGGCCCCCATTGCGACAAAAAGAATTAAAAAAACCACGATAAGTAAAAATTTTTCATGGGTTATTGTTCATGTACCGCAGTTGCGGAATGAACCCCATCACGGAATAACCAGAAATACATGCTGGGACTGGAAACGTGAGAAGGGGGCCATTGCCGGATAAGTCACGATTCAAGGCCCGGTTGATCATATCGTGATTCCGAATGCAGATTCTCCACAATCCGGTCCTCGGCATCATCTGTAAAACCAGCTGCAGTATGTGAACGGGAATTCCTGATAACAGTGGATTTTTACCTGCTCCCCGGAACCTATCTGCGTACGAATTTAAGCACGGCGTTGAGTGAAAATTATTTTTCAGTAATGGATCAGATTAAAGGGGAACGTACATCGTATTGACGGTCGTGGACTGGAAATAAAGGGGTATATTGAACTGTTTATTTCAAGTAATGAGCGAAAAAAATCCTCGATTATTCTATATTTATGAAAGCGGCAGGATCCTTATCAAAACAGAACACACCCGGAGAGGTGGTCTATCAACAGTTTTTTTTCACCGGCAGGTCCACAACAATTTTTTCCGCCATGAGATTATAGAAAAGCACGGTTTGTTTGTAATGTCTCAACAGATCCCCAAGAGTTCGCCTCCCGTCACAGGCATGAAGGATCTCTGCAGTTTGGTCATCCAGTATGATTCTCCGGCGCGGTTCCTCCGGCTGATTCCGCACGCTATAATGGATGAGAAATGCCTGTGCACCGGAATATTCAAGCATCCAGCGGTACTGGAGGACCGGTATCATGGTAATTTTCGTCATGGTCTGGTATCCCACCCGGCTCATCGGATATGGAACATTCAGTGCATAAATAAAATAATCCAGCGTTGAGTGAAGATTTTTTTTCGGTTATCGTTGACTTTTTTTCTATTGAGCTATGCATGTTTACTTGTATAAACGCCAGATGATACTCAGTGGATATCAGACTATTTTTACAGCATAATGCCATCCCTGTTACCAGATGCACGGAACCTGCCACTATCGCATACGCTGCAGCTGTTGCCTGCCAGACCTCTGGGATAACCAGCCATACTTTTCAGGATTTTACGAACTGATCCGTATGGTCAAGATAAAAAAGATCCAGGTAAACCTCGACCGGAATATCTTCAAGAATGCCGCATGTGCCCTGATATCAGGTATGGATAAAGAAAACGGTCGCGAAGTCACTGCAATCGCCTACGGATATTTTCTTAAACCCGTGCAATGGTCTTGACCTGCTCTCCGGTATGAACCTGGATATATGAGTAAAAACCACGGTTCTTTCGCGGACAGACCGGATTTCCTGCTGGAGAGATCCTGCTATTATACGATTGAATGATTAGGGGCGGTTTGTGGCCTCGGAACCACAACCAGGCGTGGCCCGGATTTTGGAACACGCAGTTCCGAATGGTTCAGGAACACGATTCGGTCCGAGGGTGTGATGAAGGACGGGGAGACGATAACAGCCACGCTCGAACCGGTCATCCCTCCCGGAGGATCTATTGAGGTCAGTTCCGTTAGCCAGAGAACCGAGCCATGACCGGTCGGATCCAGGGATATTTCTGAAAGCGGGATGAACGTCCCGTTAGCGAAGACGTATAATGCAAAATTTTCATCGTCAGTAAATTTTTTAGGTCCCATTGTCGTGAAGTCGAGCCCCATCAGGGTCTCTTCTGGGTACCCGATACAGGAGAAATTCATCTGCCCGATATCTGTAAGGAAACCTGATGGATGACTCATATGCCGGTTGAACGAGGATAATCCGTTTCTCCAGGAATCGGGGTCGTCTGCCCTCCAGTAGACGCGATTGATCTGTGACGAGCGGTTCAACGTACCCCATATGCCATATTCCCTTTCTCTCCCGAATGAGGTATTTGCCAGGAAATCAAGCCTGTACTCCGTATCGTTATGTTCGCTGATGGAATTGAACTGGACTGATGCCAGCACCAACCGGGCGGATTGGTTATCTATCCCGGTTGCATTCAGAATGTGTTCCCACGTGGATGCTGAGGGTATCGTGGTATATGGCTCATCGACATAATAACTGAAATGGCCCTGGGTGTGGAAGAACTCTCCCGGTTCGGGAAACCCGAAAACAGAGACGCCCAGAAGGATCAGGGCAACAATGATTATCAAAAGAGCAGATTTTACCGATGACTGCATACCAGAAATGTGGGCAGATGATGAATAATGCTGGCGATAAGTGAAAAAAATGCTGAAGTTATCCCCACCAAAAAAACGTAATGGAGAAAAATCCCACACATTTACCCGGTTATGTTTTTTCGAAATTGGTTGTTACTTCCAGAATCCGTAAAGGATGCAGCTGCACAATTACCAGGAATCATGAGGATCAGAATCAGACATATCA
>JBAZOW010000329.1:0-3580 GCA_041648495.1 Patulibacter sp.
GTCGACGACCACGTGGTAGGTCAGCGGACCGTCCGCAAGATCCCGGGTCCGCACCAACGCATTTCCGGAGGCCACATTGATCTGCGTACCCCCGATCGTGGTGGATGGCCGGAACGTGAAGAACCCGGAATCCCCCGTCCCCGGGTTGTTCGCTGCCGTGGCGGGCGCAGCGCCGGCGCCGGCCAGCGTCAGGCTGGCCGCCAGGGCTGCTGCGATCGGGAGCAAGCCGGACCGTGCGGCTCGGCCGGTCCGTTCGGTACGACCGGATATGCGTCGTGGGCGTCGAGGCAGAGACATGGCCCGAGAACTTACACACATGCACCGCAAGATGTTCAATACCACCAAGATATATTTTATACGTAGTTTCCATGTCACAAACCACGGACTCGCGGCACCACGTGCGCGAGTAACCCGCGGCGGACGTGTTCTGTTTCGCGGGGAGCAGGGGGTCTGTTTGACGGCCCGCGAGATCGCTTCGCCCTGCGTCCTGCGGCCGGGCCATCCCGGGTGTGGCACGGGCCCGGAACGCGGTCCCTCTACGCTCTTCCCGTGCCCGCACCACCCCGCTCGTCACCTGCCGTGTCCGTCCGCGGACTCGAGCGCGCCTTCAAGGGCGGCATCACCGCCGTCGACGGGCTGGACCTCGAGGTGCCCGAGGGTGAGATCTACGGCTTCCTCGGCCCGAACGGGGCCGGAAAGACGACCACGGTCCGCATCCTCGTCACGCTGCTCAAGCCGACGGCGGGGGAGGCCCGGGTCGCCGGGTACGACGTGGTGACCGAAGCCGACGCCGTGCGGCGGACCATCGGCGTCGCGCTGCAGGAGGCCGCGATCGACCCGCTCATGACCGGACGCGAGCTGCTGCTGATGCAGGGGGCGCTGCACGGGATGCGCGGGGGACAGGCGCGGAAGCGAGCCACGGAGTTGCTCGACCGTGTCGGGCTGACGGACGCCAGCGGTCGGCGGGTCGGGCAGTACTCCGGCGGCATGCGCCGGCGGCTCGACCTGGCGATGGCGCTGGTGCACCGGCCGAAGGTGCTGTTCCTCGACGAGCCGACGACCGGGCTGGACCCGACGAGCCGCTCCGCGCTGTGGCGTGAGGTGCGCGGGCTGAACGACGACGGGACGACGGTCTTCCTGACCACGCAGTACCTGGAGGAGGCCGAGCAGCTCGCCGACCGCGTCGGCATCATCGCCGGCGGCTCGCTCGTCGCCGAGGGCACGCCCGCCGAGCTGAAGGCGCGCGTGGGGGAGCCGACGCTGCACGTCGACCTCGCCGCCGACGCCGACGTGGCCGCCGCCCGGCGGGCGCTCTCCGCCGTCGGGCCGCTGGTGGACTGCGCGGACGACACGCGCGTGGCGATCCGCGCCGCCCGCGGCAAGGCGACCGTTCCCCTCGCGATCCGGGCGCTCGACGACGCCGGGATCGCCGTCGAGTCCGTCGAGGTCGAGAGCCCGACGCTCGACGACGTCTTCGCGGCGGTCACCGGGTCGACGCTCGAGGGTGCCGGTCGCGGCTCGTCCGCCGAGGGGCAGGCATGATCGTCGGCGTCGCGCGCGAGTCACGGGTCGTCGCCGCCCTCGGGCGGCGGTCGCTCAGCGTGCAGTTCCGCCGCGCGCAGCTGCTCATGCCGACCTTCGTCCTGCCGCTCCTGCTGCTCGCGGTGATCGCCTCGGGCACGAGCGCCGGTCGCGACCTGCGGGAGTTCCCCGAGGTCTCGTCGTACCTGGGCTTCGTCGTCGCCGGCACGCTGCTGCAGGGTGCGCTGCTGGCCGGCCTGACGGGCGGGATCGCGCTCGCGTCCGACATCGAGGGCGGGTTCTTCGACCGGCTGCTCACCGCACCCGTGCGGCGATCGAGCCTCGTGCTCGGGCGCCTCGCCGGGATCCTCGGGCTGGCGGCGTTGCAGATGGCGTGGTTCCTGCTCGTGGCGCTGCTGTTCGGCGCGAGCTACCCCGGCGGCGTGCTGGGCGCGCTCGGGGCCGGCGCGCTCGCCGCGATCACCGCCGTCGGCATCGGCGGGCTGGCGATCGCGATAGCGATCCGCACCGGGTCGATGAGCCTCATGCAGTCGATCTTCCCGTTCGTCTTCGTGCTGCTCTTCACGGCGCCGGCGTTCTTCCCGCGGGACCTGCTGACGCCCACCCTGCACGACATCGCGGCCTACAACCCGCTGACCTACGTGGTCGAGGGCGCGCGCGGCCTGCTGCAGGACGACACGAGCCTGGGGGACCCGCTACTCGGGCTCGCCGCCGCGGTCGGGCTCGCCGTCGTCATGACGGCGCTCGCGATCCTCGCCCTCCGCGACCGGGCCCGCCGCGCATGAGCGCCGGCACGAACTCGCCGGCCGGCGTCGTCGCCTGGGCGTTCTGGCTGCGCTCCCTCAACGAGGTCACGCGCGTGCGCGGCGCCCTGATCGGCACGTCGATCGCGCCCCTCGTCTTCCTGCTCGGCACGAGCGGCCAGTTCGGCCGGCTCGTCGGCCTGCCGGGGTTCCCGACGGACTCGTACCTCTCGTGGATCGTCCCGCTCTGCTGCCTGCAGGGCGCGGGCTTCGCGGGGGCCGCGGCCGGGGCGAACCTGGCCCGGGACATCGAGCAGGGGTGGTTCGACCGCCTGCTCGTCGCCCCCGTCGCGCGGCCGCTGTTGATCCTCGGGCCGGTGCTCGGGGCGATCACGCGGTCGATGGTGCCCGTCACGATCGTGCTCGTGGTCGGGCTGCTGCTCGGGGCCGACCTGACCGGCGGGGTGCTCGGAATCGTCGCGCTGTACGTCGCGTCGGCCGGGTTCTGCACCGTCGCGGCGATGTGGGGGATCGCGATCGCCGTGCACTTCCGCACCCAGCAGGCCGGTCCGCTGATGCAGATGGGCGTGTTCCTCGGCGTGTTCCTCTCGACCGCCTACACGCCGCAGCCGCTGCTGAAGGGCTGGCTCGCGGACGTCGCCCGATTCAACCCGGTCTCCCACGTGCTCGAGCTCGGTCGCCAGTCGACGGTGTCGGGCATCGAGCTGAGCCTGGCTCACACCTGGCCGGGGGTCGTGTCGCTCCTCGGGATGATCGCGGTCTTCGGGGCGCTCGCGCTCGTGGGACTGCGGCGGATGGGACGCTGAGGCGAACGTCGGTAGCCGACCCGTCGACGGGCCCGGCCGAGATCCTCGGCGAGCGCGCCGGCCCTCGCCGTCTCCTGTCCCGTCGGGGCGGCCCGTATCCGAGTACACCCCAAACGCTTCCTGTACTGTCGCCGGGCCGGTAACCCGTCTCGTCCCTACCGGCAGGAGCCCCAACCGATGCCTCGTCGCGAGCGCAGGTCCCTGGTCACCGCCACGTCGGCGTTGGCGTTCGTCGCCGCTCTAGGTCTCGCCTCGTCGATGACCGTCGGGGCGCAGGCCGCCGTGACGGAGCGCTTCGCGACCGGAGCATCGAGCTTCGTCGTGCCTCCAGGCATCACCGCGCTGCAAGTACACGCCGTCGGTGGGCAGGGGAGTCGCGGCTACCTCAACGCGCCGGTCCCCGGCCGCGCCGCGGTGATCGACGGCACGCTGGCGGCGACGCCCGGCGACACGCTCCACCTGTACGTC
>JBAZOW010000330.1:0-3563 GCA_041648495.1 Patulibacter sp.
AGGGCGTCGTTCGAGAGGTCGCTGAAGCCCTTCGTGCTTTCCGGGTCAGCAACGCCCTCGAGCCATTCCATCTCGTCGGCGCTGTCCGGATCGCGGCCGCCTCATCCGGTCCCGGCGACGAAGAGTTGACAAACGAACTGCTGGCTACCGACGAGCTATGGGCGGCGGAAGACCGCGTTCTAACGACGATCGACCTCCTTCCCGATCTACCACGTAGTTCCCGCCGAATCGTTTCAGCCCGTTTTCCTGATGCTGCACTCGCATGGCACGAAGTGGCCAAGCGAGCAGCCCACCTGCCAGCGCCTTTTGCCGACGAACTTCTCACGGACGGTTGTCTCGACCAACTGTTCGCAGAGTCGGAAACTGACGACGACGTAGAGGAAGTTCTCGATGCGTTCGTTCAAGAGACGGTCGCGCACAGCGAAAAAACCGCGCTGCTTGAGCGTTGTCTCGCTTCAGCGCTCAACCAACGGGCTGTCGCGGCTCTAGCCGTTATCGACCGGCATGCGAACCCTGTGCTGAACTCGCTACCCGTCGACCGTCGCGATTCTCTCGCGGTTGAGGTCGCGTCACGCGTCCCACCTGAATCCTGCCTGACCTGGCTTGAACGTCTCTCTGATGAAAAGACTTCGATCAAAGAGGCAGGCCCCCTAGCTCAGACGCTGATCGGTCGTGCTGGCGCCGCAGCTACGGAACAAGAAGTCGAAGGGCTCACGGTTGAACTCCGGCTAGTGGCCCCACGAATCGATCCGGATACAGAGGGACTTGACGCCTGGCCTAACCCGATCGGTGCCGCCCTTGCGCGCCACGAAGACTGGTCGATTAATCCCAATGCCAACGTCCCTAGAGTGGCTTGGCTGCGGATGCTCGCGGCCATAAGCGAGTTCCTTCCGACAGAACGCGACACGGCCAGCGCTTTCGCAGTCGCGCATGTAAGCGCTGAGCTCAACCGCCCTGCCTTGGACGAGCTCGACCATGAGCAGGTAGATCTCGCCTTCACGCAAATTAGCGAGCGCGTTGCGTCCGACATATTGGAGAATATGCCGCCGTGGGAAGATGAAGCTGACGGCGAATCACGAATTCGATGGTTCATCACGAACCTGCGCCTACTGAAGTCGGCCAACGCCCTGTACGCAGGATGGGCCAAACACTTTGGGACCGAGGCCCGCCGCGCTGCGGGATGGACCATCAAAGGAAGATCAGATGTTGTCTGGCCGCCCGCCGAGATTGCAATCGCGCTCTGGCTGGAAGCTCGGCCGGAGCCAGGGCCAACGTCTCGCGTGGTGCGGGCACTTCAGGGGCGGCCCAGCGGGGTCATCGACGACGCCTTGCGGGCATGGGCAACTAGAGAGTCGAACAATCCTCGACGGCTTGCGAGGGGAAACATGCTCGTTGGAGCCGTCCTACTTAAACAGGGTATTGCAGCGCCGGAACGTCTGGGGGCCATTTCTTCCGGTCCGCTGATGGAAGCGCCGCTGATCCAAAAGGCATCCGATCTCATCCTTGATGAGTCGTCCACGGTTCTCGCGCGCCGAACGACCGCGCTCACGCTCGCCGGAGGCGTACTCAAGACAGACAGCGCACGTTCCGAGGTTGCTCGTATCTGCCGGGAGCTCCTCGACCGCAAGCGACTGGCAGGCGACCTTGATGTCGTCCTCGCGGCGCTTCCGACACTGAACGACTCGTACACGGGCCGCGTGCGTCTGAGCGCCAGCGTCGTGGCAGCCTTCGAGCGCGCCGGTCGTAAGCCGACAGCTCCAGAAATGGAGATCTTGACAAGAGCCGGAATCGACGTCCCCTCATCGCTTTTGACGAAGCGGTCGAGCGCAGCTCGACAAACACTGATTGAAGCGGCCGACTCGACAGCAAGCTGGCTGGCTAAGGTCCTCAAGCGCTGACCGCGGGCGCCGTGATCAGGTGCGATGTCTGAGAATCTCGCGGCGAGCAGGAACCGTCGCAGCAGCACGCGAGCCGCCGGAAGCCGCTGGCTCACGCGCCGACTTTGCTTCTGCGCATCGCGGCGGTTGCTCAAAGTGCCCCAGTCCGTGCCCTGACGCCGACACTCGACGGCTATCCGAGGACCCAACGGTTCGTCCTCCAGCGACCGAAATCGCACTCGCTCGGCGCCACGATTAGACGCGAGCTAGCGCTCCGGTTGCCCGCCAGAGCCACAAGTGGTACCCGCCCCCTCCTCACCCACCCACGGCCGCCCACCAAAACAACGAAACCCCCGTCCAGGACGAGGGTTTCATGAGGAGCGGCAGACGAGACTCGAACTCGCGACCCTCAGCTTGGGAAGCTGATGCTCTACCAACTGAGCTACTGCCGCAACGCCCGGCGAGGATATCGCGCGCCCGGGTTCCGTGCACGATGGGTCGACCCCGGATCGCTCGACCAGCGGCACGATGGGGTCGCCTCGGGGCGGGACGGTCTACCGTTCACGGTGATGCGTCGCTCCGCCGTTCCCGCGCTGCTCGGGTTGCTCGCCGTCGCGCTGATCGTCGTCCTCGCGATCGCGATGACGCGCTCCAGTGACAGCGACGAGCGCAGCCAGTCGCTCAGCGCCCAGGTCGAGGCGGGCAAGATCGTTCCCGCCCCCGGTCTCGACGACGCGCGCCCGCTGCTCGACGGCGACGGCGAGCTGCGCCTGGCGGACTTCCGCGGCAAGGTCGTGATCCTCAACTTCTGGGCCTCGTGGTGCGACCCGTGCAAGAAGGAAGCCCCCGTGCTGGAGCGCGCTCACCAGCGCCTGCAGAAGGACGGCAGCGGCACCGTGCTCGGCGTGACCTTCCAGGACGACCCGGTCAAGAGCCGCGCGTTCGTCAAGAAGCACGGGATGACCTACCCCTCGGTGCAGGACCCCGGCCGCGTCCTGTCGCAGCAGTTCGGCGCGTCGCAGATGCCGGAGACGTTCGTGATCGACCGCGAGGGCCGGATCCGCGCGATCGCCTACGGCGAGGTCAGCGACAAGTTCCTCGACGGCGCGCTGAAGCGCGCCGGCGCGCCGGCCGCCCGATGAGCACCGCCGCCGGTCCCGGCATGGCCACGACGCCCTCCTCTTCCGGCTCCCGCCCGCGCGCCCGCGCGGTGCGCGTCGTCGTCGCCCTGATCGTCGGCTGCCTCGTGGCGCTGATCGCCGCGCCCGCGGCCGGAGCCCAGACGAGCACCGCGTCCGGATCCGCGGCCCCGGCGGCGACCACGACCGGGCCCGGCGGTGGGACGACCACCACCGCCCGCCCGGCGGTCACGCCAAGGACCACCCTGCAGGAGGTCGAGAAGGAGCTGATGTGCTCGACCTGCCGCGTGCCGCTCGAGCAGTCCGAGGCGCCGCAGGCCCAGCAGGAGCGTCAGACGATCGAGCGACTGATCGCCGAGGGGCTGACCAAGGACCAGATCATCGACGAGATGGTCGAGATCTACTCCGAATCGGTGCTGATCCACCGGCCGGAGGAGAGCGTGCGGACCCTCCGCTGGGTCGTGCCCGCCGCGGCGGCGCTGGTCGGGTTCTCGCTGGTCGTCTTCCTGGTCATCCGCTGGCGTCGATCGACCCGCGGCTCCGCCGC
>JBAZOW010000331.1:0-3561 GCA_041648495.1 Patulibacter sp.
TCGTGGTCCTTCTCGATCAGCTCGCGCGCCAGGTTCCAACCGACCTTGCCGCCCCCGACGATCACCACGTACATCAGTCGGCCTCGTTGATCGCGGCTTCGAACATGCTGATCGCCTGCAACGTCGGGCAGATCGTGCGCACGCCCTGCTCGGCGTACCAGGTGGCCCGCGCGGGATCCATCACCCGCGCGACCACGGTCTTGACCGCGAACCGCTCCTGGGCGACCTGGGCGATCACCAGATTGGTGTTGTCGCCGCGGGTCGAGGCGACGAAGACGGAGGCCTTCTCGATCCCGGCCTCGATCAGCGCGTCGACCTCGATCCCCTGACCGATCGTGAACAGGCCGCCGGCCTCTTCCCAGGTGGTCTCCAGCCGGGCGTCGAGCCGCTCGTGGCTGAGCGGATCCTCGTCGAGCACCGAGACCTCGTGGCCCTGGGCGAGCATCGACTGCGCGACGGCGGCGCCCACGCGCCCGGCTCCCACGATCAGTACGAACATACGCGCGGCACAGTACTCGGGGGAACGGACGAGCCCCGCGTGCGGAACGTCGGGTCGGCGGGCCGCACTCGACGCGACTCGACCGTACGCATGCACCGCATGCGGGAGGTCACGTCGGCGAGCCGCCTGCGGAGTGGGTCGACCGGGTGCATGCCCCGGGTGCGGACGGTTCTCAGAGATTGCGGAGCCACTGCTCGTCCTCGTCGTTCAGTTCGTCGATGTCGTCCAGCTCGGCCTGGGCCTCGCGACGGCGGCGGATCACCGCGTCGGTCTCGGCCAGCGAGGGGGCGGTCAGGATCACCTGGCACGGGGCCTTCGCGATCACGTAGCGGGCGGCGTCGCCGAGCACGAAGCCCCGACCACCGCGCGCCCCCAGCGACGCTCCAGGACGCCGCCGGGCCGTGCTGCCGCGGGGCGGGGCGACCATCACGATCGCCTCGCAGCCCCGGCGGTGGGCTTCCTGCACGATCGCCGACCCGACGGAGCGGGCCCGGACCGCCGAGGTCGCCACGCGGACCCCGTCGTACTCCTCGCCGACCGCCCGGGCGCGGGCCAGCGCCGTCCGCGCCTCGTCGCGCCGGGTCTGCGAGATCGGCCCGTCGATCGGCAGCGCCATCGGCAGCACGTGGACCCAGACCGCCTCGATCACCGCGTAGCCCTCCTCCGGATCGGTCTCGTCGTCGCCGCCCGCCAGCCGTCCCGCGGTCTGGATCAGGTCGTCGTCGAGTCCGCTGCCCAGCAGCGGCACCAGGATCGATCCGTACTGGCGGGTCGAGGCCTCTCCACGCAGCGCCTGCTCGGGGACCGTGATCCGACCGCGCACCGGCAGGTCGTAGTAGCGGCGATAGCTGACGTACGCGACCAAGCCGAAGATCAGCCAGCCGAAGCCGACGACGCGGGCCGCGGGATGCGAGATCACCACCGAGATCCAGACCGCGGCGCTGAGCACGGCCCCGATCACCGCCGGGATCGGCAGCAGCCCGCCGCGGAACCGCACGTTGCCGGGGATCCGGAACGGGCGCTCGGCGTCCGGCTCGCGGTAGCGCAGGCGGATCACCGCGATGTGGGCGACGGTCGTCGCCAGCATCACGCCGAAGGCCATCGTGCCGACCAGGAACTCCAGGTCGCGGATCGCCACCAGGCCGGCCGCCACGCCCGCGACCACGATCAGCACCAGTCGCGGGGTGCCGTGGACCGGATGCAGCCGGCCGAGCCGGGTCGGCAGCTGGCGGTGCAGCGAGAGCTGGACCGTGATCCGTCCCGCGCTGCCGAGCGACGCGAGCGCCATCCCGATCAGCGTGACCGCGGCCACCAGCCCGACCACCACCGCCAGCGCGTCGACCGCGAGCGAGTCTCCGAGCTGGTCGACGATCCCGAGGATCGGCGCGTCGATCCAGCGCTCCCCGAGCGCGGATGCGCCGTTCTCGACCGGCAGCGCCATCAGGCCGATCGTCGCGACGCCGCCGTAGAGCAGCAGCATCAGCAGCGGCAGCGTCCGCACCAGCCGGCGCAGGTCGCGGCGCCCGATCGGCACGTCGCCGGCCAGCGCCGCCGCCGACTCCAACCCGATCACCGCCAGCATGGTCACGCCGAGCGCGAAGAGGATGCCCTGCCAGTCGCCGGTGCTGCTCCAGCCGATCGTGTCGACCAGCGCGTCCGCGTCGAACAGCAGCAGCAGGCCGAGCACGATCACCACGGCCTGCAGCAGCACGTCGATCATCACCGTCAGCCGCAGCCGGCGGATCGCGAACGACAGGCCGCCGACTCCACCGCTGATCGCCCGCCGGGTGACCGCGATCAGGATCAGTACCGCGATCGCCAGCTCGACCCAGCCGCGGGCCGCCTCGGACCAGATCGCCGCGAGGTAGTTGGTCGCCGCCAGCGTCGCCGCGGCGGTCAGCAGGATCGAGTCGAGCAGCAGCGCCCACGCCGCCGCGAAGCTCCACAGCTCGTCGAGTCCGTGCCGGGCGAAGGTCGGTGACCCGCCCCGCTCCGGGTGGATCGACGCGCCCTCGACGTAGGTCATCACCGCCAGGCCGAAGAGCACCGCCGCCGCGAGCACCACGATCGGGGTCGCGCCGAGCGCCGAGGCGACGATCGGGCCGAGGAACAGGTAGAGCCCGCCCGCGATCGAGGCGTAGGTGACCGCCAGCAGCGTCGGGTAGCCGAGCGAGCGGTCGCTGCGCTGCGGATCGCCGGGATCAGCCACGGTCGTCCTCCCCGGCGGTCTCGTCGAGGCCCGGGGCCCGCCAGGCCAGCCAGGCCCGGCCGCCGCCCGCGAGCAGGAACAGCGCGCCGACCAGCACGCCGCGCGCCAGCGGGCCACCGCCGCCCGCCACCGCGGTCACGATCATCGCCAGGCCGAGCAGCGCCACGACCGTCGACAGCACGATCGTGACCGAGCCGTGCATCCCCCGGTTCATGCGTCGTCCCCCCGCGATGCCGTCAGCTGGGCGACGGTCCGCGACTCGGGGTCGACCTGCAGGATCACCCGGCACGGCCGTTCCGTCATCACCGTGTCGATGCTGCGTCGGATGCCGCCGTCGCTGGTCGCCGGCGGGATCGACATCACGATCGCGCTGGCCTTGGTGCCCTCGGCGTGCTCGACGACGGCCCGGCCGAACTGCCCGGCGCGGACCTTGATCCAGCGGCCCTGCAGGCGGTTGCCGATCTGCAGGCGGGCCTCCTCGATCAGCGCGTCGGCGAGCCGCTCCTTGGCGGACATCCGCGCGTCGATCGGCTCGGACTGCGGGACGACGATCGGCACCAGCAGGTAGATCCCGCGGCGGCGCTTGGCCGCGACCGTGGCCGCCGTCGCCATCGCGGCGTGCGAGTAGCGCAGGCCGAGCAGCGCGACCGTGACCGACTGGTACTCGGCCTCGTGGTCGGTGACCGCCTCGGGCGCGGCGATCCGGTGGGTGGTCGTCAGGTCGAGGCCCTGGCTGCGGCGGTAGATCGGGTAGGTGATCAGCCCCGCCACCATCCACGCGACGCCGGCCGCCGAGACCGCCGGATGCAGGCCGACCACGACCACGAAGGCGATGCCGGTGGCGGTGCCTCCA
>JBAZOW010000332.1:0-3537 GCA_041648495.1 Patulibacter sp.
GGCGGCCGGGGTCGAGGTCGAGCGCGAGGCCGCCGAGCGGGCCGAGCGGCTGCCCGACCGGGAGCGCAAGCGGGTCGAGCGCGACGCCAAGGACGACGCCAAGCGGGCGATCCGCCGGCAGCGGACGGCGTCGCTCGACGCGGCGCTGCGCCTGACCGGCCTGTGGTTCCGCGACGTCGCGTCGGTGCTGATCGGGGGCGACGCCCTGCTGCACCACGCCGACCGCGACGAGCAGCTGCGGACGGATGCGGCGAGCGTCGGCGATCCGCACCGGCTGCTGGCCTGCGTCGACCTGGTCGACGCCACCCGCCGCAGCCTGCGCCTGAACGCCACCGAGGACCTGCAGCTGGACGCGCTCAGCGTACGGCTGCGGTCGGCGCTGCACCCCGGGCGCTGAGAACCGGTTCCAAACCCCGGACACAGCGCCCGACACATGGTGCTGGACACCCTCACCTACCGCTGGTAGGTTGCGCGCAGTTCCGGGCACTGCCGTGGACGGATGTCGTAGGCGAGGCAGCAGACGATCCGTCGTGCTCGGTACCGATGGATGTCCCGTCCCACGGGAGCGGAGGCCACCGACGTGGCCTCCGCGTCCCGTCTGTCCACCGGGTCCCCTCGCGACGCGGAGGGACGGATGGTGGTGGTGGGCGTGGGGAGGGCGGCTAGCTGATCAGGCCGGCGCTGACCAGCACCAGCACGGCGACGCCGAGGATCACGCGGTAGCCGGTGAAGACCGCCACGGTGTGGCTGGTCAGCCACTTGAGCATCCAGGCGATCGAGGCGTAGCCGACGATGAACGCGGCGATCGTGCCGACGATCGTCCCGCCGACCGGCAGGCTGCCGTCGCCGATCTTGCGCAGCTCGAACAGGCCGGACATCACGACGGCGGGGACCGAGAGCAGGAACGAGTAGCGGGCGGCGGCGGCGCGGTCGAAGCCGAGCGCCATGCCGGCGGTCATCGTCGCTCCCGAGCGGGAGACCCCCGGGATCAGCGCGAGCGCCTGGGCGAAGCCGATGATGATGCCGTCGCGGATCGTGATGTCCTCGACCTCGCGCTCGTGCTTGCCGAGCTTGTCCGCGACGAGCAGCAGGATGCCGAGCACGATCAGCGTCGAGCCGATCAGGTAGAGGTTGCGGGCCTCGACCTCGATCTGGTCCTTGAACAGCAGACCGAGGACCGCGATCGGGATCGAGCCGAGCACGATGTACCAGCCCATCCGGTACTCGAGCGTCCGGCGCCGGCTCTTGTCGCGCAGCCCGCCCAGCCAGCCGGTGGCGATCGACCACAGGTCCTTGCGGAAGTAGAGGAGGACGGCCAGCATCGTGCCGATCTGGACGACGGCGGTGAACGCGGTGCCCGGGTCCTCCCAGCCGAGGAACGCGGGAACGATCCGCAGATGGCCGGAGGACGAGACGGGCAGGAACTCCGTGAGCCCCTGCACGATGCCCAGAACGATCGCCTGAAGGAAGTCCATCGGTCGGGAACAGTACTTCCACGGGCGGTGGAGGCCTGTCCCGGGTCAGGGGCCGGTCGGACTGCCCGTAGAGACCGCCCGCCTCCGCCGGCCCGCCACCGCGTCGGGGCGGGATCTCGTTCGGGGCTAGGGCGCCGCGATCGGTCCGAGCCGCGGCGTCAAGCCGTGGGTCGAGAACGCCCCGAAGCGGCGGAAGTTCGGGTGGTCGGGACCGTGGAAGTCGGCCGAGCCCGTCGTCAGCAGGTCGCGCTCGACCGCGGCGTCGTGCAGGAAGCGCGTCTGGGCCTCGTCGAAGGTGGCGTAGTAGGCCTCGACGCCGTCGAGCCCGAGGGCGACGAACCGGTCGAGCATCCCCAGCACCCGGGTCGGCTCGTCGACGTCCCAGAACGGGTGCGCCCAGATCGCGACGCCCCCCGCGTCGTGCAGCACGTCGATCGCCTCGGCGACGGTCGGCGTGGTCCGGGGCAGGAAGGCCGGCGTGCCCGGGATCAGGTAGGCCACCAGCACGTCGGTCGACGTCTCCAGGCCCTCGGCGACCAGCCGGGCGGCGTTGTCCGGGTGATCGAAGACGGCGGACGCCAGGTGCGGCCGGCCGATCGAGCGGTTGGCGGCGGCGCGGCGGTCGATCTCGGTCATGTCGACGGCCCATCCGCAGGCCCGCAGGGCCTTGGCCATCCGCAGCGAGCGGTGGGCCCGGTCCGCGCGCCAGGCGGCGAGCGCGCCGGTCAGCGCGTGGTGATGATGGTCGACCCCGTAGCCGCAGATGTGGAGGTCCTCGCGGTCCTCGTCGAGTGCGGAGACCTCGAGTCCCGAGACCACCCGGATCCCCGGCAGCTCGGCCGCGGCGGCGATCGCCTCGTCGACGCCGGCCACGCTGTCGTGGTCGGTCAGCGCCAGCAGCTCGATCCCGGCCGCGTGGGCGGCCTGGACCACCGCGGTGGGGGTGAGGGCCCCGTCGCTCGCGATCGAGTGCGACTGGAGGTCGAAGGCGGGAGTCATGCGGTGGTGCGGGGACCGCGGTGCCGGGTTGCCCGCGATCGGGGAACCGTAGTGCAGGGACGCGCGGCGTGCCGAACCGGGACGCGCGAGACGCCGTAGAGGTTGAACACGTTCTGCGTGCCGAACCTCGACGGCGACCCGCGGGTGGGTGGGGCTCCGCCGCGCGGGCGGAGCCCCGCAGCCGATCAGTCGTTGTCCGGACGGACCACGTTGTAGACCAGCGCGCCGAGCGCGCCGCCGACGAACGGGCCGACCAGGAAGACCCAGAAGCCGCTCCACTCGCCGGTGATCAGGTCCGGGCCGAAGGTCCGGGCCGGGTTGACCGAGGTACCGGTGGTGGTGATCGCGACCAGGTGGATCGCGGCCAGCGTCAGGCCGATCGCCAGCGCGGCGATCCCGGGCGTCGCCCGCTTGTCGGTCGCCACCGCGACGATCACGAACAGGAAGACGGCGGTCAGCACGCCCTCGAGCAGCAGCGCGGAGCCGTTCGAGACGCCTTCGGCGACGGCGTTGTTGCCGAGCAGATCGGCGTCGGTGAAGATGCCCTTGAGGACCAGGGCGGCGACGGTCGCGCCGACCAGCTGGGCGCCGATGTAGGCGGGCAGGTCGGCGGCCTTGAAGCGGCCGATCACGGTCAGCGCGACGCTGACGGCGGGGTTCAGGTGGCCGCCGCTGATGTGGCCGACGGCGTAGATCGCGCCGGCGATGCCGAAGCCGAACGCGAGGGCCGTGCCGGCGATGCCGGCGACGTTGTCGGCCCCGGGGGCGAGGGCGACGGCCGCGCCGCAGCCGATCAGGACGAGGATGAACGTGCCGATCGCCTCGGCGATCGCGCGCTTGACGAGCGTTGGCTCGGTCGGGGTGACGGGATCAACGGTACTCATGGGGTCTCCATTCCAGGGGCGTGGAACGGCTCCGGACGCCTGCCCGGAACCGGTACTGCGACTTCGCACCCGTTACCACGCTCCGCCGTACACCCCTGCGGGTTGCAAGCTTCCGTGCACGCGCCGATCGGTACGGCGCACGGGTGCGGGGCGCACCCCGCGTGGCTGGCCCCGGCCCC
>JBAZOW010000333.1:0-3526 GCA_041648495.1 Patulibacter sp.
CTACCGGGGCCCGCACATCGAACGGCTCGCGGTCCAGCTCGGCCCGACCCGACCTGTCGAGGTAGCCACGGATCACCGCGACCCGCTCGAGGCGTCGAGCTCAGCTCTCCCCCGCCTCCCGGTACCTCGCCGCCGCGACCTCACGCTGCTCGGCGTGGTCGACGATCCGGTCCGGGTAGTCGCGGCCGATCACGCAGCCCGCGGCCCGCTGCTGGTCGTCGCTCATCCGCCACGGCTCGGCGAGCAGCTTGTCGGGGACGCGCTCCAGCTCGGGGACCCAGCGGCGCACGTACTCGCCGTCGGGATCGAACCGGAGCTGCTGGCGGGTGGGGTTGAACAGCCGCTGGAAGTACGGCTTGGGGTCGACGCCGACCGACGCGATCCACTGCCAGTTGCCGTCGTTCTGGACCGGCTCGCCGTCGAGCAGCAGCGACAGGAAGTGCCGCTCGCCGTGGCGCCAGTCCACGTGCAGGTCCTTGGTCAGGAACGAGCCGACGACCATCCGCGCCCGGTTGTGGATCCAGCCGGTGGTGGCGAGCTGGCGCATCCCGGCGTCGACCAGTGGGTACCCCGTCTGCCCCGCCCGCCAGGCGTCGAGGCCCTCGGCGTCGTCCTCCCAGTGCAGGTCGCGGTAGCGCGGCTGGTGCTCGCGGTGCCGGTCCTCCGGGTGGTGGCGATAGACGTGGGCGAAGAAGTCGCGCCAGGCGAGCTGCCGGACGAACGCCGCCGGCCCCTCGCCGGAGAGCTTCCGCGACCGCGCCTCCAGCCAACGCGACGAGATCGTGCCCCAGCGCAGGTGCGGCGAGAGCTCGCTGGTGCCGCCGGCCAACCGGTCGTGCCGGTCGGCGTAGTGGGCGATCGGGCTGTCGAGCCAGCGGCGGGCCGCGGCCAGGCCCTCCGTCTCGCCGCCCGCGGCGATCGGGTCCGACACGTCGGGCCGGCCCTTCGTCTGGCCAAGATCGGCCGCCGTCGGCAGCGCCTCGCCGTCGATGTCCGCGGGCGTGTCGATCCGCCGCGGCGCGTCGTGGATCCGCCGTCGACCGGCGTCCTCCCAACGGCGCCGGAACGGACCGAAGACCGTGTAGGGCGTGCCGCTCTGCGTCTCGACCGCGGTCGGGTCGACCACGTACTGGCCGGGATCGGCCACGGCGTCGATTCCCGCCTGCTCCAACGCGGCGCGCACCCGCTCGTCGCGGCGCCGACCGAACGGCGCCGCGTCGGCCGTCCAGCGGACGACCGCGGCATCGGCCTCGCGGGCGAGCTTCGGCAGTTGCGTCGCGGGATCCCCGTGACGAATCACCAGCCGACTGCCCCGCTCGCGGAGCGCCGCGTCGAGGTCGGCGAGCGACGCCGCCAGGAACGCCGCGCGCGGTCCGGAGGCCGCCGGACCGCGGGTCAGCGCCGGGTCAACGACGAAGACGGGGACCACCGGACCGCCGCTCGCGACCGCCTCGTGCAGGGCCGGATGGTCGCGCACGCGGAGGTCGCGGCGGAACCAGACGATCTGCGCACGAGCCATCGGGTCAGCGTACGTTGCCGATCCCCGAACCCCCTGGGGCCGAGGTTCCGAGTACGTATCCTCGGAGAGGCGATGAGCGAACGCGACCCTGATCTGCCGCTGTTCCCGCTCGGGATCGTCGCGCTTCCCGGCGAAGCGCTCCCGTTGCATCTGTTCGAGGAGCGCTATAAGGACCTGGGAGCCCGGTGCATCGCCGAGGACCGGGAGTTCGGCATCGTGCTGGTCGACTCCGACGGCCCCCGGACCGTCGGTTGCGCCGTGCGCGTGACCGAGGTGCTGCAGGAGTTCGACGACGGCCGGTTGGACATCCTGACCCGCGGGACCCGCCCGTTCCGGGTGATCGAGGAGCACCACCGGCACTCGTACGCGTCGGCGGTGGTCGAGTTCCTCTCCGACGAGTCCGAGGCGCTCGACCACGACGCCGCCGCCGCGGTCCGCCAGGCCTACGCGTCGCTGGCCAACCAGGCGACCGAGCACGAGGTCACCCCGGCCGACCTGATGGCGGCGAGCGCCTACGACCTGGCCGCGTCCGTCGAGTTCGCCCCCGAAGCCAAGCAGCAGCTGCTCGAGGCCCGCTCCGAGAACGCCCGACTGCACCAGCTGCTCTCGCTGCTGCGCGCCGCGCTCAAGCGGCTCGAGTTTGCAGACCTCGCGCAGGTCCGCGGGGCCAGCAACGGCGTCGTGCGGTTCGGCTGAGCGAGCGCTCAGCCCCGTCCGTAGCCGTCCAGGACGTACGGGTTGAGGAACTGCCGGCCCCAGAACCGATCGCGTTCCGCCGCCCCCAGCTGCGCTTGGTCGCAGACCTCGTCCCATGAGTTCCGGATCGTCTCCAGCTGGTGGTCGACGATCTCCCGGGCATCTGCCTCGGACAGCAGATAGGTGCCGGCACGCTCGACGCATCCTGCGAGCTGGCTCATCCGCCAGCCGTCCGACCCGATCGCCATGACCTGCCGGGTCTCGCCGCCGGCACGCGGCTGCGGGCAAAGGTCGTAGGCGGGGGTCAGCGTCAGCTGGCTTCCGTCCCAGAAAGCCGCATGGTTGCGTGGATGGTCATCGGTGTTGCTGATCAAGACGCTGAAGACGATTCGCGCGAACAACTCGCGAAGCGTCCTCCGGCTGTCGACGAACCGATGACGGATCTCCGTCGCGAGGTCCGCATAGCTCGCGTACCGCGCCTCGATCTCACTCAGGCCGAGCACCGTGAGCGCCGAGACCACCGCCCGCCGCCCCCCGTTCCCGGTCCGGTCGAACCGCTCGACCAACAGGACCGGACGACCGTTGCTCATCTCGATCCGCACGCGAGCGACGTCGAGCCCCACGCGGTGCGCAAGCTCCATGGCGACGAACTCGCCCTGCACCACGGGGTAGTGGTCGGTCGACGACGCGAACTTGGCGATCCACGATCGCTCGCCCTCGTGCAACCGAGCCTTCGGCCGGGCGCCACCGATCGAACTGCCGTGTAGCAACGCGTTGTCCAACGCTGGGGGCAGCGGCTCTCCGGCCTCGATCAGCGCAGCGGCGTCGAGCAGCTGCTCCAACGGGGCTGAGTCGTCGGTACGAGGCACGTACGTCGTCGCTGAGATCTGGAAGTCCAGCGCGCCGGTGCGGTCGGACCCCGACGCGAGCAGCATGTCGAGTCGATCGGGGTCACCGTCCACGTAAGCCGGATCGTTCGCCAGCCGCTGTCGGAGAACGCGCTGGCCCCATGCATCCGGGCCGCTGTCGAGAATGCACCCGGCCGCATCGTCACCGGCATGCGGAAGTTGCGGCCCCGCCCGGAGAGGAAGCTCGGGCAGGAACAGCGGAATCGCGTCGGACCGACCCAGGTAGCTCTGGCCGTACGTGAACCGAAACGGTGCGGTGCCCGACCGCTCGTCGGCATCGAGGCGTCCGGCGACCACCGGCTCGGTCTTCCCCGGCAACCAGATCCAGACGAACGAGTGTCGGTCAGAAGGCATCGTCGATCACCTGCTTGCGAGCGGTCTTCGGCAACAGCGCGAGCCGGTC
>JBAZOW010000334.1:0-3520 GCA_041648495.1 Patulibacter sp.
CGCGGTGGTGCTGCGCCGGCCGTCGGCCGTCCGGGGGAAGACCACCCCGGACACGGGGACGTCGGTCGGAAGATCCACGGAGGCGCCCATCCCCGCGATCGTCGCAGCGTGCGATGGGGCCTTCAACGATGTGGAAGCCCCGACCCCCCGATGCGTGGGTCCCGGGTCGCGGCGGAACGCGATCCGCGCGGCCGGCGAGGGCGGGTCTCCCGGCGGGCCGCGCGGTCGAGGCCTAGTGCAGCCGCCAGTCCGGACTGTGCTCCTCCAGCGCCTCCTCGAACGACTCCCGCCCCCCGGCGACCACCGCCTCGAACAGGGTCCGGTCGATCCGGCCCTGGTAGATCGGCACGCCGAGCTTGATGCAGGTTGCGACCACGTCGACGCGGCGCACGCCGATCTCGTCGGCGAGCTGGTCAGGGGTGAGGTGGACGGCCACGGTGCTCCCTACGTTGCTTCTCAAGGCCCCACCATTCGTATCGAGCCTTCGGGACGAACGCAAGGGCGAGGACCGCGTCGGACCCTGCGCCGGCGGGGTCAGCCGCCGCTCGCCGGGCGGGTCCGGTCGATGAACGTCGCGAACGACTCCAGGTACTGCTTGAGGACCTTGCGGGTGCTGTCGTCGGTGACCTCGCCGTCGGGCGCGAAGCGGTCCGCGTCGAACTGGATGTAGGCCTCCGGTTGCTGCATCTGCGGGGCGTCGCAGAAGCTGAGCACGTTGCGCAGGTGCTGCTGCGCGACCGCCGTGCCGATCGCACCGATCGACGCGCCGATCACCGCGGTCGGCTTGCCGGTCAGCGAGTTCTGCTGCCACGGCCGGCTGGCCCAGTCGATCGCGTTCTTCAGCCCGCCGGGAATCGAGCGGTTGTACTCGGGGGTGACGATCAGCAGCGCGTCGACCCGTTCGATCGCGTCCTTCAACGCGCGCCCCTCCGGCGGGTAGTCGCCGTCGAGGTCGTGGTTGTACAGCGGCAGGTCGCGGATCGGGATCTCGTTGAGCGCCAGGCTCGGCGGGGCCAGGCGGGCCAGCGCGGTGGCGAGGACCCGGTTGATCGACTTCGAGGAGAGGCTGCCGACGATGTAGCCGACCTGGTGCGTCGTCATACGGGACGTTCCTTCGTTCGTGGTGCGCGTTCGGTCTCCTCGTACCCGAACCGGCGGCCTCGCACGTCCGGCATGCGCCACGTCGTGCCACGGGCGGGCACGGGACCGGGCACGACGCCATGCATGGCATGCGTGCAACCCGTCGTGCTGAACGTCCCGCGCCGACCGAGCACGACGCCGGTGCATGACGCGTCCCGGAACGACCGAGGGCCGCGGAATCCGCGGCCCTCGGTACTACGGCCCGACCGCGTCGCGCGGTCGGGCGGTGCTCACCGGCGGAGGATCAACCGCAGCCGGTGTTGTTGCCGCAGCTGGAGCAGGTGTAGCAGGCACCCGTGCGCTGCATCATCCCGCCGCAGTCGCCGCAGACCGGGCCGAGCTCGATGTCCGGGCCGGCGGCCGTGACCCGCGCCGGGACGACCGGCGGGGTGTCGGTGGCGACGCTCATCGCCGGCTGGCTGCCGCTCTGCGCGCTCGTGTCGATCGGACCCGCGGTGTCGCCGCCGGCGGCCATCGCGTCCTGCGCCTGCTGGCGGTTGCGCACCTGCGAGGTCCGGATCCCCAGCTCCTCCTGGATGTCCGCGCCCAGGAACCGGCTCGCGAGCCAGCGCATGAAGTAGTCGGGCATCGACTTGGCGAACGGGATCTCGGGGTTCATCGTGATCCCCTCCGGCTCGAACCGCATGTACGCGAACTTGCGCACCAGCGTCTCGAGCGGGACGCCGTACTGCAGCGCGATCGAGACCGAGGTCGCGAACGAGTTCATCATCCCGCGGACCGCCGAGCCCTCCTTGCCGATGTCGGTCAGGAAGATCTCGCCGACCGACCCGTCCTCGTACATCCCGGCGGTGATGTAGCCCTCGTGGCCGCCGATCGAGAACTTGTGGGTGATCGACTGGCGCTCACGCGGCATCCGGCGCCGCTGCGGGCCGAGCTCGGCCCGCAGGCGGGTCTCGGTCGCGGCGACGGCCTTGCCGACCTCGCGGGCGACGATCTCCTCGACCTTCTCGGCCGCGACGACGTCGTCGTCCTGCGCGTCGGTGCGGAGCGCCTGCGCGGTCTTCGAGCCGTCGCGGTAGATCGCCAGCGCCTTGACGCCCAGGCGCCAGGCCTCGGTGTACGCCTCGGCGATGTCCTCGACCGTGGCGGTCTTGGGCATGTTGACCGTCTTCGAGATCGCGCCCGAGAGGAACGGCTGCGTGGCGCCCATCATCTTGATGTGGCCCATGTGCGAGATCGCGCGCTCGCCGACGGCCACGTCGAAGACCTCGAGGTGCTCGTCCTTCAGGCCGGGGGCGCCGACGATCGTGCCGTGCTCGTTGGTGTAGGCGATGATCTGGTCGATCTCCTCCGGCGAGTAGCCGAGGACCTCGAGCGCCAGCGGGACCGTGCGGTTGACGATCACCATGCTGCCGCCGCCGACCAGCTCCTTGTACTTGACCAGCGAGAAGTCCGGCTCGATGCCGGTCGTGTCGCAGTCCATCAGGAAGGAGATCGTGCCGGTCGGCGCGAGCACCGTGGCCTGCGCGTTGCGGTAGCCGTGCTGCTCGCCGAGCGCGACGGCGTCGTCCCACGAGCGGCGCGCGGCCTCGAGCAGCGGCTGGTCGTTGGCGTCGTCGTCGATGATCTCGTAGGAGGCGTCGCGGTGCATCCGCATCACCGCGTTGTGCGGCTCGCGGTTCTCCTCGTATGCCTCGTAGGGGCCGATCGCGGCGGAGATCTCGGCCGAGCGGCGGTACGCGCGCCCGGTCATCAGCGCGGTGATCGCGGCGGCGGTGTTGCGGCCCTTGTCCGAGTCGTACGGCACGCCGTTGGACATCAGCAGCGCGCCGAGGTTGGCGTAGCCGAGGCCGAGCTGGCGGAAGCGACGGGCGTTCGCGCCGATCTGCTCGGTCGGGTACGAGGACGGCCCGACGACGATCTCCTGCGCGAGCAGCAGCACGTCGACGGTGTGCTCGAACATGTCGACGTCGATCGTGCCGTCGGGGCGACGGAACTTCATCAGGTTCAGCGACGCCAGGTTGCAGGCGCTGTCGTCGACGTGCATGTACTCCGAGCACGGGTTCGACGCGTTGATCCGGCCGCTGTTGGGCGACGTGTGCCAGCGGTTGATGATCGTGTCGTACTGGATGCCCGGGTCGGCGCAGCGCCAGGCGGCCTGGGCCATCGCGTTCATCAGCTCGCGGGCCTGGTACTTCGGCGTCTCGACCGGGTGGATCGACTCGGTGTTGCGCGGGGTGGTCTGCCACTCGCCGTCGCTGACCACGGCCTCCATGAACTCGTCGGTCACGCGGACCGAGTTGTTCGCGTTCTGGTACTGGATCGAGGTGAAGCCGTCACCGTCGATCGACATGTCGAAGCCGGCCTTGGCCAGGGCCTCGGCCTTGTCCTCTTCCTTGGCCTTGCACTCGATGAACTC
>JBAZOW010000335.1:0-3514 GCA_041648495.1 Patulibacter sp.
GGCCGCCGGCGACCCGCCGACCGCCGCGGCCTACTTCGCCGTCCTCGAGCGGCTCCACGCCTACCGGGCCCGGATCCGCGGATGCTTCGCGCGGCTCGACGTCCTGCTCGCCCCGGTCGTCTGCGGTCCGGCTCCGCGTCACGGAGAGGCCCCGGCCGGCGTTCCCGCCGACCGCTACCTCGACTACCGGGCGTTCGAGTACGCCCACCTGGTCGCGGTCGCCGGGTTGCCGTCCGCCGCGGTGCCCGTGGGCACCGAAGACGGGCTGCCGGTCGCCGTCCAGATCGCGGCGGCGCCGTTCCGCGAGGACGTCGCGCTGGCCTGCGCCGCCGTGCTCGAGACCGTTCATGGCGGCTTCGCCGTCAACCGCGCGATCGCCGCGCGGTCTCCCGTTCCGACCGAAGGCCCGTGATGTCCACTCCCGCCCCGTTCCGCGCTGCCGCCATCCAGGACTCCAGCGTCTGGCTCGACCGCGACGCCACGACCGAGAAGGCCTGCGCGCTGATCGCCGAGGCCGCCCGCGGCGGAGCGCAGATCGTCGCGCTCCCGGAGAGCTTCGTTCCCGGCTTCCCCTACTGGCTGTTCACGAAGACCCTGGCCGAGGGCGCCGCGTACCACCGACTGCTCCACGATCAGGCGGTCGAGGTCCCCGGGCCGACGGTCACCGCGCTCGAGCGCGCCGTGGTCGACGCCGGGGTGGTGGCGGTGGTCGGCGTCACCGAGCGGGCGCCCGGTCGGGTCGGGACGCTCTACAACACCAACCTGGTCTTCGGTCCCGAGGGCTACCTCGGCCGTCACCGCAAGCTCGTGCCGACCTCCGTCGAGCGGACGGTCTGGACCGGGGGCGACGGCTCGACGCTGTCGGTCTTCCCGACGGCCCACGGGCCGCTGGGCACGCTGAACTGTGGCGAGAACGTCAACACGCTGGCGCGGTTCGCGCTGCTCGCCGAGGGCGAGCGGATCCACGTCGCCAACTTCCCGGCGTGCGCCCCGCTCGGTGGGAAGCACGAGAACACCAACGCGGTCTACCTGCCCGCCGCCGCCCACGCCTACGAGGGCCGGCTGTTCAACGTCGTGAGCCAGGAGTACGGCACCCCCGAGCTCTGCGAGCGGCTGGGCGTGGAGTTCGACCCCGCGGCCTGGAACTGCCTGTCGGGCGTGATCGGCCCGGACGGCGACTGGATCGCCTCGCTGCGCGACGAGCCCGGGATCGTCTACGCCGACTGCGACCCGGGGGAGACGGTCGAGGGCCGGCTCTACCACGACATCGCCGGCCACTACAACCGCTTCGACGTGTTCCGCCTGACCGTCGACCGCGAGCCCCGCGGTCCGCGGTTCGTCGGTGCCGTCGAGCAGCCCGGAGGCCCCGCGTGACCGGAGGCCCGGCACCGTCGGGAAGCCGGCGGCGACGGTCGGTCCCGGCCGGCGGGGCCCGGGGGTCAACGCCCGAGCGCGGCCCGGGCGTTGTCGACGGCCACGGCG
Source organism: Patulibacter sp. (assembly GCA_041648495.1). Taxonomy (GTDB): domain Bacteria; phylum Actinomycetota; class Thermoleophilia; order Solirubrobacterales; family Solirubrobacteraceae; genus Patulibacter. Next base: position 1,483 of record JBAZOW010000335.1, read on the forward strand.
TCCTGCAGCGCGGGATCGAGGTGCGCGACCAGCGCGCGCGGATCGTCGCTGCCCATCGGGAACGGCCAGTCGCTGCCCAGCACCAGCTTGTCCGGCCCGAACGTCGCGACCGCCTGGTCGACGGCGGCGGCGTCGTGGGCGAGGCAGTCGACGTAGAGCCGGCGGACCGCCGTCACGGGCGGCTCGCGGAGCGGCTCGAGCCCCGGTCGCTCGGTCTCCACGCCCCGCTCCCAGCGGCCGACGACGCTTGGCACGCAGCCGCCGCAGTGCACCAGCAGGACGCGCATCGCCGGCCAGCGGGCGAGCACGTCGCCGAAGACCAGCTGCGCCGCGGCCACGGCGGTCTCGACCGGGTTGCCGAGCAGGTTGGCCAGGTAGAAGGCGTCGAGCCGCTCGTCCGGGGTGCTGCCCGGGTGCAGCAGCAGCAGGCGCCGGTCGGCGTGCAGCGCGTCCCAGAGCGGGTGCAGGGCGGGGTCGGCGAGCGAGACCGAGGAGCCGCCGGCGCTGGCGACCACGCCGACCCAGGCATCGTCCCCGCGCACGCGCGCGTACTCGGCGATCGCGACCTCGGGATGGTCGAGCGGCAGGTAGGCCAGGGCGGTCGTCCGCGGGTGCTCTGCGACCGCGGCGCGCAGGCCGTCGTTGAGCGCGGCGGCCCAGGTCGCCGTCGCGTCCGCCGGCTGGCCCTGACGGAAGAACGGCGGCGGAACCGACGCGACGACCTCGTCGAGCGCACAGGCCTCGCGATAGCGGTCCAGCTCGTCGGGGCGGTAGATCCGCGGCGGTCCGAGCGGGCGCCCGTCGAGCGCCAGCCGTCCGTCCTCCTGCCGGGTCAGGCCCGGGATCGGATGGCGCTCCGGGTCGATCGCGGGGGCCAGGTGGGTGTGCAGGTCGATGCCGCTCATGGGCTCCTCGGGGGTGCTCCCGGATCGGGAGAAACAAACTTCACAGCTAGTTTGATCAATGATAAGCTCGGCGTGCGTCGTTGTCCAGCCGGCCAGCGCCGCGTGTGCGTTCACCCCCGAGGAAATCCGTGTCCGTGACCTCCACCTCCCGCATCTCCGTCCCGTGGCTGACGTCGGCCCTGACCCGCATCTTCTCGGCGGCCGGGCTGTCCGATGACGCGGCGGCGACGGTCGCCGCGGCGCTGGTCGACGCCGACCGGCGGGGCATCCCCTCGCACGGCTCGATGCTGGTCCCGATGTACATCGACCGGTTGCGGGCCGGGTCGGTCTCGACCGCGGAGCGGGCCGAGGTCGTGCTCGACGCGGGCGCCGTCGCGGTGCTCGACGGAGGTCACGCGCTCGGGATCCTGACCGGCGACCAGGCGATGGCCCTGGCGATCGACAAGGCCCGGACCCACGGGCTCGGTGCGGTCGCCGTCCGTCGCGCGTTCCACTTCGGCGGCGCCTTCCGCTTCGTGCAGCAGGCCACGGACGCCGGCTGCATCGGGATCGCCGCCTCGAACACCCGGCCGCTGATGCCGGCCCCGGGCGGCGCCGAGACCGTCGTCGGGAACAACCCGATCGCGTTCGGGGTCCCGCGCGCGGACGGCGACCCGATCGTGCTCGACATGGCGCTGTCCGAGGTCGCGCTGGGCAAGATCCGGCTGGCGGCGCAGGAGGGGCGCGAGATCCCGGAGACCTGGGCGACCGACGCGGACGGCCGACCGACCACCGACGCGGTGGCGGCGATCGCCGGCATGCTGCTGCCGACCGGCGGACACAAGGGCTACGGCCTGGCGCTGATCGTCGACCTGCTGACCGGGGTGCTCTCGGGCGGCGCGTTCGGCTCGGGCGTCCAGGGGCTCTACGCGGACATGACCGCCCCCAACGACTGCGCGCACCTGTTCGTCGCCTTCGACCTGGCGGCGTTCGGTGATCGCGCCGAGTTCGAGGCCCGGGCCTCGCAGCTGGCGGCGCAGGCGACCGGATCGCGTCGCGCACCGGGCGTCGACCGGCTGCTGCTCCCCGGGCAGCTCGAGGCCGAGCGTCACGCCGCCTTCGGCGTCGAGGGCATCCCCGTCGGGGAC
>JBAZOW010000336.1:0-3511 GCA_041648495.1 Patulibacter sp.
GCAGGGCGACCTCGGTCTTGCCGAAGCCGACGTCGCCGCAGATCAGCCGGTCCATCGGCCGCTCGGACTCCATGTCGGCCTTAACGGCGTCGATCGCGTCGAGCTGGTCGACCGTCTCCTTGTACGGGAACTTCGACTCGAACTCCTCGACCAGCTCGCCGTCGGCCGGGAAGGCGTGGCCCCGCCGCGCGCGACGCTCGGCGTAGAGGTTGATCAGCTCGCCCGCCATCTCGTGCGCGGCCTTGCGCGCGCGGGTCTTGATCGCCTCCCAGCCCTTGCCACCGAGCTTGGACAGCGTCGGGTGCCCGGACCCGCCGGTCACGTAGCGGGTGATCTTGGCGAGCTGGTCGACCGGGACGAAGACCTTGTCGTCGCCGTCGTACTGCAGCTTCAGGTAGTCGCGGGTGACCCCGCCGACGGTCTTCGTGTCGAAGCCGTTGAACCGCGCGATCCCGTGGTCCTCGTGGACCACGTAGTCGCCGGTCCGCAGGTCGGCGAAGCTGCGCAGGGCGTTCTTGCGGCCGCTGCGGCGACGCGACTCGTCGTCGGCCTCGGTCTTGCGCCGCCGCATCAGGCGGTGGTCGGGCAGCACCGCCAGCTGCATCCCGGCGGCGATGAAGCCGTGGCGCAGATCGGCGATCACGAAGCCGGCGCGCTCGCGGTCGAAGTCGCCCTCGCCGACCCACTGGGCCCGGACCCGCGACAGGTTGTACGCCGCGCGGTCGCCGTCGCCCTGGCGGCGCCAGGTGACGACGGTGCGGTAGCCCGACCGCAGCAGCTTCTCGAGCTCGGTCTCGGCCCCGGCCAGGTTGCGGGCGGCCAGGTCGCCCGACTGCGCGTGCAGCTGGAGGTCCTGGTCCTGCAGCAGGCTGGCGATCCGCAGCTCGGCGCGCTCGTTCAGCTCCTTGAGCACCACGTCCGGCTTGACGTAGAGGTGCCCGGCGTCGGCGTCGTGGAAGGCAGCGGTCACGTCCTCCCACTGGTCGTTCAGCGCCGGTTCGATCTCCTCGTCGGCGACCAGCACCACGACCGCGTCCTTCGGCACCAGGTCGAGGAAGGTCCCGAAGCGGTCGACCGGCAGCAGGCTGGCGACGTCGAGGTGCTCGTGCTCGTCGGCGTCGGTCTTCTTCTTGCCGTCGCTGGAGCGCAGCGCCGCGGCGATCTCGGCCGACTCGCGGTACTCGGCCGCGAGCTCCGCGGCGGGCGCGATCTCGACCGACTCCAGCTCACCGAGCGAGCGCTGGGTGAAGACCGAGAACGAGCGGATCGACTCGATCTCGACGTCGAACAGGTCGACCCGGACCGGGTTGTCCTCGGTCGCCGGGAAGACGTCGAGGATCCCCCCGCGGACCGCGAACTGGCCGCGGTCGCTGACCTGGTCGACGCGCTCGTAGCCGCAGCCGACCAGGTCGATCGCGCACTCGTCGAGGTCGAGCAGCTCGCCGACCTTCAGCAGGAATCCGTGGGGCCGCAGCTCCGGGTCCGGAACGGTCTCCGACAGGGCGACGGCCGAGGCCACGACGACCGGCGGCTCGTCCTCGGGACGGTCGCCGTTGGCGTGCGCGAGCAGCGCGTCGAGCGCGGCCACGCGCATCCCGACCAGGTGCGCGGGCGGGTCGAGCTGCGACTCGTAGGCCACGCCCCGCGACGGGTAGAAGCGGACCGGCCGCGGGTGCAGCCAGGCGCGCAGGTCGCGGGCCAGCTCGCGCGCCGCTTTGTCGTCGGCGGCGACCACCAGGGCCGGCCGGCCGAGCCCGATCGCCCCGTCGACGCCGTCCAGCGCCCCGGCGACCACGAACGGCCGCATCGACGTGGCGACGAACACGCGACCGCCCTCCCGGGCGATCCTCGCCCCCGTGGGTTCGTCGGCGAGGTGGCGGAGAAGCGGGCGAAGCGAGGAAGACATATGGGAGAGGCCCGTGGAGGCCGACCCACGATTCTACGCGCGCCGGTTCGGGCGGAGTCCCGGCCCCGGCCGTGCGAGGCCAGGCGTCCCGTGGGGCGGTACCCGAGCGCGCGTTCGGGAACCACGACAGACGCGCCATCAAGATTCCCCTAATTTCCGACTCGATTTAAGGCTTTGCGCGCTAGAATCGGTCGGGATGTCCTCTCCGTCCCCCGCCGCTTCGCAGCGGTCGCTCTTCTCGTTCCCCAACCCGGTCAACGACGTCGCGGCCCGCACCATCGCGAGTGGCGTCGTCGTGCTCTCGCTGCTGGCGATCGTCTTCCAGGCCGAGTGGCTGATCGTGCTGATCGCCCTGGGCTTCGTCGCGCGGGTCGCCGCCGGTCCCAAGGCCAGCCCGCTCGGGCTGCTCGCCACCCGGGTGATCGTCCCCCGCCTCGGCATCCCGCCGCGGCTGACCCCCGGCCCCCCGAAGCGGTTCGCCCAGGCGATCGGCGTCGGGTTCTCGGTCGCGGCGGCCGTCCTCGCGATCGGCTTCGATGCGCACGTGGCCGCGTCGATCGTGCTCGGCGGCCTGACGGTCGCGGCGTTCCTCGAGGCGGCCTTCGGGATCTGCCTCGGCTGCCGCGCCTTCGCGGTGTTGATCCGCTTCGGCGTGATCCCCGCCGAGGTCTGCGAGGCCTGCAACGACATCTGGTCGCGCCCCGGAGCGGGCCCGCGGCCGGTGGTCGAGCGCCCCTGAGCGGCGCGAGGTCGCAACGCGAGCGGCGCTGCGACCAGTGGCATGGCCGTCATGCGTGGGGTCGCAGCGCGAGCGGCGCTGCGACCAGCAGCATGGCCGTCATGCGTGAGGTCGCAGCCCTACGCAGTCCCGACCAGCTGCACGCCGCACGGCGGGCCGCTCCGAAGAGCGACCCGCCGCCTCACCGACTCAGCAGGTGAAGCCGTCGTCGACGCAGATCGGCACGTCGATCGAGCGGCCCCAGTTGTCCGGGTCCGTGCTCGTCGCCTTGATCGTCGTGTTGCCGACGCCGGTCAGCGTCAGCGTCGCAACGCCGGTGGAGCCGGTCGTCGTGCTGGTGGCCGTGCCGTCGGAGACGACGTAGCCGACCCCGTTGCTCTGCACGCTCGGCAGCACCGGCATCGAGTTGGTCGTGAGCGGCGCCCACTCCTTGACCGTCACGTTGAACGGCACGCCTTCGTCGACGACCGCCGGGGCGATCAGCTCGACCGGCTTGGACTCCGGGATCCAGTCCGGGGACGGGCCGGACAGCGTCGCCTGGACCAGCACGTGGTCGCCGCTGCTGACCGTCTGGCTGCAGGCACCGAGGTTGCCGTAGTCGTTGTTCTGCCAGAGCGACCAGTACTCCTCGCGCGCACCGAACGTATGCGTCTCGCCCTTGATCGTCTCGATGAACAGCTGCCGGTCCCAGTTGCCGGCGGTGACCGCCTCGATCGCGGCCGAGACCGTGTTCGCCGGGCAGCCCGAGCCCGGATCGGTGGAGGCGCCGCTGCCGATCGTCCACGACTGCGCGGGGACGAGCGTGCCGAACTCGCCCTCGATCTGGACCGTCGCGGTCGCCGCCGACGCGGTGGCGGGAACCATGG
>JBAZOW010000337.1:0-3505 GCA_041648495.1 Patulibacter sp.
CCGCTCGACACGGCGCGCTCGGGAGGCGGCGGCAAGAAGGACCGCAGCGAGCCGCAGCCGCGGACGACGAGCACCGCGCCCGCCGAGGACGAGCACCGCGAGCTGTTCGGTGCGGGCGTCGGCGACGGCGGGGCGACGGGCGAGGGAACGGGCGACCAGTCTCCCGAGTCCGAGGCGAAGCCCGACACGACGACCGAGCGCGAGCGGAAGCCGCGCACATCGGCCGAGCGGCCGACCACCACGCAGCGCGCCCCCGCGGCCGAGTCCACGACGACGGACGCCGCGCCGGCGGCCGTCGCGGCGTCCTCCGAAGGCGACGGCGGCGGCTCCGGCCCGGTGATCGCGATCGCCGGTGGCGTGCTGCTCGTCGGCCTGCTCGCGGGCCTGCTGCTGCGGGGACGTTCGCGGCGGACGCTCGACGACCCGTCGCACTGAGGACGCTCCCGGGACGCCGGGAGCGCGAAGGCGGGCGCTAGCCGCGCGCGAACGCCCGGAACGCGGGCTTGCGCACGCCCTCGAGGGTGATCAGACCGCTCTCGACCTGATCGCCGGCCGGCCGCTCCGGGAAGTCGTACAGCCCCAGGTAGCCGAACGTCACGAGCCGCGACCAGGTCCGTGAGACCCGCAGCGCCTGGGACATCCAGCGGGCCTGGGTCGGCCGGTCCAGGTGGAAGTTGAACTCCCAGTTGGCGTGGTCGGTCGGCAGGCAGAACTCGCTGATGAAGATCGGGATCTTCTTGCCGTCCGGTCGTCGACCCAGGTAGCGGTCGATCGTCTCCGCCAGGGTGTCGAGGTCGCCGAAGTCCGCGTACCCGCGGCCGATCGGCGGCTGGCTGAGCCGCGGGTAGCGGTTGGTGAACGGGTTGTGCCCGTAGAAGTCCATCCGCGGGCGCTTGCCGTTGGGCAGGCGCAGCAGGCGGATCCAGTCGAGCGGCCGGACGTCGCCGATCGAGTACGTGTTGCCGCCGATCACCAGGTTGCGGGGCGAGACGCGCTTCAGCGCCGCGTACGACGCGTCGAGCATCCGCGCGTACCGCTGCGCCCCGGCGCGACCCGTCGGGCGGAAGTTCGCCGCCTTGGTCGGCTCGCCCCAGAGCAGCCAGCGGCGGACCGCCGGATAGCGCTTGGAGGCCGCGGCCAGGAACGCCGCGTAGTCCGCGGGGTTCGTCGGCGCGATCGTGTCCGCGCGCCCGCCGTTGGCCCAGGCCGGCGTCATGCTGACCACGAGCAGCACCGTGATCCCGTAGCGCCCGGCCTCGGCGATCTGCCCGTCGAGCTCCTCGGGCCAGACGTAGGCGGGGTCGTTCGGATCGCTCGGGCGCGCGGGCCGGCGGGTCGCCGCCTGCCGCCAGTTCAGGCCCGTCTGCCAGATCCCCGCCCCGAGCTCCGCGAAGATCGGGAACTGGCTGACGCCATCGACCTGCGCGGGACCCCAGATCGCCTTGCGGGTCGTGACCGCGGCGTGGGTGGTGGTCGTCGCCACCATCGTGCCCGCGAGCAGGCACGCCAGCACGCCGACGACCGTTCTCAGTGAGCCTCGCCGCATCCGCCGAGGCTAGCCCATGTCCGGGGCGGGGGGGTCACCTTCCCTGGCCGGAGGCTCCCCTTCCCCGGACCCGGCTCGGCGCGCGGCGATCCGCGCCCGCAGGCTGCGGGCCATCAGGCCGAGGTTGCGGGCGATCGTCCGGACGTCGGCGATCCCGGGAACCACGGTGCGCAGCGGGGATCCGCTGGCCCGGGCCGCCCAGCTCGCGGCCGCGAGCGTCAGCAGGGCGTACGAGACCGACGAGGCGAGCGACGCGCCGACGATCCCGAGCGACCGGAGCAGCAGCGCGTTGATCCCCACGTTGACCGCCGCCGCGAGCAGGCACATGGCGCTGAGCCGCAGCGGTCCGGCCACCCGCACCAGCCAGTTGTAGAGCGGCCGGAACGCCGCCATCGCGACGACCCCGGGCAACAGGACGACGGTCGCGGCGTAGGCACCGTCGAACTCGTCGCCGTAGAGCAGCGGCAGCGCGAACCACAGCGTGGCGACGAAGGCCACCGCCATCACGCTCGCGAGCAGCAGGTTGGCCCGCACCACCTGGAAGGAGACCTGCGCCGCCTCGCCCGACGGCAGCGCCATCTGGGGGCGGGTCGCCGCGAGCACCAGCGGACTCGTGAGCTGCCACGACAGCTCGGCGAACAGCACCGCGATCGCGTAGACGCCCGCCTCGCGCGGGCCGAGCCACCAGGCGACGAGGAAGAGGTCCAGGCGCAGCAGGACGAACCAGCCGATGTAGCCCCCGTGCAGCCGCAGGCCGTACCGCAGCGTCGCGCGGAACAGCTGCAGGTCGTAGGGCGGTCCGATCGGACCGACGGGACGCGACGCGCGCAGCGACAGGGCCCAGGCGACGACCGCGACGCCCAGGTAGAGCACCAGCGTGGTCGCCAGGTCCAGGCTGCTCGCCGCGTAGAGCACGCAGACCGCCAACAGCTGGAGCACCGCGATCACCGCCGACACGCGCTGGTAGGCGCGGAAGCGTCCCGCCACCATCAGCATGTTGGCGAGCCACAGCTGGTGCATCTGGAGCGGCACCGTGGCGACCGCGCAGAGGTACAGCACCAGGGAGAGCCCGTCGAGCACCGACGCGTGGGCGATCGCGAAGAACACCAGCATCGCGACCATCCCCAGCGGTCCGAGGATCGCGGCGCCGAGGAACCCGTTGCGGCTGAGCGCGGCCAACGGCGTCCCGCGCTCGGCGAAGAAGTAGTTGCTGGCGAGCTCGATCCCGGCGTGGAAGGCGACGACCGCGATCGACGCCGCGGTGACGGCCACCGCGTAGATCCCCCGATCGACGGCGCCGAGCGCGCGCGCGATCAGCACGCTGGCCACCAGCCCCGTCACGTAGCCGAGGATCTGGACCGCGAACGCCGTGGTCGCGTCCTCGGCCATCCGCCGTCCGCTGTGGGCCGGGGCGTCGTCGATCCTCTGGGCCGGGGCGTCGTCGATCGGCCGGTCGACGGGTCCGTCGGCCGGTCCGTCGGCGGGTGAGGGGACCACGCTCATCGCAGCAGCCAGCGGCGGACGGCGGCGGCGAGCGCGGGCTCGTCGTCCCAGGGGACGACCGTGCCGTTCTCGCCGTCGACCACGTACTCGACCGCGCTCGGCACCGCGTCGGTGCTGACCACGGGCAGCCCGGCCGCCAGCGCCTCCGGCACGATCCGTCCCCACGACTCGCCCGGGACCTTGTCGTAGCGGAGGATCCGATTGGGGACGACGAGCACCGACGCACCGGCGTAGAACGCGCCGACGTCGACCCGATCGACGTGGATCTCGGTCAGCTCGGGGTCGCGGGCCCGCAGGCGCGTCACGCAGCGCGACGCGTAGTCCCCGTCCCGTCCGACGAACTGGTTGCCGGGGTCGTGCAGCAGGGCCACCAGTCGCACGCGACGGTCCTCGGCGTCGAGCCGGTCGACGAGGTCGAGCAGCCGGTCGAGCCCCTTCAGCGGCATCGTGCGGCCG
>JBAZOW010000338.1:0-3496 GCA_041648495.1 Patulibacter sp.
ACGTCACCTGCCTGCCGCAGCAGACGACCGGCAACGACCACGTGCACCCGCTCGACGCCGGCAGCCTCCAGCTGCTGACGACGGGCGTGCTGGCGGCGGGGGAGCGGCAGGAGCTGTTCTTCCCGGGTGACCGCTCGCACCGTGCGATCGCGCCCGGCTACGAGACGCTGCAGGGCGCGGCGCGCCTGGTCGTCAGCGAGCCGGCCACGGTCGGCGGCGTCGACGGCTGGAAGCTGACCGTCGAGGCCCTGGCCGACGACACGGTCGCGACCGCCAGCCTGCGGCCGCTGAGCGCCTACGTCACGCCGGCCGGCAACCCGCTGCACACCCACCGGTTCGACTTCGAGCACGTCGAGCGTCAGGTCACGCTGCAGCCCGGCGTGACGCGGCAGCTGCGGGTCTCGTGCCCGGTCGGCTCCGAGGGCATCGTCGCGTCGTACGACCTGCCGCCGGGCGTCGTCTCGATGGGCAACATCCCGATGCCGGTCAACCGCGACTTCGACCTGTACAACGGGACGGATCAGCCGCAGACGGTGACGCTCGACCTGGAGTGCATCTCGCTGACGCTGGAGTCGCCGCTCGTGGTGGTCGACGTCGAAAACACGGCGACGGTGACGACGCTGACGTTCGACGTGGACCCGAGCAACAACAGCTCGACCGCGTCGATCGGTATCGAGCGGGCCCTGCTGCCGGACACGCCGGTCGATCCGGGTACCCCGGTCGACCCCGGCACGCCGGTGGATCCCGGTACGCCCGTTGACCCGGGTACGCCCGGCGACCCGGGCACGCCGCCGGCCGACTTCGCGCCGGCGCCGACGCCCGACCCGACGCCGACCCCCAACCCGGTTCCGAAGGTCACGCCGACCCCGCAGGCCGATCCGATCGTGCCCGCGACGCTCCGCTTCGGCGGCGTGACGGTGGCCGCGACGGGCGCCACGGCGTCGGTCCCGGTGACCTGCAGCGCCGCGGTCAGCTGCCGCGGCACGGTGACGGTGACCGCCAAGGTCCCGACCGGCTCGGTCCGCGGCGTCGCGGGCGAGCGGGCGAGCAAGGCGAAGACCCGCACCGTGGTGATCGGCCGCGCGACCTACAACGTGCGCCGCGGCAAGACCGTCGCGGTCAAGGTCCGGATCGCCGCCAAGTACCGCGCGCTGATCAAGACGGGCCAGGTCCGCAACGTGGCCCTGAAGTCCGGCAAGGTCGAGTCGACCAAGAAGGTCACGGTCCAGAAGGCCAAGGGCCGCCGCGGCTAGCACCGAGCTTGCCCGGCGGGAGGTTCGCCGGGCCGCGACCGAGTGCGATCCCGCCGCTCTGAGCGGCGCGATCTCACCCGGTCACCCCGGCGGGAGGTTCGCCGGATAGGGGAGAGAGAAGAGGACGGGAGCGGCCGAGAGGCCGCTCTTGTTCGTTCGGGGGCGGGGCTAGTCCGGCGGGCCGCGGCCTCGGTGCTTCTGACGCCCCGTGGAGGGCGACAGCAGCGTCTACCGGTGGGCGGGGGTCGCGACGTCGCCGGCCCGGGGAGCGTGTCGAGTTCTCCGGAACAGTCGCGGACAAGTCGACACGGTCAGCGTGACTACCGACTCGGCGTGACCTACCGACTCGTCACGACCTCGCGACCCCGGACCTCCAGGTGCGCGTGCTCGTTGAACGAGATCAGCGAGAGGCCGCTGTGGCCGCTGACGATCCGGGTGAATCCGGTGTTGATGCTGGTCCGGTTGAAGCGGACGAAGGTCTCGGCGTCGCCGCCGACGAGCAGGGTGCAGGCGGCCGCGATCGTGCCCGCCGAGGTGACGACGATGCCGGTCTCGCCCGATCCGAGGGCGTGCGCCGCGTCGGTCAGCGCTCCCTGGACGCGCGCACGGAACTGCGGCCAGGTCTCCTGTGCGTCGGACGCGTCACCGGCGGCGATCCAGCCGTGCACGGCGTCCTCGAGCAGCACCTGGAAGTCGCGCGACGAGACCTCCGGCGAGCCTTCGAGGCGCACGCTGCTGGCCGAATGAGCGCCCATCAGGTCGTCGTTGTCGTACTCGTTCCAGCGCGGGTCGACGAGCGCGTCGATGCTGCCCGGGATCGGCGCCGCCGTCTCGGCCTGGCGCCGCAGAGCGCCGTGTCGCACCTGCGCGGGGACGACGTTGCGGCGGACCAGCTCGTCGGCGGCCCACTGCGCCTGTTGATGCCCCAGCGGCGAGAGGCGGTCGTAGTCGTCGGTACCGAACGACGCCTGGCCGTGGCGGATCAGGAGCAGCGAACCCATGCCGAGAGGCTAGGGACAACGGGCGGGAACCGCCCCGCCCCTCACCCCCGAACGCGCAGCGCCCTCGAGATCACGGGCGTCGTCCCCGGCGCCGAGACGGTGACGCGCGTGCGGTACGTGCCGGGGCCGATCGGGCGCTTGCGGGTCGATCGGAACACGACCGACGTCCTGCCCTTCTCGGCGGTCCGCGAGACGGTGCGGAGCGTGACCCAGCGGCCCTTCGGCGTCCGGCGCTGCAGCGTCACGCCGACCTGCGCCGGCTGCGTGATCGTCACCCGGGCCCGGAGCGCGCGACCGCTGCGTGACAGCCCCGACGACGAGACGACGCGCAGCGCCCCGGCACCGGCGCGACCGGACGGTCCGGCGTGCTGCGGATCGGTCGGATCGGTGATCGGCTTGGTGTCGGGGATCGACGGCGTCGCTCCGCGATCGGGGACGCAGCCCCGACCGGGGGTCTTGCACGGCTCCTGGGTGCCCGCGACGCGCTGGACGTTGCCGTCCACTCGGACGTTGGTGCAGCCGTCCGCGACCACGTCGGTGGAATCTGCGTGGACCGTGCCCGAGTAGTAGACCGCGCACTCGACCGTCTGGCGGCAGCCGTCCTGGACGTTGGTCGCACCGTTGCTGGACCCCTGGGCGATCACGACGTCGATCGGCGGGCAGCCGGCGGCGGGCGCCGTGGAGTTGACGACGACCGGCAGGTTGCCGCTGCCGACGACGCGCAGGGTGCGGATGCCGTTCAGGCCACAGCGCACGCCGAAGGTCGCGCGTCCGAGCGACAGGCAGCCGACCCGGTCCGCGGCAACCGCCAGGCCGTTGCCCAACTCGACGCAGAGCGCCCCGCCGCAGGCTTCCGGGCCCGGCCAGGTCAGCTCGACCGTAGCCCGACCGTCGACGTTCCAGGTCAGGACGTCCCGTCGCTCGGTCTCGCCGGACGCGTCACCCGCGAAGCCGACGACGGACACGAGCAGGACGGCGAGCGCGGCGAGCAACGCGGCGCTCCAGGCGAGGCGTGGTCGTAGACGGCGGGTCGTGAGCGTGGTCATGAGCGGGTCTCGTTCGGGGTTACCAACGGACGTTGTCCACGTGGACCGTGCCGGTCTGGTGGGTCTCGTTGATGAAGTTGATGCCGATCGCCTGCACGGCGTCGACGGTCGGGACGATGAACGTCACGGTCTGCCATCCGCTGCCGCTCAGCGACGTGACGCCGCCGGGGGTGAACGCCCAGGACCCGTCCTTGAC
>JBAZOW010000339.1:0-3421 GCA_041648495.1 Patulibacter sp.
GCTGGGCGGGCCGCTCCAGTACCGCGGCCGCCTCCGCACGCGCCAGCGGCTGCTGCGCGGCACCCTCGCCGGCGTCCGGCGCGGTCCGCGCGGCGGTCACCAACTCGGTACGGAACTCCTGCAGCGCTCCCTTGACGTCCTGGCAGACGGCGTCCCAGCCCGCGGCGTAGCGCTCGTCGGGCGGCGTCGAGCCGCAACCCGCCAGGCTCAGCACGGCGACGCACAGCGCGACGCCCAGCGGTCGGCGACCGACGATCATCGGGCGGCGTCCTCGGCGCAGGCCGGGGCTCCGTCGAGCACGACCGGCGGCACCATCGGCACCGCGGCGCTCTCGGACGCCTCCAGTCGCTTGAGCGCGTCGGCGCGCGAGGTGCCGCCGTCGCTGCTGCCGGCCACCGCGGCCCGCAGGTCGGCGGCGTGCGCCCGCAGCCGGGCGACGGCCTGCTGCTGGAACGTGCGCTCGGCCTTCGTCGGGTGGGCGGCCTGCATCTCGTCCGCTGCGGCGCTGACCGTGCCGACGTAGCGCTCGATCGCGGTCTTGACCGCCGCGGCCTCGTCGTCGCCCGGTCCGCGGACCAGCTCGGTGCTGAGGGTCTTGGCCGCCGCCGTGACGTTCTCGCAGGTCCGGTTGGTCGCCTCCGCGAGATCGCTGTCGTCGCTGCCGCCGCAGCCGACGATCACCGTCGCCAGGGCGACCGCGACCAGCGATCCGATCGTGCGTCGAGCCATGCCCGGAAGGCTAATCGTTCGGCGGCGGCATACGCTCCCGGCTATGGACGTGCCGCTGGAGCAGCTCGCTGACGTGTCCGAGGCGATCGGGCGCGGCGAGGACGCCGTCGAGGAGCAGGCCTGGAGCGCCGCTCGGGAGGCGCTCGACGACGCCGACCGGCTGCTCGACGAGCTGCGCGAGGTCTACCGCGACCTCGGGCAGCGTGAGCGCACCACGCTCGGGGCGATCGCCGGTCCGCTGCGGACCCGGCGCGACGCCTTCGCCGTGCGGATCCCCAAGCCCAAGGCGGTCAGCGACGGCGCGGCCGTCCACGACCCCGAGCAGGACGCCGACCCCGAGGCCGGCGAGGCCGCCGGGGCTCCGCCGACTGCTAGTTGACCGACGGATCGACCGGCGGCTGCGCGAGGTGCGCGTACGGGCCGCCGAGCCGTTCCAGCACGATCGACCACAGATCGCCGGCGTCCTCGCGGAAGAGGTCGTCGGGCCGCGCCGGGGTGACGATCCAGTCGCCGTTGGCGTGCTCCCCGTCGAGCTGCTGGGGGGCCCAGCCCGCGTAGCCGGCGTAGGCCCGCGCGCGCTCGACGTTCGGCTGCTGCGGATCGTGGTCCCCGCGGACCATCCCGATCCGCCCGAGCACCAGCAGCGCGGCGTCGGCGGGATCGCGGAACTCCGCCACGGTCAGCAGCGCGTCCGGCTGGACCGGACCGCCGTCGTGGACGACCTCGTCCTCGCCGAACAGCCCGGCCATCTCCGGGACCGCGACCTGCACGGTGGTCTCTGTCGGTCGGTTCAGGACGATGCCGAGCGCACCGTCCCGATCGTGGTCGACGATCAGGACCACCGAGCGCGAGAAGCTGGGGTCGCCGATCGTCGGCGAGGCGACCAGCAGCTGCCCGGAGAGCCAACGCGCCATGCGTCTGAGGACTAGTCCTTCTTGGGCGTCAGGTCGGGCAACGACTCGCCCAGGACCTGGTCGATCAGGCCGTACTCGCGGGCCTCGTCGGGGCTGAAGAAGCGATCGCGCTCCATGTCCCGCTCGATCACCTCGATCGGCTGGCCGGTCAGGCCGACGTAGATCTCGTTCAGCCGCTTGCGGGTCTTCAGCAGCTCCCGCGCGTGGATCTCGATGTCCGTGGCCTGGCCCTCGAAGCCGCTGACCGACGGCTGGTGGGTCAGGATCCGGCTGTTGGGCAGCGAGAACCGCTTGCCCTTGGTGCCGCCCGCCAGCAGCAGCGAGCCGGCCGACATCGCGATGCCGCAGCAGATCGTCCGCACGTCGGGCCGCACGAAGTTCATCGTGTCGAGGATCGCCAGGCCCGCCGTCACCGAACCGCCGGGCGAGTTGATGTAGATCGAGATGTCCTTGTCCTCGTCGTCGCTGGCGAGGTGCAGCAGCTGCGCGACGACGAGGTTGCCGATCTGATCGTCGATCTGCTGACCGAGGAAGATGATCCGCTCGTTGAGCAGACGGCTGAAGATGTCGTACTCGCGCTCGCCGCGCGCGGTGCGCTCGACGACGGTGGGAACCAGAGGCATGCGCCAACCCTAGCGTGCCCGTCGCGCGGGGCCGCCGGAGCGGCGGAGGGGGCGGTCCCGCGGGCGGCATCGACTGCGTGAAGCGTGCCGGCCGGTCCCGTTCACGAGCGACATCGCGTCGCGCCGGGGCGGGCGACCGCGTCCCGTACAGTGACCTGATGTGCTTGACGACGCAATTATCCCCAATTCCGGGTCGGGAATTGGGCAGAACGGAGCCCCGTCGGTCCCCGCCCTCTCGGTCCGGGGCTTCACCAAGACCTACGCCGGCGGATTCACCGCCGTGGAGCAGCTCGACCTGGAGATCCCGGACGGCGCCTTCTTCGGGCTGCTCGGTCCCAACGGGGCCGGCAAGACGACGCTAATCGGGGCCGTCTCCAACCTGGTCCGTCCGACCGCGGGCCGGATCGAGGTCTTCGGTCACGATCACGAGAGTCGCGAGGCCCGCCGCCTGATCGGTCTGGCCGAGCAGGACATCAACCTCGACCGGTTCATGAACGTCGACGAGGTGCTGATCTACCACGCCGGCTACTTCGGGATGGGTCGCCGCGACGCCCGCCGCCGGGCGACCGAGCTGATGGACGTCTTCGACCTCTCGGCCAAGGCCAAGGTCCGGCCTCCCGAGCTCTCCGGCGGGATGCGTCGCCGGCTGCTGTTCGCCCGTGCCCTGATGCACCACCCGCGCCTGCTGATCCTCGACGAGCCGACCGCCGGGGTCGACGTCGAGCTGCGGTCCGAGCTGTGGGAGTACACGCGACGGCTGCACCAGGTCGGCACCACCGTGCTGCTGACCACCCACTACCTGGAGGAAGCGGAGGCGCTCTGCGAGGAGATCGCCCTGATCCGCGGCGGCAAGATCATCGCCCGCGACACCGCGGACGGCCTGCGGGCGCAGTACGGCGCGGCCGACATCGCCGAGGTCTACCTGCGGGCGATGGCCGACGCCGGCGCGAGCGAACGCGACCTCGCCTCGGAGGTCGCGGCATGAGCACGGCCACCGGTCCCGCGGCGCTCCAGCCGCCGCCCGCCCACGACGCGCCGTTCGTCGAGCAGCGTCGCGGTCTCGCCTGGCTCTGCGAGCGCGAGATCCTGCGCTTCATGAAGCTCTGGATGCAGACGCTGCTCGCGCCCGTCATCTCGTCGCTGCTGTTCATCGTC
>JBAZOW010000340.1:0-3402 GCA_041648495.1 Patulibacter sp.
CCGCGCCGGCGGCCCCGTCGTCGGCACCGAGCGCCTGCTGGGCGGTCAGGGTCGCCTGACGTAGCGCATCGACGTGACGCAGCCGCTCGCGCGCGCCGGCCAGCTCGTCCCGCTCGTCGGGGTCCGGGGCCAGCTCGTCGATCTCCTGCAGCTCGAAGCGCAGCAGGTCGAGCTCCCGCTCGCGGGCGCCGGCCGCGTCCCGCAGCTCCTCGAGCCGCTGACGGGCATCGCGCTCGGCGGTGTGGGCGGCGGCGTGCGCGGCACGCCGTTCCAGGTGCTCCGGGTCGTCGATCGCGCAGAAGGCGTCGAGCAGGCCGAGCTGGGCCGACGACGAGAGCAGCCGCTGGGCCTCGTGCTGACCATGGAAGGCCAGCAGGGCACCGCCGACGTCGCGCAGATCGGCGGCCGTGGCGGAGCGACCGTTGAGGAACGCCCGCGAGCGCCCTTCGGCGGAGACCTTCCGCGCGAGCACGAGCTCGTCCGCGTCGGTCGGCAGCCGCTCGGCGATCTCGGGAGGGAGCACGCCGCTCTCCGGATCCCACGAGAAGACGCCTTCGACCCACGCCTCGGCGGCGCCCGGCCGGACGATCCCGCTCTTCGGCTTGGCGCCGAGCAGCAGATCGATCGCGTGGGCGAGCATCGTCTTGCCCGCCCCGGTCTCGCCCGTGACCACGTTGAGACCCGGGCCGAGATCGATCTCGGCCCGTTCGATCAGCAGCAGGTTCTCTACGCGCAGCTCGAGGAGCACGAACGCATGTTCGCATGCCTCGGGGACGGATCGCAAGTCCGGTCGGCGAGAGGCGGGTCGAGCGACGGGTGAAACGCCGACGTCTCCCCGTCCGCTGCGCCCGTCAGGGTCGTGATCTAGCCCGCGAGCCGGCCGAACTTCTCGCGCAGGCGGCGGTAGAAGCTCGATCCCGGCGTCTGGGCGAGCAACGTCGCATCGCGTCGGTAGCGCAGCTGCAACGACTCGTCGGGGCGCAGCACGCCGCTGGGACGGCCGTCGACGGCGACGTCGACGTCCGAGTCGGAGCCGTTGTGCAGGTCGAGCACGCCGTCCGGCGCCACCACCAGCGAGCGGGCCGACAACGTGTGCGGAGCGATGAACGAGACCGCGTAGCCCTCGACGCCCCAGGCCATCACGGGGCCGCCGTTGGCGAGGTTGTAGCCGGTGCTGCCCGCGGGGGTGGCGACGACCAGTCCGTCGCAGCGCACCTGCCCCGCCTCCTGCCCGTCGATCCCGTAGCGCAGCGTCGCCACCCGCTCCCCGGTCTGCCGGTGCACGCTGACGTCGTTGACCGCGGAGTGCACGGTGCCGTCGGGCAGCCGCGCCTCGAGCGCCGGCAGGTCGAGCACCTCGAACTCGCCCGCGAACGCCGCCCGCAGGCCGGCCTCCTGCTCGGCCGGCTCGACGGTCGCCAGGAACCCGACCTGCCCCAGGTTGACGGCGAAGACCGGGACCTCGGTGCCGACCTGCTGGCGCAGGCCCATCAGGATCGTCCCGTCGCCGCCCAGGGCCACGCAGAGGTCGGCGTCGCTGCGCCACTCCGGCATGATCTGCAGCCCGGGTCCGGGCTGGAGGCCGTGCTTGCGGACTTCGTCCTCGCAGAACCACAACTCGACCTCGAGCTCCGCCGCCACGTCCAGCAGGCAGCGCAGCGAGGCGACCGACTGGTCCGGCCGCGAGTGCGTCAGCACCGCAGCGGTCCGGGCGCGCTTGCCGAACGCGGTCACGCGGTGCCCTCGGGCTCGGCCGCGACGATCAGCTCGTCGAGCTCGTCGGGGGTCCGGTGCGGCGCTCTTCCCCCCTCGGCGAGGTGCAGGAAGGTCTCGCGGTTGCCCTTCGGCCCCGGCAGTCCCGACGACCGCGCTGCGAGCACGGACCAGCCGAGCGTCATCGCGTGCTCGGCCACCAGCCGGACCGCTTCGCGGCGCAGCTCCGGGTCACGGACCACGCCCCCGCTGCCGACGCGGTGCTTGCCCAGCTCGAACTGCGGCTTGACCATCAGCAGCGCGTCGAACGTGGGCGCGACGATCTCGCCCATCGCCGGCAGCAGCTTCGTCAGCGAGATGAACGAGACGTCGGCGACCACCAGGTCGGGGACGTACGGCAGCAGCTCGGGGGTCAGCTCGCGAGCGTTCTGACGTTCGATCACCGTGACGCGATCGTCGCTGCGGATCGACCAGGCCAGCTCGCCGTAGGCGACGTCGACGCAGGTCACGGCCTCGGCGCCGAGCTGCAGCAGGCAGTCGGTGAAGCCGCCGGTCGAGGCCCCGACGTCGATCGCCCGCCGGCCCGCCACCGCCACGTCGAGCCCCTCCAGCGCGTTGGCCAGCTTGGTGCCGCCGCGCGAGACGAACTGCGCCGCCTCGGCCGTCTCGATCTCGACGTCCTCCGCGACCTGCAGGCCGGGCTTGATCGGCCGGGCGTGCGGATTGACGCTGGGCCCACCGAGCCGCACCGCGCCGGCCAGCACCGCGGCCGCGGCGGCGGATCGGGAGGGATAGAGGCCCCGCTGGTGCAGGAGCGTGTCGAGCCGGACCTTCGCCATCTAGATGACCGACTTCACGAAATCGTGGATGTGGGGTGCGTTCACGGTGGATGAGGAACGGCGTCGGGTATCGAGAGGCAGGCTGGTGGCCTGACCGAGGTGCCCGGGGACGGATCCTCGCCGCCGGGGGCGTGCACCACGCCGCGAGTTCGGGGATTCGGTCATCAAGAGCGAACCGTACCGTCTGCGCGAGGTCGGAAGGCTCAGGACACCGGTTCGTCGTCGACCTCGACGCTGGCCTTGCCCTTCGCGTCCACCGTCACGCTGACCCCGAGACGGGTGCCGTCGCCGACGGTCAGGGTGCAGCGCACCGGGGTCCTGGTCGGGATCTCGACCGTCTCCGGGCAGGTCATCGCCCGGGCCTTCTCCCCGACCTTCGCTTCGAGCAGCGCCTTGGCGTCGGCGGCGATCGCCGTGCCCTTCGCCTCGCCCCGTGCCGCGACGACCTCGAAGCGTCCCTTGTCGTCGTTGATCGCGGTCACCTTGCCCTCGATGAAGAGCTTCGTGTCCTGCGGGTTCAACGCGGTGCAGCGGACGGGCGCGCCGACCTCGGCGTCGACGTCCTCGCAGCTGGTCTCGCGGAGCGGCACGCCCTGGGCGGCGAACTGCTCGACCACGGTCGACTCGACCTGGGAGACGTCGATCGTCGAGGTTCCGCAGGCGGCGAGGCCGACGGCGGCCGCGAGCGCGATACCGATCAGGGACGGAAGGCGAAGCGTGCGTGACATGAGCGCGGCAGCTTACTCCGTCGACATGGCCCCGGCCGGCGGACTCGCCCGCCGGTTCTTCACGCCGGGGCGATCAGGCCCGGGCCGAGGAGCTCGCCAGCCGTGCGCCGATCGCCGTGGCG
>JBAZOW010000341.1:0-3401 GCA_041648495.1 Patulibacter sp.
CGCTGTCCCGGGCCTCCGGGGCGCGTCGACTTCGCCGCGACCACGCCGGACAACTCGACACGCAAACGTTCGCGAGCTCATGCTGCGTCCTCCTGGACGTCCGTATCGACCACGAGCAGGGTCTGGCCGCCGTCGACCGCGTCGCCAACCGCGACGTGGACCGCGGTCACCGTGCCGGCGGTCAGCGCCGTCACCTCGTGCTCCATCTTCATCGCCTCGAGCACCAGCAGCCGCTGTCCGACCTCGACCGCATCGCCCTCCGCGACGTCGACCCGCAGCACCGTGCCGGGCAGCGGCGCGTCGAGCGAGCCCGCCGCCGCCTGGTCGCCCGGATCGGGGAACCGGGGCTGCTCGACCAGGGCGACCTGCCCGCGGCCGTCGCCGACCCAGACCGCGTCGTCCCCGGCGTGCACCGTGAAGCGCCGCCGCACGCCGTCGGCCCGCAGGGTGACCGCGTCCGCCGTCGCCTCGATCAGGTCGGCGTCGAGCGAGCCGCCGTCGGCCACCGATTCGCCGTCTGACGAGAATCCCCCGGCCGACGGATCGGACGTCGACCGGGCACCGTCGACCGCCAACTCGGCGAGCCCGCCCGTCCGTCCGAGCCGGTAGCCGACGACCAGGACGTCGTCGGTGCCCTGCACGCGGTAGGTCACGGTCTGCGGCGCCGCCGGGACGTTGCGCCAGCCGCTCGGCAGGCCCGGGGCGATCGTCGCGTCGGCGCGACGTGCGGCCTGTGCGGCGAGCGCGGCGGCAGCCGCGGCCCAGCGCAGCGCATCGCCGTCGACCAGCGGGGCGCCCAGCGCGTCCAGGCGCGGTCCGTCGAGCAGCTGGGTGTCGTGGCTGACCGTGCGGAACTCGTCGCTCTCCAGCGTCCGCACCAGCAGGTCGCGGTTGGTCCGGATCCCGGCGATCTCGGCCCGTCCCAGCACGGCGTGCAGCCGGCGGGTCGCGCCGTCGCGGGTCGCCGCGTGGACGATCACCTTGGCCAGCATCGAGTCGTAGTGCGGCGAGACGACGCTCCCGGGATCGACCGCGCTGTCGACCCGCAGGGTCGTCTGGCCCGGCACGCCGAGCGCGCCGCCGAGGCCCGGCCCGCCGTGCCCGTCGTCGTCACCGCGTCCCCGGCCGTGCTCCGCGCCACTGGTGAGACTCGTCCCGCCGCCCTCGGTCCCGCGGGTCTCCCCCGCCGCCCCGAACGCGAATCGCTCGACCGTCCCGGTCTGCGGACGCCAGCCCTCGGCCGCGTCCTCGGCGACGATCCGGGCCTCGATCGCGTGCCCGTGGGCGACCGGGTCGACCGCGATCTCGGGCAGCGCGGAGCCCTCGGCGACCGCGATCTGCAGCGCCACGAGATCGAGCCCGCAGACCAGCTCGGTCACCGGGTGCTCGACCTGCAGGCGGG
This sequence comes from Patulibacter sp., assembly GCA_041648495.1. Lineage (GTDB taxonomy): Bacteria > Actinomycetota > Thermoleophilia > Solirubrobacterales > Solirubrobacteraceae > Patulibacter. The sequence goes on from JBAZOW010000341.1 coordinate 1,403, forward strand.
TGTTGACCTCGAGGAAGAAGACCTCGCCGTTCGGGGCGAGCACGAACTCGACCGTGCCCGCACCGACGTAGCGGAGCGCGCGAGCGGCGTCGCGGGCCGCCGTCGCCAACGCCTCGCGGACGTCCGCGCCGATCGCCGGAGCGGGCGACTCCTCGATCAGCTTCTGGTGGCGACGCTGGATCGAGCAGTCGCGCTCGGGCAGCGCGCTGACGGTGCCGTGGCGGTCGCCAAGGATCTGGACCTCGACGTGACGGGGTCGCGTGACGTAGCGCTCGAGGAAGACCGTGCCGTCGCCGAACGCCGCGTCCGCCTCGCGGCGCGCGGACCCGACCGCCTCGGCCAGGCCGTCCGGCCCCTCGACGCGCCGCATCCCGCGGCCTCCCCCGCCCGCCGACGCCTTGACCAGCAGCGGGTAGCCGATCTCGTCGGCGTAGCTCCGCAGGGTGGCGTCGTCGGGGTCGCCCTCGAGCGTCCGGCCCGGCAGCACGGGGACGCCGGCGGCCTCCATCAACTCGCGGGCGCGGACCTTCGAGCCCATCGCGTCGATCGTCTCGGGCTCGGGACCGATCCAGCGCAGCCCGGCGGCGATCACCGCACGGGCGAACCGTGCGTCCTCGGCCAGGAACCCGTAGCCCGGATGGATCGCGTCGGCACCGGTGCGCTGCGCTGCGGCGATGATCGCGTCGCCGCGCAGGTACGACTCGGCGGGGCTCGCACCGCCGAGGGCGACGGCCAGGTCGGCCTCGCGCACGAACGGCGCGTCGGCGTCGGGGTCGGAGTGGACGGCGACCGTGGTGATCCCCAGGTCGCGGCAGGTGCGGAAGATCCGGCGGGCGATCTCGCCGCGGTTGGCGACGATCAGCGTGCGGATAGGCGAATCGATGTCGAACGAGCTCATGTGCGGAACACCCCGTAGCCCTCGGCGCCGGCGATCGGCGCGGAGTTGCAGGCCGAGAGCGCCATCCCCAGCACCGTGCGCGTATCGCGGGGATCGATGATCCCGTCGTCGTAGCCGCGCCCCGAGACCGCGAGCGCGACCTGCTCGGCGGCGATCTTGCCGCGGACCGCGGCCTGCATCGCCGCGTCGCCGTCCTCGTCGTACGGGCGGCCCTGGGCCTCGGCGGCCTGTCGGGCGACGATCGACAGCACGCCGGCCAGCTGGTCCGGTCCCATCACCGACGCGACCGCGTTGGGCCAGGCGAAGAGGAACCGCGGTCGGTACGCGCGACCCGACATCGCGTAGTTGGCCGCCCCGTACGAGGCGCCGATCACCACGCCCAGATGCGGCACCGTCGAGTTGCTGATCGCGTTGAGGAACTGCGCGCCGTGCTTGATGATCCCGCCCTGCTCGTACTCGCGACCGACCATGAACCCCGTCGTGTTGTGGAGGAACAGCAGCGGGACGGACTTCTGGTTGGCGAGCTGGATGAACTGCGTCGCCTTCTGCGCTTCCTCGCTGAACAGCACGCCGCGGGCGTTGATCAGGATCCCGACCGGGTAGCCGTGGATCCGCGCCCAGCCGACCGAGAGCGCGGTGCCGTAGGTCGGCTTGAAGGGGTCGAACCGCGAGCCGTCGACGATCCGCGCCAGGACGTCACCCGGGTCGAACGGCTGCCGCAGGTCGGACGGCACGATCCCGATCAGCTGCTCCGGATCGGCGCGCGGCGGCTCGACCCGGTCGGCCGCGTCCAGCGCCCCCGGGCCGTGCTTGCGCCAGCCGAGGTTGCGGACGATGTCACGGCCGATCCGCAGACCGTCGGCCTCGTCCTCGGCCAGGTAGTCGGCCAGGCCGGAGGTCCGCGCGTGCATCTCGGCGCCGCCCAGCTCCTCGTCGTCGGAGACCTCGCCGGTCGCCATCTTGACCAGCGGCGGGCCGCCGAGGAAGACCTTCGCCCGGTCCCGCACGAAGACCGTGTAGTCGCACATCGCGGGGACGTAGGCGCCGCCCGCGGTCGAGTTGCCGAAGACGATCGCGATCGTCGGGATGCCCGCGGCCGAC
>JBAZOW010000342.1:0-3364 GCA_041648495.1 Patulibacter sp.
GATGTCGTCGAGCTTGCCGGTGCCCGGAGCCACGAAGATGCCGACGCCGTTGGGGTCGGGGCGCTCGTAGCCGTCGGACGGCGAGTTGCGGACCGTCGTGTTGAGCGCGCCGAGCGGACGCGCGACCATCGTGGTCGAGCCGCCGCCGTCCAGGTTGACGGCCAGATCCGCACCGAGCTCGACCATCAGGTCGGCCTGCTGCTGACCGGTCAGGCCGTTGACCGGCGCCTGGCGACCGTCGGCGGTGACCAGCATGATCGTGCTGCCGCCGTCCTTGAAGCCCATGATCGTGCGCGGGTGGACGGTCGAGTCCAGTCCCGGGCGTGCGACGCCGCCCTCGACCAGCACCGAGTTGTGCCCGATCGCGAAGCGCGCCTGCTTGGCGACGTCGTCGGCGAGGCCGTAGGCCAGCGACGCGTCGTCGCCGACCTCGAGGGCGCGGAGCACGTCGGCGGCTGCGTCGTCGCCGACCAGGTAGAAGCCGTCGGCGGGGATCTCGCCCGCGCCGACCGCGGTCGGGTCGATCGCGGCGACCTTGCCGTCGCGGACGAGCACCTCGGCGCGGTTGCCGGAGAGGGCGCGGCTGCGGTCGAACGTGCCCCACATCGGCGTGTATGCGGCGAGCTTGCCCGGGAGCACCTGGCCGTTGATCGAGCCCGGGGCGTTGAGCCGCGCGACCTCGTGCTCGGTGCCGTCGAGCGTGGCCTTGGCGTCGAGCGCCAGGTTCATCAGCCGGCCGATGCCGTCCTGGCCGACGCCCACGTGCTGCCAATCGGTCGGCATCGCCGACTTCAGCAGCTGGCCGTTGCGGATCGACGCGCCGTGCGGAGCGCCGGAGTTGCCGATGTCGAAGAAGTCGCCGTTGACGCCGGCGACGGCGCCCGCCTTGTCGGCCTTCTTCGAGATCGCGCCGGTCTCGGTCACGGTGTCGCCGGCCAGCAGGTCGGCCGAGACGGTGTCGTTCGACAGGTCCGCGGTGAGGATCTGCAGGTCGGCCCAGCCGTCGGCGGTCAGGCGCTTGAGGTGGCGCAGCTCGACGCCCGGGCCGAGCTTCTCGGTCTTGTCGACGAGCGACAGCGGGGACGGCGCGGCGTGCGCAGCGGTCGGGACGACGGTCGTGGCGATCGTCGGGAAGGCCAGTACCGCGGTTGGTACGGCGGCGGTCAGAGCGACGCCGGGCAGGGCCAAGCCGACCGCGGCACCCGCGGCGGCAAGGCGTCGCCGGCGACGCGCAGGGGGAAGAGATCCGGACATCGGAGCCTGGGCTTTCTTGGGGTGGGTTCACCCCGCGGGGCTCACGGTTCCGTTCGTCGATGCACGCACGGAACCGCGTTGCGGGGCGCAAGCAAATTTCCGCCCTGGCGCCCTGGCCCGTGTGACTTTGGCGTGGACCAGTGGTGAAGAGAAGTGAACACGTACGGCGTCCCCATCGAGGGACGCCGTACATGCGATGCGTCGCGGTCGGCTGGTGCGGGAAACGCCGGTTTGCCCGCCCCGCGCGGGCAAACCACGGGTGGCCGGGCGCGAGGCCCGGCCACCCGCCGTTGCCTACCGCAGCGTCGCGGTGCGCGCCTTCGTGCCGGTCTTGACCGTTACGGCCGCCTTCGCCTGGCCGACCGTCACGTGGACGACGACCTTCGAGGCGGACGACAGACGGCGCCCGGCGGCGTGGTTGACCGTCACGCGACCGGACCGGCTGCGCACCGTCGTCTTCCGGCTGCCGGCGATCCGGACCGAGGCGCGGACCTTGCTCGTCTTCGCCTGCTTGCCCTTGGCCGACGACTTGGCGCGGTCGGTCACGGTGCAGGAGACCGAGCGGCGGCTGTTCGTCAGCTTGCAGCGGACCGTCACCCGCGGCGTCGAGCCCGCAGCCCCACGGTCGCCCTTGGCCCCGGCGGGACCCTGCGCCCCGGGAACGCCCGGAACACCCTTGAGGCCCGGGACCCCGGGGACGCCCGGCAGTCCGAGCGGACCCTGCGGACCGGCAGCACCGTCGTTGCCGTTCTGACCCGGAGCACCCGCCTCACCCTCGGGACCGGCCGGACCGGGCACGCCCGGCTCGCCGTCCTGGCCGGGAGTCCCGGCGGGCATCGGAATGCTCGTGCCCGACAGCGCCACGGTGTGCTCGCGATCGGCCGTGTTCGCGGTGATCACCAGCTGCGCGGTGCTCGTCACGTTCGGCTGGGTCGGCGCGAACCGGACCAGCACGCGGCACGACGCCCCCGGCGCGATCTCGTCGGTCTTGCAGGTCTCGGCCGCCACCGAGAACAGGCCCTCGGACGCGCCCGAGGCCGCGATCTCGACGTCGTTGATCTTCAGCGGCTCGTCGCCCTGGTTGGTCACCGTGACCGCCTGGGGAGCGCTGATCATCCCGACCGGCTGGGCCGTGAAGACCGGGACGTCGGCGCTGAGCTTCGGACCGGGGCCGGTCGACGGACCGACCTCGATCGTCTTCTCGGTGGTCACGGGCGCCAGCGACGCCTCGTCCGTGTACTCGCGCATCGAGTCGTTGGTCACCGAGACCTTGACCGTGCCCTGCTTCAGCGCGGTCAGCTCGCGGGTGACCGGATCGAGGATCGCGACCTTGCCGGCCTTGCGCGCATCGGCGATCGCGGCGGTGCCGCTGCCGATCGCCAGTGACTCCGAGCCGTCCCAATGGACCGACATCGGGTAGCGCAGCGGCACCACGCGGCTGCCGTTCTGGACGCCGTTCGGCTGCACGATGCTGCCGCTGATCGTCGTCGCCGTGCCGACCTCGAGGGCCTCCGGCGCGTTCAGCGTGATCGACTGCGCGAACGCGCGAACGTCGGCGGTCAGCCACTGCTCGTCGGCCGACGCGTCCTGATCGACCTTCCACTGCAGCCAGCCGGCGAAGCCGCCGCGGTCGGGGGTGCCGTACGGCGACTTGCCGGACGACGGCAGCACCACGTACGCGGCGCCCTGGATCCGCTTGGTCTGGACGACCTGGGCGTGGCTGCCGACCATCGACGCGCCCTTGCCCGAGTCCTCGCGGAAGTCCGTCAGCAGCTTCTCGATCAGCTGGACCTCGGTGCGGTCACCGAGCTGGCTGGCCTTGGCCTCTTCCGGATCCTCGACCGGGTGGTGGGCGAAGACCGCGACGTTCTTGATCGTCTCGTCGGTCTTGGCGTCCGCCAGCGCCTGCTCGAACATCGGCAGCTGCGAGAAGTCGGAGCTGCGCAGCGAGCCGAGCGCGCTGTTCAGGGCGATGAACCGCGTGCCCTTGTGGTCGAAGGTGCCGTGGGTGTTGCCGAACTCCGTCTTGAACGGGTCCAGGTTGCCCTGGCCGCTCGGACGGTACGACTCGTGGTTGCCCGGCACGTAGACGCAGGGGACGGTCGACTCG
>JBAZOW010000343.1:0-3364 GCA_041648495.1 Patulibacter sp.
GCTGCGCGAAGGCCTGCGCCAGCTGCGGGTCGTTCTTCGTCTCGCCCGCCTCGTAGCGGACGTTCTCGAGCATCAGGATCCGGCTGCCGGCCGTACCGGGCTTGAGCCCCTCGGCGAGCGCGGTCGCCCGACCGCCGACGACCTCGGGGGCCAGCAGGACGTCCTCGCCCAGCAGCTCGCCCAGGCGAGCGGCGACCGGGGCGAGCGACAGCGCCGGATCGACGCCCTTCGGGCGACCGAGGTGCGCGGCCAGCACCAGCGCCGCGCCCTCGTCGAGCAGGCGGCGCAGCGTCGGCAGCGCCGCCTGGATCCGGGTGTCGTCGGTGATCGCGCGCTCGGCGCCCTCACCGTCTGCGTCGCCCAACGGGACGTTGAAGTCGACCCGCACGAAGACCCGCTTGCCGGCGACGTGGAGGTCGTCGAGCGTGCGGATCGGGGCCGGGGCGGCAGCGGTGGGTTCGGGGCTCATCGGAGCGGCGTCGGTGCGATCTGTGGTTGTGGTTCGGTCGGTGCCTAGAGGATGCGACCGATGAGGTCGACGACGCGGTTGCTGTAGCCCCACTCGTTGTCGTACCAGGAGACGATCTTCACCATCGTCCCGTCGATCACCGCGGTCAGCAGGCCGTCGACGATCGAGCTGTGCGGGTTGGTGACGATGTCGCTCGAGACGATCGGGTCCTCGGTGTACTGGAGGATGCCCTTCATCGGACCCTCGGCGGCGGCCTTGAACGCGGCGTTCAGCTCCTCGGCGGTCGTCGCGCGCTCGGCCTCGAAGGTCAGGTCGACGACGGAGCCGGTCGGAACCGGGGCGCGGACGGCGAAGCCGGACAGCTTGCCGTTGAGCTCGGGGAGGACCAGGCCGACGGCCTTGGCGGCACCGGTCGAGGCCGGAACCAGGTTGGTCGCGGCGGCGCGGGCGCGGCGCAGGTCGCTGTGCGGCGCGTCGAGCAGGCGCTGGTCGCCGGTGTAGGCGTGGATCGTCGTCATCAGGCCGTGCTTGATGCCGACCGTGTCGTTGGCGACCTTGGCGAACGGCGCGAGGCAGTTCGTCGTGCAGGAGGCGTTCGAGACGATGTGGTGGACGGCCTTGTCGTACTTGTCGTCGTTGACGCCCAGCACGAGGGTGATGTCCTCGTTCTTGCCCGGGGCCGAGATGATGACCTTCTTGACGTCCCCGACCAGGTGCGCCTTGGCCTTCTCGGCGTCGGTGAAGAAGCCGGTCGACTCGACGACGACCTCGGCGCCGACCGAGCCCCAGTCGATGTTGCCCGGCTCGCGCTCGGCGAAGACCTTGATCTCCTTGCCGTCGACGAGCAGACCGCTCTCGGTCGCCTCGACGGTGCCCGGGTACGGCCCGAGGATCGAGTCGTACTTGATCAGGTGCGCGAGGGTCTTCGGATCGGTCAGATCGTTGACCGCCACCAGCTCGATGTCGGCGTTGGCGGCCTTGGCGGCCCGGAAGACGTTGCGGCCGATGCGGCCGAACCCATTGATGCCGACACGTACGGTCATGAAGCCGTCCTTCTGATCCTTCGAGGGTGCAGAAACGAGAAGACCCGGCAGACCAGTCAACGACGAGGCGACGGAAAGCTCGGGCGGTGCGGGGAAGGGTACCGGAGCACTGCGTTTGGGCGTCTTCCGATAGGCCCTGGCACCACCCGCGCCCTACGCGGAATCGCTTCGCTCAGCCGACCGAGCGGTGCAGGTGCGCGAACAGCTCGCGGGCGACCTTGCCGGGCAGTCCGGGCGTCGCCTCGAGCTGCTCGCGGGTGGCGGAGAGGACGGCGTCCGGCGACCCGAAGTGCTGGATCAGCTGCTTCTTGCGCGCCGGCCCGACCCCCGGCAGGTCGTCGAGCACCGAGCCGGTCAGCTTCTTGTCGCGACGCCCGCGGTGGTGGGTGATCGCGAACCGGTGCGCCTCGTCGCGCGCCCGCTGGAGCAGTTGCAGCCCCGGGGTGTCGTGGCCCAGGATGAACGGCGCGCTCCGGCCCGGGACGAAGACCTCCTCGATCCGCTTGGCCAACGAGACGACCGCCACGCCGCGCTCGACGAAGCCCTCCAGCGCCTCGACGCCCGCCGACAGCTGGCCCTTGCCGCCGTCGATCACGATCAGGTCGGGCAGCGCCGCGAACGACGCGTCGCGGTTGGGCTCGTGGAGCGCCTTCTCCTGCTGGCGGGTCCACTGCGCCATCCGCCGGCGCAGCACCTCGTTCATGCTCTTGAAGTCGTCCGGGACGCCGGGATCGAGGTCGCGGATCACGAACCGCCGGTAGTGGTCCTTGGCGGGCACGCCGCCCTCCATCACCACCATCGAGGCGACGGTCTCGCTGCCCATCAGGTGCGAGATGTCGTAGCACTCGACCCGCACCGGCAGCCGCTCCAGCGCGAGCGCCTGCTGCAGGTCGGTCAGCGCCTCGACCCGCTGCTCGCGGCTGCGCTCGGCCTTCAGCCGCTCCTGGCCGAGGGCCAGCTCGGCGTTGCGCATCGCCATCTCGAGCAGCTTGCGCCGGTCCCCGCGCTGCGGGGTCGCCACCTCGACCTTGGTCCCGCGGATCTCGGCCAGCGCGTCGGCGAGCGCCTGGTGCTCAACGATCCCGTCGGGGACGAGCACCGTCGGCGGGACCACCGCGCCGGCGTAGTAGCGCAGCGCGAACTGCTCGAGCACCTCGGCGCGGATCGCGTCGGCCGAGGCATCGACGTTGCGGCCCGTAGCCTCCCCCGCCACGCCGGTCAGGTAGAACGACTGGCGGTCGGTCAGCGAGCCGTCGCGGACCTGGAAGACCTGGGCGTTGGCGTCGTCGCCGTCGACGGTGATCGCGATCACGTCGAGCGAGCCGATGTTGTCGCTGATCACCTGCTGGCGCTCGCGCAGCGACCGGACGGCCTGCAGCCGGTCGCGCTCGCGGGCGGCGCGCTCGTACTCCTGAGCCGCCGCGGCGTCGACCATCTGGTCCTCGATCTGCTGCTCGATCTCGGCGTAGCGACCCGAGAGGAAGGCGATCACGCCGTCGATCGCGTCGCGGTACTCCTGGCGGCTGACGTAGCCGACGCAGGGGGCCGTGCAGCGGTCGATGTGGTAATCGAGGCACGGCGATCCCGAGCTGCGGCCGGGCTCGCGGCCCTGGCAGGTGCGGAACTGGAACAGCCGCCCGAGCAGGTCGATCGTGGCCCGCACCCGCTTGGCGTTGGAGTACGGCCCGAAGTACCGATTGCCCGGCTTGTGGCGCTCGCGCGTGATGTAGACCCGCGGGTACGGCTCGCGGGTGGTCACGCAGATGTAGGGGTACGACTTGTCGTCGCGCAGCCGGATGTTGAACCGCGGCTGGTACTGCTTGATGAACCCGTTCTCGACGAGCAGCGCCTC
>JBAZOW010000344.1:0-3357 GCA_041648495.1 Patulibacter sp.
CTCGATTCCGAGCTCGCCGCGGACCGGGGCGGTCCACTCCAGCAAGCGGTCGGCCGCCGCGGCGGCCGGGAACTCGGTCGCCGTCGTCCAGTCGATCAGCTGGCCGCTGCGGCCGTCGCGGATCGCCCGCCACAGGTTCTCCTCGACCAGCCGGTTGGCCGGCGGGTCGAACGGTCGACCCTCGTCGTGGTCGCGTGCGGCCTGCAGGGCGCAGGCGACGAGCAGGCTGGTCAGCGCCTCGGACTCCTGCGCGGTGCTCTGGGCGTCGCAGATCCGGATCTCGACGGTGCCGAACGCGATGTGCGGGCGGACCGACCACCAGACCTGGGTGTACTCGACGACCGAGCGGGTCGAGACCAGCAGCTCGAGGTACTCGCGGAACGCGCGCCACGAACCGAAGTGGTCCGGCACGCCGCAGCGCGGGAACGACTTGGTGAAGGTCTGGGTCCGCATCGAGTGCAGGCCCGAGTTCAGCCCGTCGACGAACGGCGAGTTGGCCGACAGCGCCAGCAGCATTGGCAGCACCGGGCGCAGACGGTCGCAGACGGCGATCGCGCGGTCCGCGTCGCGGATCCCGATGTGGACGTGCAGCGAGAACGTCGCGTTGCGGCGGGCGACCCAGCGCAGCCCGTCGACGACCCGGCGGTAGTGCTCGGTGTCGATGAACGCCTGCTGGCGGTAGTCGTCCCACGGGTGGGTGCCGGTGGCGCCGAGCGCGACGCCGAGGTCCGCGGCGCGGCCGAACAGCCGCTGGCGGTGGTCGCGCTGGCGGTCGAGCGCATCCGCCAGGTTCTCGCCGCGGCCGGAGCGGATCTCGATCTCGGTGCGGATCAGCTCGCCGGCGACGGAGGCGGCCAGCACCGGGTCCTCGTTGCAGGAGGCCTGGAGGTCCTCGAAGCGGGTGACCAGGTCGAGCGTGCTCGGATCAAGGAGCATGAACTCCTCCTCGATCCCCACGGTCCCGTCGGTGCCGGTGGCGTAGAGCGCCTCGGCGGCGGGCAGGTCGATTGCGGCGTCGGCGCCCATCAGGCGGCTTCCGGGGTGTTCGTCGTGTTCACGGTGAAGGTGGCCCGTTAGGCGAGGTAGTAGTAGAGCGCGTGCAGCAGGTCGACCGCGGGGCTCGACGTGTGCACCGTGACCCCGGCCGGGGTCCGGAGCAGGGTCCCGCTGTAGTTGAAGATGATCTGGACGCCGGCGTCGACCAGCTCGTCGGCCAGGCCCTGGGCGGCCTTGGCGGGCGAGGCGATCACCCCGACGACGATCTCGTTGGTCCGGACCGCGTCGGCCAGGTAGCGGACGTCGCCGATCGACAGGTCGCCGATCGGGGTGCCGATCTTCGCCGGGTCGTTGTCGAGCACCGCGACGATCTCGAAGCCGTGGTCGGCGAAGACGTCGCTGCCGGCGATCGCCCGGCCGAGAGGGCCCGCGCCGAGCAGCAGGATCCCCACGTGCTGACTGGTGTGGAGGATGCTGCGGATCTTGACGAGCAGCTCCTCGACGTCGTAGCCGACGCCGCGCTTGCCGAACCGCCCGAAGCCCGACAGATCGCGGCGGATCTGCGTGCTGTTGACGTGGGTGTGCGCCGAGAGCTCCTGCGAGCTCATCGTCTCGCGGCCCATCTTGCGGGCCTGGGTCAGCGTCTGCAGGTAGCGCGACAATCGCTCCGCCTGACCGACGCCGAGCCGGACCTCGGGCTCGCGGGGCTCGGCGGGCTCGGCGTCGTCGCCGTCCAGGTCGTCATCGGCGACCTCGACTGTGGCGATCGGAGCCGGGGCGAGCTTGCGGGCGGTGACCGGGGGCACCGGTACCGGCGCGGGAACGGGCGTCGTGACGACGCGGCGGGCCTCGACTCCCCCGACCGCTTCGCGGCGGGCGCGCAGGTCGCGGACGGCCGCGAGCACCTTCTCGCCGTCGACCGCGAAGTCGCAGAGCTCCTCGCCGGCGACCGCGATCACCGGGATCCGCTCGAGGTACCGCGCGTGCAGGCGGTCGTCCCGCTCGATGTCGACCGTGCGCACGACGAACGGCTCCTGCTCGCGGAGCACGTCCAGATCGGCGATCGCGTCGGCGCACAGATGGCATCCGGCACGCAGGAAGACAACGACCTCGGGGGCTGCGGACACCCTCAGATCCTCGCAGACCGCGCGGCCGCGCCGGGTGCTGACGGAACGTCCCCCACGATCAGGTGGGTCCGGCGGCGATCGGCTGCGGGCGCTGGCCACTCGCGTAGGCCTCGAGCGCAAGCACCGCGTCGTGGTCCGGCAGCGGGTCGCGAAAGCGGGCGACCGCCGCGATCATCGCGGCGTTGTCGGTGCAGAGGTCGCGCGGCGGGATCGCCACGTCGGCCGGCAGCGCGCCGAGCCGCTCGCGCAGCGGGCCGTTGGCCGCGACGCCACCGCCGACGGCGAGCCGGTCGAAGCCGGTCTGCTCGAGCGCCCGCTCGACCCGGATCGCGAGGGTCTCGACCACGGCGTGCAGGTACGACGCGGCCAGATCCTCGCGCTGCCGTGCCGTCTCGTCCTCGCCGAGCTCGCGCAACTTGTAGAGCAGCGACGTCTTCAGACCGGCGAACGAGAAGTCCAGGCCCTTGACCCTGCGGGCGGTCGGGAACGCGAACGCCGTCGGGTCGCCACCCGCGGCCAGCCGCTCCAGGTGCGGGCCACCGGGGTACGGCAGACCGAGCAGCCGCGCGCCCTTGTCGACCGCCTCCCCCGCCGCGTCGTCGAGCGTGGTGCCGATCCGCTCGATCCGGTCGGGCGCGTCGACCCGGGCCAGGAAGGTGTGCCCGCCCGACGCCACGAGCGCGACGAACGGCGGCTCGAAGTCGAGCGGTCGAAGCGTGCAGGCCAGCACGTGGCCATCGAGGTGGTCGACCGGGATCAGCGGCAGTCCGCGGACGGCGGCGATCGCCTTCGCCGTCTGCAGGCCGACCAGCAGCGCGCCGACCAGGCCCGGGCCCTGGGTGACCGCGATCCGCGAGATCCCGTCGAGCGTCGTGTCCGCCGTGCGCAGCGCCTCGGCGACGACCAGGTCGGCCCGCTCCACGTGCGCACGCGCGGCCAGCTCCGGGACGACCCCGCCGTAGGCGTCGTGGATCCCCTGGCTGGAGATCACGTTGGAGCGGATCTCGCCGTCGTCGGTCACCACCGCCGCGCAGGTGTCGTCGCAGCTGGTCTCGATCGCCAGGATCACCGGGCGGCTCCCTTCGTGCCGTCGAGCGGCGCGTCGGGCGGCACCGGTCCCCCGGATCCCACGCCGCGTCCGCCGCGGCTGCCGAGGTTCTCGGCGCCCGGGATGTCGTCGGTCCGTCCGTCGAGCGTCGCGGCGGTCCGCCACATGATCAGGGCGTCCTCGCCG
>JBAZOW010000345.1:0-3332 GCA_041648495.1 Patulibacter sp.
TCGAACGCGCTCTTCAGCGTGCGGTCCTCCTCCGCGCCGGTCAGGCCGCTGATGACCGCGATCACCAACGCGATCAGCACGGCCGCGATCAGCAGCCAGCGCCCGGACCGGGTGTTGACCATCTTGCGCAGCTCGACCAGAACCAGGCGGCCGATCGTCGGGGCCGGGAAGGATCGCGGCGTGACCGCGTCGCTGCCGGGGTTGGGGGTGACGGCGGCGGTGCTCATGCGGTCTCCTTCGGGGTCGAGGCGGGGGCGGACTCGGCATCGGCCGTCGTTCCGGTGAGCGCGAGGAACATCTCTTCCAGCCCGGCGCTGTCGGCCCGGCGGAGCTCGGACAGGACGACCCCGGCGTCGAGCGCGACCTGGCCGATCACCTCGGGCTCGGCCTCGACCATCTGCGCGCCGTCGGTCGTGGTGGTCGAGGGCAGCTGGGCCTCGGCCAGCGCCCGGCGCAGCCCGGTGCGGTCCGGGGAGCGAACCAGCACGCCGGTGGCCGCGAGCAGCTCGGACTTCTCGCCCTGGGCGACGATCTCGCCCCGCGCGATCACGACCAGCCGGTCGGCGACCGCCTCGACCTCGTGCAGCAGGTGCGACGACAGCAGCACCGTGCCGCCACGGTCGGCGAAGTCGCGCAGCAGTCCGCGCATCCAGTGGATGCCCTCGGGGTCGAGACCGTTGGCCGGCTCGTCGAGGATCAGCACCCGCGGATCGCCGAGCAGCGCGTGGGCGATCCCGAGCCGCTGGCGCATGCCCAGCGAGTACTCGCCGACCCGGCGCTTGGAGCGCGCGCCCGACAGCTGGACCAGCTCGAGCAGCTCCTCGACGCGGGCGTCGTCGATGCCCAGGGTCTGGGCGGACAGCCGGAGGATCTCGCGCCCGGTGCGCCCGGCGTGCTGCGCCGAGGCGTCGAGCAGCACGCCGATCTCGCGGCCCGGGTTCGGCAGGTCGCGGTACGGGACGCCGACCACCGTCGAGCGGCCCGCGGTCGGGACCGTGAGTCCGCAGATCATCCGCATCGTGGTGGACTTGCCGGCGCCGTTGGGCCCGAGGAACCCGGTCACGGTGCCGGGCTCGCACACGAACGACACGTCCTTGGCGGCCGTGTGCGGCCCATAGCGTTTGGTCAGGTGCTCGACGACGATCACGGGACGATCCTCGCGCAGCCGGCGGACGCGCACATCGGCCATCGGTCTAGGCCCGCCCCCGCCGAAGGTCGACGGATCGCCGGGCAACGCTCGACCGACGGCCGTGTTGGGCGCGACCACGGACCCGTAGGCTGGCGTCATCAGTCTGCCGGCCCCTCCGATCGCTCCCTCCACGAGGCCCATCACCGGGCTGCGTCGCCTGTTGCCCGCCGTGCTCTGGGACGACACCGAGGACGACGGACCGCCGCGACCCCGGACGGCGCGCGACTGGGCGATCGACGTCCTCTGCTTCCTGCTGGCGGTCGGCTTCGGGCTGCTGGTCGGCTTCGGCGACGACGCCGGGGACGTCGAGGACGCCTGGCGGGTGGTCGACGCGGCGGTCGGCGCCTCCGCCTGCCTGGCGCTCTGGTTCCGGCGCCGTTGGCCCGTCACGATCGCGCTCGCGCTCGGCGTGCTCTCGGTCGTCTCGCCGACCTCCGGCGGCGCCGCGATGATCTTCGTCTTCACCGTCGCCGTCCACCGCCGGGCCCGGACCGCGCTCGCCGTCGCGTCGCTGCACGCGCTGATGACGATCCCCTACCTGGCGATCCGTCCCGAGCAGGACATGCCTTACTGGGCGGCGCTGGCCTTCGTGCTGCTGATCCAGGCCGCGGCGGTCGCCTGGGGCATGGTCGTGCGCTCGCGACGCCAGCTGGTGCGGACGCTGCGCGAGCGCGCGCTCCGGGCCGAGGACGAGCAGCAGCTGCGCGTCGACCAAGCCCGGCAGGGCGAGCGGACGCGGATCGCGCGCGAGATGCACGACGTGCTCGCCCACCGGATCTCGCTGCTGAGCATGCACGCGGGCGCGCTCGAGTTCCACCCCGAGGCCCCGCCCGAGGACGTCGCACGCGCCGCCGGGGTGATCCGGGCCAGCGCCCACCAGGCGCTGGAGGACCTGCGCGAGGTGATCGGCGTGCTCCGCGAGGACGATGCCGCCGCGGGTGACGCGACGCTCGTGACCCGGCCCCAGCCGACGCTCGCCGCGCTGCCGACCCTGCTCGACGAGTCGCGGGCGGCGGGCATGCGGATCCGCGCGCAGATCGGCGTCGGCGAGCTGGAGACCTACCCCGCCGGACCCGGCCGCACCGCGTACCGCGTCGTCCAGGAGGGCCTGACCAACGCTCGCAAGCACGCGGCCGGCACGACCGTCACGGTCGCCGTCACCGGGCGCGCCGGCGACGGGCTGACGCTGGAGATCCTCACCCCCGGGCGCGTGGGCACCACGCGCGAGCCCCAGATCCCCGGGACCGGCACCGGCCTGATCGGCCTGGCCGAGCGGATCGAGCTGTCCGCCGGCCGGCTCGACCACGGCCCGACGGACGACGGCGGCTTCGGTCTGCGAGCCTGGTTGCCGTGGCCGACGTGAGCACGCCGATCCGGGTCTTGCTGGTCGACGACGACGCCCTGGTCCGCAGCGCGCTGCGGATGATGATCGACGGCACCGACGACATCCGCGTGGTCGGCGAGGCCGCCGACGGCAGCGAGCTTCCGGCGGCCGTGGACGCCCACCGCCCCGACGTCGTGCTGCTCGACATCCGGATGCCCCAGGTCGACGGACTGACGGCGGTCGAGGCGCTGCGGGGGACGACCGGCGGCGGTGGCGCGGCCGACGGATCCGCGGTATCGGGCCGACCCGGCGGGTCACGGGGAGCTGCCGGATCGGACGGGCCGGGCGGAGCCGCCGGCTCGCGCGGGCCGGACGGCCCGCAGATCATCATGCTGACCACGCTCAACGCCGAGGACCAGGTGCTGCGGGCGCTGCGGGCCGGGGCGGGCGGGTTCCTGCTGAAGGACAGCCCGCCGGCCGAGATCGTCCGGGCGATCCGGCTGGTCGCGTCCGGCGAGGCGATGCTCTCCCCCACGATCACGCGGCAGCTGATCGCGCACGTCGCCGAGCCCCGTCCCGACGATCGCGTGGCCTGCGCCACGGAGGCGATCGCCGCGCTCAGCGACCGCGAGCGCGAGGTCGCCGTCGCCGTCGGTCAGGGCAAGGCGAACGCCGAGATCGCCACCGAGCTGCACATGAGCGTCGCCACGGTCAAGGCGCACGTCTCGCACGTCCTGCAGAAGCTCGACCTGACCAACCGGGTCCAGATCGCCCTGCTGGTCCACGACGCCGGACTGACCTGAGCGGCCGACCGCTCAG
>JBAZOW010000346.1:0-3309 GCA_041648495.1 Patulibacter sp.
CCCAAGAGGTGCTCCGCTGATGACCCCGAACAACAACCGCTCCAGCCTGCGTGAAGGTCCGCTCGCCGACCTCTTCCGCCGGACCGACAGCCCGGCCGAGGCCGGTGCCGCGTCGTCCGACCCGGCGACGACCGACAGCCGGTACCCGACGCGCGTCGGCCTCGACGCCGATCCGGAGCAGATCCTGGGCCTGGCCGACGTCGAGCCGCGCCGCGAGGAGCTGATCCCGCCGACCCCGAGCCCGATCGAGACGACCGCGGCCCGCGTCGACACGTGGGGCGCCGAGCGCCGGGCGACCGGTCACGCCGGCTACGGCCCCGTGATCCGCGTCGTCGGCGTCGGAGGCGGCGGCACCAACGCCGTCAACCGGATGGTCGAGGCCGGGATCACCGGCGTCGAGTTCCTGGCGATCAACACCGACTCGCAGTCGCTGCAGGACTCCGGCGCGGACGTCACGATCCACATCGGCCAGGGCAGCACCCGCGGCCTGGGTGCCGGCGCCAACCCGGCCGTCGGGCGCAACGCCGCGATGGAGGAGTACGACGAGATCAAGACCGCGCTGCGCGGCAGCGACATGGTCTTCATCGCCGCCGGCGAGGGTGGCGGCACCGGCACCGGCGCCGCGCCGATCGTGGCCCGCGTGGCCCGCGAGCTCGGCGCGCTGGTCGTCGGCATCGTGACCAAGCCGTTCGCCTTCGAGGGCAAGCGCCGCGCGGAGTCCGCCGACGTCGGCATCCGCGAGCTGGCGGACGAGGTCGACACGCTGATCGTCGTCCCGAACAACCGCCTGCTGTCGGTGCTCGAGCGCAACACGTCGATGATCGACGCCTTCCGCGTCGCCGACGACGTGCTCCGCCAGGGCGTCCAGGGGATCTCCGAGCTGGTCACGGTCCCGGGCCTGATCAACCTCGACTTCGCGGACGTGCGGACGATCATGCAGGACCGCGGCGCGGCCCTGCTGGGGATCGGCCACGGCACCGGCGAGTCCCGCGCGATCCAGGCCGCCGAGCGCGCCGTGTCGAGCCCGATGCTCGAGACGTCGATGGACGGCGCCAAGGCGATCCTGCTCTCGGTCGTCGGCGGCGGCGACCTGTCGCTGTGGGAGATCAACGAGGCCGCCGAGGCGATCGGCAAGGCCGCCCACCCGGACGCCAACATCATCTTCGGCGCGCAGGTCGACGAGAAGCTCGGCGACGAGATCTGGGTCACCGTCGTGGCCACCGGCTACGATCACCAGCCGCACCTGTCGGCCGCGCCGGTCGAGGCCCGCCGCCAGTCGCGCGTGCCCGCCGACACCGAGCCGCGCGTCGTGCGCCGCCGGGCGCAGGAGCCGTCGACCCCGGCCGCCTCGGGCGCCCCCGGCTGGTCGGTTCCGGAGTTCGTCGCCCGCGAGCGGTAGCTCGCGCGGTGGGGAGTCCGGGCACGGTCGCGGCCGGGCACCCCGAGACGGCCGAGGTCGGTGCGCAGGTCCTTCGGGAGGGAGGATCGGCGGTCGACGCGGCCGTGGCAGCGGTCTTCGCATCCTGGGTCTGCGAGCCGCTGCTGACCGGTCCGGCGGCCGGCGGTCATCTGCTGGCCGTCCCGCCGAGCGAACCGCCGCTGGCGATCGACGCCTTCTGCGCGGTTCCCGGCCTCGGTGCCGCCGCGGACGGCCCCGATCCGATCGCCGGACTGCAGGCGGTCGACGTCGACTTCGGCGACGCGCACCAGGTCTTCCACGCGGGCGGCGCCGCGGTCGCGGCGTTCGGCCTGACCGACGGGCTGGTCCGGCTGCACCGCCGCTGGGGGCGGTTGTCGCTGTCCGACCTGACCGCGCCCGCGGTCGTGCTGGCCCGGCAGGGCGTCGCGCTCAACCGGCAGCAGGCCTACGTCGCCACGCTGCTCGAACGGATCCTCGCGCTGACCGCCGAGTCGCGGGCGCTGTGGTTCCGCGATGGCGCGCTGCTGCGCGAGGGCCAGCGGTTCGTCGCCCCCGAGCTGGGCGACACGATCGAGCGGCTCGGCTGCGACGGGGCGGAGCCGTTGCGGACCGGGGACCTGGCCGCGGCCTGCGTCGCGACCTGCACCGCCGCGGGTGGGCAGCTGACGGCGCGCGACCTGGCGGACTACGTGGCGATCGAGGGCGACCCGCTGTCCGTCGCCTACCGCGATCGCACCGTGCTGACCGCGCCGCCGTCGTCGGCCGGTGGGGTGCTGCTGGCGATGGCGCTCGGTCACCTGCACCGCGCGGAGCGGACGCACGGGAAGACCGGCGGCGACGCTCCGCCGGCGACCAACGCCGAGCTGATCGCCGCGATGGCCCGGGCCGACGCCGAGCGCACGCCGGAGTTCGACCTGCGGCTGTACGACCACGGCTTCGCGGATCGGCTGCTGGCGCTGCGGCTGGGGTCGACGACCCACCTGTCGGTGATCGACGCCGACGGCCTGGGCTGCGCGATCACCTGCACCAACGGTGAGGGCTCGGGGGTCGTCGTGCCCGGCACCGGGATCCACCTGAACAACGTGATGGGGGAAGAGGACCTGAACCCGCGGCTGCGTCCGGGCGGTGCGGACCTGCCGCGATTGCCGGCCGGACGGCGGATGCCCTCGATGATGGCCCCGACCGCGGTGCTGCGCGACGGAGCGACCGAGGCGGTGCTCGGGTCGGCGGGGTCGAGCCGGATCCGCTCGGCGCTGCTGCAGACGATCGTCGGACTGGTCGACCACGGACGCGACCCGGTCGCGGCGGTCGAGGCCCCGCGGCTGCACGTCGAGGACGGCACGGTCTACGTCGAACCGGGCGTCGACGTCCCGCACGGCGCCGTCGGCGCGGACCCGGTGGTCCGCTTCCGCGAGCCCAACCTGTTCTTCGGCGGCGTCCAGGTGGTGGGGCGGGATCCGCTCAGCGGAGCGCTGAGTGCGGCCGGGGATCCGCGGCGGGGCGGTGCGGTGGTGGTGGCGTGAGCGGTTGAATGGTCAACCGCTGAAGGGCGAAAGCAGAACGGAAAGAATATTTTCGTTTATACGACCAAAGGTAACGTAGAATTTATCCATGGCTCGCGTTCGACCGCTCTCGCCCCGCGCCGCTGACGCCGCTCGGATGCTCGGCGAGCAGATCCGAGTCGGTCGAATCGAACGTCGTTGGACGCTTTCCGAGTTGGGGGAACGGGTCGGGGTCTCGGTCCCGACGATCCGCAAGGTCGAACGAGGCGACACGACGGTGGCCCTGGGGGTCGCGTTCGAGGCCGCGGTCACGGTGGGACTGCCGCTGTTCGGCGAGGACGACGAGCGGCGGCGGTTGGAGCAGCACCGGATCGACGACCGGCTCGC
>JBAZOW010000347.1:0-3297 GCA_041648495.1 Patulibacter sp.
ATCGCAGCGTCCGCTTTCCGTCCTGTCCGGCAGCCGTCGGCGCCTCCAGGACGGCCATCTCATCCGCGGACCATGATCGCGACGACGCTCACGGGAGCGGCCGCTGATGCTGTCGCCGAGTACGACGCAGGGAGCGTTCGAAGGGCATGGAGCAGGACGAGCAAGAGCGGTTCGGGGAGGACGGTGAGCCGCTCGAACGGGCCGGGGTAGTCGCCGTTGCGGGTGGGGTTGTGCCGGGGGTTGCCCGTGCGGTTCAGCGCGGCGTCCCGGACGGTTTCGCGGCGAGGCGCGTTGATCGTAGTCCGGGACTGCGATCCCGTCTCGCGGCCGCCGCTGACATCTTTTCTGGGTTCAAAGGGGTTCGTGATTTCCCTGGCGGGAGGGTGCGTTTGGCGCTGGGTCGCTGGGGCATCGGTCGGGCGCTCAGCCGCCGTTCGCGCGTGCGTTTTGTAGTTGCCGCCGCCGTCCCAGGGGACGACGACGGAACGGAGAGGAGGTGATGTCGGTGCCCGTCGCTGATCCGGTGCGGCTCGGTCCGTTGGCGATCGAGATGCTGGAAGGCATCTACCAGCACCGGCTGCTGTCGTCGGCACAGCTGCACGAGATCTACACGCCCGGTCGCTCGTACGAGTGGACGCACCGGCAGATCCGCCGACTGGAACGCGCGGGCTTGGCCGCGACGGTGCGGCAGCCCGGCGGACGCAAGCTGTTGCACCTGACCCCGGCGGGTCTGGGGATGGTCGAGTCCGCGCCGCGTGCCGAATCGCGCGGCAAGCTCGTCACGCCGGAGCACGCGGCTGGTCCGCTGCAACGCCACACGTTGGCCGTCAACGACGTCGGGATCGCGTTTTTGCGTGCGGCTCGCAAGCGCGGTGATGAGTTCGGTCCGTTGTCGTGGCGGCACGAGATCGCGCACCCGATCGGTTCGCCGTTCGGCGGGAAGCGAAATGAGCAGGTGATCGCCGACGCGGTCCTGGTCTACCCGCAGGACCGGGAGGACGGAGGCGTGACGTTCTATTACCGGTTCGTCGAGCTGGATCGCAACACGATGCCGGTGCACGCGCTGGCGGCGAAGCTCGCTCGCTACGAGCGGCTACACACCTATAGGCCGCGTCCCAAGAACGCGGGGTCGCCGGTGGGGCTGTTCTGGGAGACCCGCTACCCCGTGTTCCCGGACGTGTTGCTGGTCCTGGACAACGGCACGGACAGGCAGTTGCTCCATCGTCGCTTCATGGCGCTCGACATGGCCGCGCGCAGGACGCAATACCGGTCGGTTGAGGTCTTCGCCTGCCTGCTTTCGGACCTACAGGCGAAGGGTCCGTACGCGCCGATCTTCACCACCGCGGGAGATCCGGTGCGGTCGGTCGACTGGCACCGCCGCGGCGCCCCGGACGAGAACCACGCGAGCGAGGGCGCATCGTGAGCGGCCGCACTGCGGGGGCAGACTGCCCGCGGGCGGGTCGAGAATCGGGCGGATGTGGACCCATGTCGGGCCTTGGCTTTCCCGGCTGCACCACCTACGTTCGAAGGGCGGTCCGTGGAAGCGGCGCCCGGCACGACGCCACAGGACACGAACGCCTGATGCAGCCACGACGAAGCAGCGCCGACTGATGCCGCGCCCGACCACCGGCACGATTCATACCCATACCTTGGCCGACGGCAGCCGCGCTTTTCACCTGCGCGTCCGGTTCCAGGGCGAGCGGGTGCGGATCGTGTTGCACGAGCTCGACGGGTGCATGTGCGGATGCGGCGGCGGCTGGGACGAGCCGGGTGCCCGCACCGAGCTGGGGAACGTCCTCGCCAAGATCCGCGTCGGCGTCTGGCAGTCGCCAGTCCCGGTCCTCGATACCCCGGGTCACCCGCACTCGGGAGGCCCGGTGCCGATGTTCCGCGAGTACGCCGAGTGGTGGCTGGAGGCGAAGATCACCGGCGAGATTGGCGAGAAGCCGATCAGCGAGAACACCGAGAAGGGCTACCGGACGGCGCTCGGGCACCTGAATCGGTTCTTCGGCCGCTACCGGCTGAACCAGATCGACCGCGAGTTGTGTCATGCGTTCAAGGCGCACAAGGTCCGCGAGTCGCGCGAGATCCGCGAAGCGCAAGAAGCCGGCGCGGACCTGCGCGACAATCGCAACCGCAAGCTCCTTCCGCTGGGTCCGTCGAGCCTGCGAAAGCTGGTGCGTCTGCTCGCGGCGATCCTCGAGGAGGCCGTGGAGGACGAGCACCTGGACCGCAACCCCGCCACGGGTCGCCGGATGAAGATCCATGTGCCCAAGCCCAGTCGGACGTTCCTGGAGATGGACGAGCTCGCGCTGCTGCTGGAAGTTGCCGCCGAGCAGGACCGCCCGATCCCCAACGGGATCCCCGACGACGCGAGCCCGATCGCAGCGCAGATCGGCAGACTCCTCCAACACGGGATGCGTCCCAACGCGATCGCTACGCGGCTGGGGCTGGCGCGCTCGACGGTCTCGTTCCACACCAGCCGACTCGGCGCGGGGGTCGGTACAGGCTACGTCGGCCGTCGCGGTCTGCGAGATCCTTGGCCGCTCCGGCATCCGCGTAAGCGAGCTGTGCGACATCCGCGTCGGCCACATGCGCCTGCACGACCCCGACGGCGCGCGGTTCCGCATTCCGGACTCGAAGACCGAGACGGGCATCCGCGAGGTGCAGATGACGCCCGACCTGGTCGAGGCGGTCGTCGAGCACCTGGACCTCCTGCAGCGCGCCGGACGCTCGACGGGTCCCGAGAACTTCCTCGTGCAGAACCTCCACGGCGGACGGATGGACCGCCAGCGCGCCCGGTCGATCGTCCGCGACGCGGCCGTAGAAGCCAACGAACGACAGATCGAGCTGGGACTCCCACCGCTCCCGACGGTCACCCCGCATAGCCTGCGCCGCACCTACATCTCGATCGCGTTGCTGGCGAACCAGTTCGACGTGAAGTGGGTCGTGGGCCAGGTCGGCCACGCTGATTCCAAGATGACGATGGACGTCTACGCGCAGCTCGAACAGCGAGTGGATCGGTCGCACGGGACGAACTTCGATCGGCTGATTGCGGGGGCGCGGCAACGATGTGGGACGCGCGTTAGCGCGGCCAACGAACCCAGGTTCACGTCGTGAAGAGAAGCCGCGAGTTGCTCTCACCTTGACGAACCTCTGGTGCTTCGTCGTGGGTGCTCGGAGGTCGGCTCGCCATCACGTGCATGGCGCTGACTGCGAGAGCAAGACAGGAAGGCAGGTCTTCCTTCGTTGCGCTCGCGGCCGCCTCCCGGTATACCGCCGCGTTCTTTGTCAAGG
>JBAZOW010000348.1:0-3296 GCA_041648495.1 Patulibacter sp.
CCGTCCTCGAAGTCGCGCATGTACGTCTGGCAGGTGGTGACCTGGTTCGGCCCGTGGGGCATGCCGTTGATCACCAGCGAGCACGATCCGCAGATCCCCTCGCGGCAGTCGCTGTCGAAGGTCACCGCCGAGTCGCCCCGCGAGACCAGTCCCTCGTTGAGGGTGTCGAGCATCTCCAGGAACGAGGCGTCGGGGTCGATCGCCTCGACGTCCTTGTACTCGAAGTGCCCGGGCTCGCCCCGGCGCTCCTGACGCCAGATCTCCAGTCGGAAGTTCACGACGTGGCCTCCTGGATGGGGTTGGTGGGCGACGGGGTCCGGGACATCACTTGTAGCTCCGCGTCGCGAGCTGGACCTCGTTGAACTCCAGCGGCTCGTCGACCGCCGCGAACGAGCCGGCGTCGAGCCCCTCGCTCGGGTACGCCCACGCGGTGACCGACGCGAAGTTCTCGTCGTCGCGCTGCGCCTCGCCGTCGTCGGTCTGGTGCTCACCACGGAAGTGGCCGCCACACGACTCCTCGCGGCGCAACGCGTCCTCGCACATCAGCTCGGCGAGCTCGATGAAGTCGACCAGGCGCCCTGCGTACTCCAGGCTCTGGTTCATCTCGTCGGCGGTGCCGTCGACGCGGACCTCGTCCCAGAACCGCTCGCGGATCCCGCGGATCTCGCTGATCGCCTCGCGCAGGCCCTCGGCGGTGCGGAGCATGCCGCACTTGTCGAGCATGATCTGGCCGAGCTCGCGGTGGATCGTCTGCGGCGCCTTGGTGCCCTTGGACGCCAGGAACCGGTCGATCAGCGCGCGGACGCCGGTCTCGGCGTCGTCGAACGCCTCGTGCGTCTCGTCGACCGCGAGCTTCGGGGTCTTGGCCAGGTAGTCCATCACCGTGTGCGGGGCGACGAAGTACCCGTCGGCCAGCGCCTGCATCAGCGCCGAGGCGCCGAGCCGGTTGGCCCCGTGGTCGGAGAAGTTCGACTCGCCGATCGAGAACAGCCCGGGGACCGTCGTCTGCAGCTCGTAGTCGACCCAGAGCCCGCCCATCGTGTAATGCGGCGCCGGGTAGATCATCATCGGCGTCTCGAACGGATCGTCACCGGTGATCCGCTCGTACATCTGGAACAGGTTCAGGTACTTGCCCGAGATCGCGTCGCGACCCTGGCGCGCGATCTCGTCCCGGAAGTCCAGGTAGACGCCGCGCTTGGTGCCGCCGACGCCGAGGCCGTCGTCGCAGACGATCTTGGCCGCTCGCGACGCGATGTCGCGCGGCGCCAGGTTGCCGAAGGCCGGGTAGCGCTCCTCGAGGAAGTAGTAGCGCTCCTCGTCGGGGATCTCGGCCGGCGGACGCTGCTCGTTCGGGTCGCGCGGGACCCAGATCCGGCCGTCGTTGCGCAACGACTCGCTCATCAGCGTGAGCTTCGACTGGTACTCGCCGGTCTGCGGGATGCAGGTCGGGTGGATCTGCGTGTAACAGGGGTTGGCGAACATCGCGCCCCGCCGCGTGGCCTTCCAGGCCGCCGTGACGTTGGAGCCCATCGCGTTGGTCGACAGGTAGAAGACGTTCGAGTAGCCGCCCGAGGCGAGCACGACGCAGTCGGCGGCGTGGCGCTCGATCTCGCCGGTCTCGAGGTTGCGGGCGATGATCCCGCGGGCGACCCCGTCGACGAGCACGATGTCGAGCATCTCGTGCCGGTTGTGAACCGTGACGCTGCCCTCGTTGACCTGGTGCTGCAGCGCGCTGTAGGCGCCGAGCAGCAGCTGCTGGCCGGTCTGGCCGCGCGAGTAGAACGTCCGCTTGACGAGCACGCCGCCGAACGAGCGGGTGGCCAGCTGTCCGCCGTACTCGCGGTTGAACGGCACGCCCTGGGCGACGGCCTGGTCGATGATGCTCTTGGAGACCTCGGCGAGACGCCAGACGTTGGCCTCGCGCGAGCGGAAGTCGCCGCCCTTGACCGTGTCGTAGAACAGCCGCTGGACGTCGTCGCCCTCGTTGGCGTAGTCCTTGGCCGCGTTGATCCCGCCCTGGGCCGCGATCGAGTGCGCGCGGCGCGGGGTGTCCTGGAAGCAGAAGCTGTCGACCTTGAAGCCCTGCGCCCCGAGCGTCGCGGCGGCGCTGGCGCCGGCCAGGCCGGTGCCGATCACGATCACCCGGTAGTTCTGGCGGTTGCGCGGCCCGACCAGCTGGTGACCGTCCAGCCACCGACGCCACTTGGTGGCCATCGGACCCCCGGGGATCCGAGCGTCGAGCGTTCCCAGTTCCGGATCGAGCACGTTAGATCCTTGCCGTGAGGGCGGTGATGGAGGTGACGGTCGCGTGCGCCGACTCGACCGGCTCGGGCAGCGCGCCCGTCCAGAAGGAGATCGGGACGAGCACGAAGCCGATCGCCAGCCCGGTCGCGACGATGGTCGCTCCCGCCTTCGCCCGGTCGCGACGACGTCGGTCGTCCAGGCCGAACGTCTGGAGCATGCTCCAGAGCCCGTGGCGCAGGTGCGTTCCGATCAGGAAGACGCCGACCAGGTAGATCAGCACGAAGTACCACTTCTGAAACGCGCCGTAGAGGTTCGCGTAGACCTCGCCGTGGTGCAGCGGTGTGACCGTGATGCTCAGCGTCGTGAAGTGCAGGATGTGGAAGACGATGAAGCCGATCAGCAACGGCCCGGTGACGATCATCGAGCGCGCGGCCCACGAGCGGCCGATCTTCTTGGCGGCGTGCGGGGCCGGGCGGGCGGCGCGGTTGCGCTTGGCCAGCTGGATGACGGCCACGACGTGCACGACGATCGCCGCGAGCAGGATCGCGCGGACGATCCAGAGGAAGCCGCCGTGCGGCAGCAGCGGGGTCCCGAACTCGCGGACCCACTCCCCGTAGAGGTCGATCCTCGGCGCCGACCCCCCGGTGCCCCAGAGCGCCGTGAGGTTGCCGAGCATGTGGAGCAGGAGGTACGCGACGAGGATCGTTGCCGATCCCGCCGCGAACAGCTTCTTGCCCAGGGTGGAGTCCCAGGCCTCGCCCAACCACGAGCGCCTGCGGATGTTTGAACCAGTTGCCACGAGGGCAGGGATCTTACGCCCACGGGCGCGCGAATGACCTGCCGCTATTAGGCGGTCATTATCTTGTACGTGCTACGTGATTCGGGTCACAGAAGCGCAGTCGATCGTCTGTCATTACGGGCACACGAGTGACCGTTCCGTTGACCGACCGGATGAATCATACCTCAAGTAGCAAATCGCGGGATCGCCCGCGGTCAGGCGGGATTCGACCAGGGGATCGGTCCGGCGTCGTCGGCGGGCGCTCGCGCCGCCC
>JBAZOW010000349.1:0-3255 GCA_041648495.1 Patulibacter sp.
AGACTTCGATACGGCGATCGAGCGGCTGCTGCGTGAGCGCGGGTGGTCGACGACTCGTATCGACGCTGTCCGCCTGTCTTGAACCGGAACGGGTATTCCGGGAGTGTTGACGGCTTGCGCGGGGCTATCGCGCCGGGGTAGGGTCGGCCGCTGAACGGGCATCTGCGAGGTGCCCGTGCCTGATATCGACGAAGGAGCCGAGATGCCCGCGTGGCTTAAGACGTTCCGTGTAGGGAACCCCCTCTCGCCCATCAACGACCCCGCGGACTTGCCCGCTGTCGGTACGACGACGTCGTTCCTCGAGCCATTGAGCGTCAACGACGATGGCAGCCCGAAGCTCACCAAGCGTGGCCAACCGCTCGGTAGGCCCAGCTGGAAGGTCGGACATCTGATTGGCGCGTATTGGAGCGGTTCGTACGTCGTCAGTGCAGTGTGGGTCGTGCTCGGCGACCCGCAAGAGAGTGAGCTCGATGGCTGGGCCTGGGAAACGGAAGTTGGCCTCGTCGCCGCAAATCACTCGGTCCCCATCGAACAACTGGGCATTCGAGCGCAGCTGCTTGGACGGCGCGTTCGGCTGCGTCTGGGTGACGATCAGGAAGAGATCCTGCGGGCCGAGTTCGAGGTCTAGTCACTGAGCGCGAGCCGTGGAACGAGCGGATCCGCGGGCGGCCCCTCGCGGAGCAGCGCCCGGATCCGCCTGTACACAAGGGTGTAGGCAAGAACGCAAACGGCCCGCCAGAGGCGGGCCGTCGGTCCTGCGTGCTTCGTAGTCGGGGAGACAGGATTTGAACCTGCGACCGCCCGGCCCCCAGCCGGGTGCGCTACCAGACTGCGCCACTCCCCGAAGCCCGAGGATCGTACCGCAGCGCGGCGATCCAGGGGCGTTGCCTCACCGGGTCAGAGCCCGGCCTGCTTGCGCAGCTTCTCGGCGATCTCGGCGATCTCCTCGGTCGAGTAGCCCGGGGCGAAGACGTCGTTCTGGGCCGGCAGGTCGAGCGGCTCGGGCCGCTGATCCGGGTCCTCGTCGACGATCTCCAGCGGCTCGCCGGTCTCGGGATGGTTGCCGTTGAAGACCGCGGCCAGCTCGCGGTAGTCGTTGGGCGAGAACCGGTACAGGCGACGGTGATCGCCCTTCTCGATGTACGGCTGCGACTCCTTGATCGCGTCCGAGGGGACCCGCGGGCCGGGGAACAGCTTGGTCAGGTCGGCGCCGGTCAGGTTCTCGACGGCTCGCGCGTAGGCGACCTGGTGGACGCCTCCCCGGACCAGCAGATAACCGGTCAGCGCCCGGGCCGCGGGGTGGTCGACCGCCTCGTAGACCCGCAGCTTGCCCGATCGGGCGCCGGTCTCGAGGAAGTAGTTGTGGACCAGGTCCGACAGCAGGTCGCCGGACGAGAACACGTTGTCGCCGGTCCAGGGCAGCCCCCGCGAGTCCTGGGGCAAGGCGCCCTTGCCGCCGTTGACGTAGTGGTGCGGGTTCCCGGGGATCCCGGGCAGGCCGAGCAGCGGCGACTTCTGCACGCTCAGCTCGTCCTTGATGCTCTTGTCGTCGGTCAGCATCGAGTTGATCGCGGCCGCGACCAGCTCGATGTGCCCGAACTCCTCGGCGGCGATGTTCGAGATCAGGTCGAAGAACGGCCGGGCGCTCTTGCGCTCACGGAAGTTGAACGACTGGAACGTGTAGTTGAGGAAGGTCGACATCTCGCCGAACTTCCCGCCCATCAGCTCCTGCACCACCGCCGCACCGGCGGGGTCGGGGTCGGAGGGCGGCGGCAGCTCGGCCAGCCAACGGTCGATACGCAGAATCATGCGGTCTCCTGGGGCTCGGGGGTTGCCGGTCGCTTGCCCCCTGCGCATCCAGATAAACGTGCACCTGCGGCCGGCGTGGCCGCTCGCCGACCGGCGCCGCGCCTGCCCGCCGGTCGCTACGCCGGACGACGAGCCACGCGCCAGCGGGTCAGCTCGTCGAGCAGCTCGGGGCCGTAGCCCATCCCCGTCCCGGGCTGCCGCAACCACTCGATCGCGATTCCGGACGTTCCGGCGGGGAACGCCCGCGGATCTACCGTGCCGAAATCGAACTCGCGGGACGCGCGGCCGGCCCGGTCGGCGTCGGTCGTGAGGACGGTCACGGCGCCCCGGAGTCCGCCGTCCGCCGCGGACCCCAGCGCGGCGTCGAAGTCGTCGAACGGCTTGATCGCGGCGATCGGACCCAGGCTCTTCTGCGACCACACGGCCATCGAAGGATTCACCCCGCCGAGCACGGTCGGCGGATAGAAGCATCCGGGGCCGGGAGGCAGCGTGCCGCCCGTCAACAGCTGCGCTCCACCGGCGATGGCCGCCATCACCTGGCCGTGGACCGCGGCCCGTTGGCGCGCGTCGACCAACGGCGCCAGCGTCGAGCTGCGCTCGACCCCGGATCCGCTGCGCAGGCGTTCCGCACGGCTGAGCAACGCGCCGAGGAACCGGTCGTGGACGGTCCGGTGCACCAGCAACCGGTCGACCGATCCGCACAGCTGCCCCGCGTGCGAGAACGCCGCAGCCGCGGCGTGGATCGCGGCGGCCTCCGGATCGACGCCCCGGTCGACGACCACCGCCCCCTTGCCGCCGCGCTCGGTGACCGCAGCGTTGAGGCGGGTCGAGCACGAGGCCGCGATCGCCCGTCCGGTCTCGACCGATCCGGTGTGCAGCACCATCCCGACGTCGAGGTCGGTCACGAGGCAGTCCCCGGTCCGTGCTCCACCGTGCACCAGCGCCACGACGTCGGTCGGAGCGGCGAGCAGGCGCACGGCCCGCTCGACCGACAACGGCGCGCGTCCCGACGGCTTGACGACGACGGTGTTGCCCGTGACGAGGCATGCCGCGAGCTGCGCGCAGCCCAGGGCGACCGGATCTCGCCACGGCAGCAGCACGGCGACCACGCCGCGGGGGGCGCGTTCGATCGTCTCGCCGTCGACCGGCCGTCGGTCGCGCTGAAGCGGCCCGAGCACGGCGTAGCGCTCGATCGCCTCGACCGCCGCATCGACCTGACCGTGAGCGTCGTTCAACAGCGCTCCGGTCTCGCGGGTCAGCAGCAGCGCGAGCTCTCCGGCGTGCTCCTCCAACGACCTCGCCCACCGACGGAGGACAACGGCGCGCTCCTCGAGCGGCGTGCGCGCCCAGCGGGGGCCCGCCGCGGATACGCGCCCGACGGCGTCGCGGACCGCATCCTCGTCGGCGACCATGACCGTTCCCACCGGTTCGCCCGTCGCCGGATCG
>JBAZOW010000350.1:0-3248 GCA_041648495.1 Patulibacter sp.
CGCCGGCCGACCGCTAGTCCTTGCGGCCGCGCGCCCGGCGCATCTCGTCGAGGCGGCCCTGCAGGCCGGCCTCGTGCGGCGCGGGCGCAACGAACCGGGTGCTCTCCAGTCCCGGCGGCATCAGCTCCTGGTCGCTGACCCCGCCCGGGTTGGTGTGCGGGTAGTCGTAGGCCCCCGGATCCGCGCCCTCGCTGATCTTGCCGCGCAGGTACGGCGGCGGGATCGCGGCGCCGTGCTGCTCGATCTGGGCCAGCGCGGCGTCGATCGCCCGGTAGGCGGTGCTGCTCTTGCCCGCCAAGGCCAGCCGGATCGTCGCGTGCGACAGCGCGATCCGGCACTCGGGCATGCCGACGCGGTCGACGACCTCGGCCGCGGCGATCGCCAGCGGCAGCGCCTGCGGGTCGGCCAGGCCGATGTCCTCGCTGGCCGAGACCACGAGCCGTCGCGCGACCGTCCGCGGGTCCTCGCCCGCCGCGAGCATCCCCGCCAGGTAGTAGACGGCGGCGTCGGGATCGCTACCGCGGATCGACTTGATGTAGGCCGACAGCAGGTCGTGCGGCTGGTCCGGCCCGGCGGTCACGATCGCCCGGTCGAGCGCGGCTCCGGCCTGGTGGACCGTGATCCGGATCGGGTGGACCGGGCCGGAGGTTGCGGCGTCACCGGCGGAATCGGCGGCTTCGCGGGGGCGTCGCGCGTCGGCGTCCGCGCCCCGACGGTCGACGTCCCCGCTCCCGACGTCGGTGGGACCGCCGCGGCCGGGCCGTCGCGCGTCGTCCTCGGCGTCCCCGGTCAGCGTGGCGAGCGCGGTACGGGCCAGTGCCGTCGCGGCCTCGAGCGCGCCGAGCGCGGTCCGGGCGTCGCCGGCGCTGCGGGTCGCCAGCAGCTCCAGCGCGTCGTCGTCCGCCGTGACCTCCGGCCCGAGCGCCTCGCGTTCGATCGCGCGGCGCAGCAGCACCAGCACGTCCTGCTCCTCCAGCGCGCGCAGCCGGTAGACCCGCAGCCGCGAGCGCAGCGCCGGACTGACCGCCGCCCACGCGGGCTCGGTCGTCGCGGCGATCAGGATCACCAGGCCCTCCTCGACCGCGGGCAGCAGCGCGTCCTGCTGGGTGCGGTTGAAGCGGTGGATCTCGTCGATGAACAGCACCGTCGGCGTGTCGGACGCCTCACGCCGCTCACGAGCGCGCTGCAACGCGGCCCGGACCTCGGCCTTGCCCGCGTCGACCGCCTGGAGCGCCTCGACCGCCGCGCCGGCCGCCGCGGCGATGATCCGCGAGAGCGTGGTCTTGCCCGAGCCCGGCGGACCGGTCAGCAGCATCGCGTGCGGGACGACGGCGTCGATCGCCGCGCGCAGCGGGCGCCCCGGCGCCAGCAGCTCGTCCTGGCCGACCACGTCGTCGACCGTCCGCGGCCGCATCCGGGCGGCCAGCGGGGCGTCGGCGCGGGGCGCGTCGGTGGTCGTCGGCGAGCCGTCGTCCGGGTCGGGGGTGAACAGCCGATCCACGGTTCGGAGGATCGCACGGCCGAAGGGGGCGTGCCGATGGGGACACCCGGGTACGCTCGGTCTACCGCCCCGAAAGCTGCTTGCCCGTGCACACCTCGAACGACCTCCCGCCGCACGACGCCTCCGCCGCCGAGTACGACGGCGCCCGCGAGCCCGCCGCGACGTCGACCGGCACGATGACGCGTCCGCACGCCAGCGAGGTCGGGCTGTTCGACGACCACTCGATGATCCGCCGGGTCCACCGCGAGCGCGTCGTCGCGCTCCACGGGCCGCGAACCCTGCTGATGCAGGCCAGCCACCCGCTCGCCTTCGTCGGCTTCTGGGGATCGACCGCCGCGAAGGAGCCCGCCGACGCCTACCCGCGCCTGCAGCGGACCGCCGAGGCGATGGCGACCGCGGTCTTCGGCAGCGCCGACGACGCCGAGGCGATGGGCCGTCGCGTCCGCGGGATCCACGCGCAGGTCCACGGCGTGACCGAGACCGCCTCGGGGCCCTGGCCCGCGGGAACGCCGTGGCGCGCCGACGACCCCGAGCTGCTGCTGTGGATCCTCGCGACGCTGGTCGACTCGGCGATGGTCGTCCACGACCGCTTCGTCCGCCCGCTGCGACCGGAGGAGCGCTCAGCGTTCTGGCGCGACTACCGCGTGGTCGGCGAGCTGTTCGGCCTGCGGCCCGACGACATGCCGGCGACGATCGGGCAGTTCGACGCCTACATCGCCGAGACGCTCGCCTCGGACAAGATCGAAGTCGTGCCCGACGCCCGCGACGCCGGGCGGCGGATCGTGATGCACCCGCCGGTGCCGCTGCACCTGCGTCCCGCGCTCAAGCTCGTCAACGACGTCACGACGTCGCTGCTGCCGCCGAACGTCCGTCGCGGCTTCGGCCTGCCGTGGAACCCGGGTCGTGACCTGGCCGTCGCCGCCGTCGGCACCTGGTCGCGCACCGTGCTCTGGCGGGTGCTGCCGTCGACCGTGGCCTGGACCCCGCACGGACGTCCCGCCCCGGTCGATTGATCGTGCACGCCGGCCCGACCGACGCATCGTCGGGCCTGACAATCGGGGTCGCCACCGATAGCCTCGGGAACGTGACCAGCTCCGACCCCGCGCCCCGTTCCCCGACCGAGCTGCTCCAGCGGCTGATCCGGTTCAACACGGTCAACCCGCCGGGCAACGAGCGCGAAGCGAACGAGTTCCTCGCCGGGCTGCTGGAGGAGGCCGGATTCGCGGTCACGCTGGTCGGCAACACGCCGGAGCGGCCGAACCTGGTCGCCGAGCTGCGCGCGGACGACCCGAGCGCCGCCGCGGCCGGACCGGTCCTGGGGCTGCTGTCGCACGTCGACACGGTGCTCGCCGCCCCCGAGGACTGGCAGCACGACCCGTGGTCGGGCGACCTGGTCGAGGGCGAGATCTGGGGCCGCGGCGCGATCGACATGAAGTCCCAGACCGCCGCCGAGGTCTGGGCCGCGCTCGAGCTGGCGCGCTCCGGCTGGCGGCCCGCCCGGGGGTCGCTGAAGGTCTTCGTGGTCGTCGACGAGGAGACCGGCGGATCGGAGGGCGCGGTCTGGATCTGCGCCAACCACCCCGACCTGGCGCGCTGCGACCTGCTCCTCAACGAGGGCGGTGGCGCACCGCTGACGTTCCGCGGCCAGCGCCACTACGGGATCTGCACCGGCGAGAAGGGGCCGCTGCGGTTCGCCCTGCACGCCGACGGCACCGCTGCGCACGCCGCGACCCCGCGGCTCGGCGAC
>JBAZOW010000351.1:0-3243 GCA_041648495.1 Patulibacter sp.
CCGCCGTACTCGTACGGTGACGAGTTCGTCCAGCAGTTCCTCTTCGCCCTGCGGCTGATCTGGTTCCCGCTGCTGATCTCGTCGGTCGCGATCGGCTTCGGCGCTCCGGGCCTGCAGGCCGCGAACTTCCTCGTCCTCTTCGGCTCGCTCGACCGCCTGGGTGGCTTCTTCATCATCGCCACGCTGCGCGAGCTGGGGCCCGACGTGACAGCGATCGTGGTGGCCGGCGTGGCCGGCACGGCGATCACCGCCGACCTCGGCGCGCGCAAGATCCGCGAGGAGCTCGACGCCCTCCAGGTGCTCGGGGTCGACCCGATCAAGAGCCTGGTGGTGCCGCGGTTCCTGGCGCTGATGCTGGTGACCGGGCTGTTCAACATCTACGCGGTGATCGCCGGCATCACGGGCGGCGTCTTCGCGACCCTCGTCAACGGTGCCGCGCTCGGTCCCTTCTGGGCGACGTTCTTCAACAACGCGTCGGTCACCGACGTCTGGGGCTCGTTCGTCAAGTGCACGATGTTCGGCGCGATCATCGCCGTGATCTGCTGCTACAAGGGGATGACCGCCAAGGGCGGGGCGGAGGGCGTGGGACGCGCCGTCAACCAAGCGGTCGTGATCACGTTCCTGGCCGTCTTCGGCTTCAACTACGTCTTCACCCAAACGCTGTTGGCCACCAACCCGAACATGCTGGTGCTGCGATGAGCTCCTGGCTGGAACAGCCGAAGGAGGTCGTCGGCGCGCTCGGCGATCAGGGCAAGTTCTTCGGCGAGATCCTGCGCCGGATCTTCACGCTGCGCGTGCTGCGCTTCAGCGGCGAGACGCTGCGCCAGGCGGGCGTCCTGATCACCGGCTCGACGCTGGTGATCTGGGGGCTGATCTTCATCATCGGCCTGCAGTGCGGCCTCCAGGGCGCGTACCTGCTGCGGTCGGTCGGCTCGCCGGGCTACGCGGGCTTCTTCGCCGCCTGGTGCGACCTCCGCGAGCTCGTCCCGTATCTCTTCGGCTACATGATGGCCGCCAAGGTCGGGACCGGCATCGTGGCCGAGCTGGGCTCGATGCGGATCTCCGAGGAGATCGACGCGCTCGAGGTCATGGGCTTCGACTCGATCCTCTTCCTCTGCGCGACGAAGCTCGTCGCGGCCTGGCTGGTGCTGCCGTTCGTCTACGTGATCGGCATCGGGGCCGGCTTCTACGCCAGTTACCTGGCGGCGGTCGTGCAGATCGGGGACGTCTCGCCGGGCGGCTACCTGATGATCTTCTGGATGTTCCAGACGCCACTCGATCTGCTCTACAGCATGATCAAGGCGATGGCGTCGGGGACGGTGATCGTGCTCGTCGGCTGCTACTACGGCTACAACGCCAGCGGCGGCCCGGTCGGCGTGGGCACGGCGACGGCGAAATCGATGGTCGTGAACCTGATCATGGTCCACATCATCGGCATGCTCGGAACACAGATCTTCTGGGGCGCCAACCCGCGCGTCCCGATCGGAGGCTAGGAATCATGGCGTCGAATCCCCCCGGACACGGCCCGGACGATCAGCACAAGGCCGACGAGCCCGTCACGAGCTCGGACTGGGCGTGGCCCGAGGGTGACGCCGGCGCGGATCCGACCCCCGGGTCGGAGCTCGAGCCGACGGCGACCCAGCCGGCCGCCGCGGACCGCGGCGTCCGGGTCGTGAGCGAGCCGGCGGTCGAGGATCCCGACGACGAGTACCGCTGGCACACGGGGCTGCGCCGCCCGACCGGCATGCCCGACGCGGTCGAGTTCATCGACACGCACAAGGCGTTCGGTCGCAACGAGATCCTCCGCGGGCTCAACATGGGCCTGCCCGAGGGCCTGATCTCGATGATCCTCGGGCCGTCCGGTACGGGCAAGTCCGTCTGCATCAAGCACATGGTCGGGCTGCTCTACCCCGACCAGGGCGACGTGCTGGTCCACGGCGAGTCCGTGCCCACGATGGAGCTCGCCCCGCTGCTGGAGATGCGCAAGAAGTTCGGCGTGCTGTTCCAGGACGGCGCGCTGTTCGGTTCGATGAACGTCTTCGACAACACGGCGTTCCCGCTCCGGCAGCACACGGACAAGGCCGAGGAGGACGTTCGCAAGATCGTCGACCAGCGGCTCGGCGAGGTCGGCCTGGGCGCGGCCGACGACAAGTTCCCGAACGAGCTCTCCGGCGGCATGCGCAAGCGCGCCGGCTTCGCCCGGGCGCTGGTGCTCGATCCCTCGATCGTGCTCTTCGACGAGCCGGACTCCGGTCTGGACCCGGTCCGTACCGCCCTGCTCGGCGAGCTGATCAAGGAGATCCACGCCGACACGATGGAGCGGGCGACCGCCGAGAAGCGCGAGCACCTGCCCGCGTTCACGATCGTGACGCACGACATCATGACCGCCCGCCGCGTGTCGCAGTACATCAACGTGATGTGGCGCGGCCGGATCGTCGAAGCGGGTCCGGCGGAGGAGCTCTTCAACTCGGAGAACGCCTTCGTCAGCCAGTTCCTCGCGGGCGCCGCCCGCGGACCGCTGGGCATGAACTGATCGTCCAGCACCACGATTGATCTAGCCTGAGCGGGTGATGTGGCTGGTCGATCGGTGCCTGCGCCACCCGCGTGGCGTGGGAGTGCTGGCGGTGCTCGTGCTGGCGCTGTCGGTCTTCGGACT
This sequence comes from Patulibacter sp., assembly GCA_041648495.1. Classification (GTDB taxonomy): domain Bacteria; phylum Actinomycetota; class Thermoleophilia; order Solirubrobacterales; family Solirubrobacteraceae; genus Patulibacter. The sequence continues at coordinate 2,657 of JBAZOW010000351.1, forward strand.
GACCCAGCTGGGCACGTCCGCGGCCGTGCGGACCGTGGTCGGCACCGGCTCGCCCGCCTACCAGGCGGAGCGGGACGCGGCCGAGCGGTTCGGCGACGAGACGATCCTCGTGCTCGTCCGCCAGTCGGCCGCCGACATCGGCCTGACGAAGGACCTGAAGACGCTGGCGCTGTTCGAGCAGTGCCTGGCGGGGACGGTCCCCGACGACGAGCCGCTGCCCGGCGGTGACGACGGCCCCTGTGCGGCGCTGGCGAAGGCCAAGCCGGCGAAGGTGGTCTACGGCCCGGGGACGTTCGCGACGACCGGGGTCGAGGCGATCAACGCGGAGATCAGCGCGGCGGCCGGCGAGCTCATCCAGAGGCTGACCAGCGCCCCTGCCGAGGCCGAGGCGGCTGCCAAGAAGGCCGGCAAGAATCAGGCGCAGGTCACGGCGGCCGGTCAACGCGCCCGGGACGAGGTCAACCAGGAGATCGCCGAGGGCGAGGCGTCCGCGGCCCGCTACGGAATCGACGCCAGAGGCGGCGGCGCCAGCCTGGAGTCGACCCAGCTGATCAGCCGGCTGCTGTTCGACCCGGGCGCCGAGGTCC
>JBAZOW010000352.1:0-3210 GCA_041648495.1 Patulibacter sp.
GTTCGACGAGCTCGTCGCGGAGGGGTCCGTCGGGGGCGACGATGCGGCAGACGCGTCCGTCGCGGACGAGTTGGGTCAGCAGGTCGGTGTAGAGGCGGGCGACACCGCCGACCTGCAGGTCACCGAGGACGCACGTGAGGCGGCGCCGGGGCGGCCGGTCACGACCCACCGAGCGCGCGGCGCGGTGACGGACACGGGACAGACGCGACGGCTCGGGCACGGCGCTCACTCGACGGTCGAACGTCTCTCGGCCTGCAACATGTCGAGCTCGTCCTGCAGCTGCAGTCGCGACGCCCAGATCTCGTCGGCGACCCGGCGGCTGTCGCGCAGCTCGTCCTGCAGCGACGCGGCGAGCTCGGCGGCGGTCCGCAGCTCCTGTTGCGGCGGGCGGGGCGCCGCGCGATCGGCCACGTCGGCCAGGACTCGCGCCGCGGTGGGGAGCGAGTGCTCCGCGAGGACGCGTTCCCGCACGGCGCGGAGGTCCTCCGGTCGGACGCGGTCGAGCGTGTCCCAGGCCTCGTCGACCGGCATCGTGAGCGGCAGGAACCGGCCGCCGAACGCGTAGTCGGCGAGCAGGTCGAAGTGCTCGGTGGTGAACACCGGGCCGAGGACGTCCTCCGGAATGTTGCGGGAGATCACCACCCGGCGGCCGATGCACGCGGCCTCGAGCGCGGTCAGGCCGGTCGCCACGACGAGGCCGGCACTCCGCAACGCCGCCGCGGGACGACGGGTCGCGCCGTGGAACGTGAAGCTGCCCGCCGGGAGCCGCTCCGCGCAGAGCGCCTCGGCCTCGGCCCGCCAGGGCCCGTCGCCGTAGAACTCGAGGCGCGCATCGCGCCCGGTGGCGCGCCCGGCGTGGACGAGCTTGATCGCGTTGCGGACGTGCGCGTGCTTCTCGGGCGAGAGTCGCGCCACGCAGACGATCAGGTCCGGGTCGACCGGTGGGTCGGCGTACGGGAACGCCTCGACGTCGATCGCCGGCGGCAGGACGGTCACCGCGTCCGGATCCCAGTCGAAACGCTCGACGTAGGTCGCCCGGTACTGCTCGCCGATCGTCAGGACCTCGAGGCCCCGGGCGGCCTGGAGGCTGCGGACCACGTCGGCGAGCCGCTGCATCGGGCGCTCCCCGAGCCAGGCGTCCATCAGGTCGGCGGTGGTGTGGAACGCACAGACCACCGGCCCCCGCGACGCCGCCGACGCGATGACGTGGGAGGTTCGCGGGTCGGCGACGACGATGGTGGGTTCGCCGGGTTCGAGGAGGGCGTGGAGGTGGCGGAGGCTGTTGAGGCGGGGGCCGTCCCAGTCGATCGGTTCCCATTCGATCCGTCGTTCGACGAGCTCGTCGCGGAGGGGTCCGTCGGGGGCGACGATGCGGCAGACGCGTCCGTCGCGGACGAGTTGGGTCAGCAGGTCGGTGTAGAGGCGGGCGACACCACCGACCTGCAGGTCGCCCAGGACGCAGGTCAGGCGGTCGGGCCGTGCGGTGCGCGCGAACGGGCGTGCGGAACGAACCCGACGGAGCGCCCGGGTGACGGCGGAACGGGGCGTGGCGGCGTCGGAGACATGCGTCACACAGCCATCGTACCCGCGATCCGCACGTGACTTGCGACGCGTCCCCGGGGAATACGTCGCACGCACGGGGTGGCGCTCGCGCCCTCGAACGTCGCCGACGAACGGCGGACGCCGGCGATCGGCGCCGTCGCGTCAACCGGTACGTTCTCTGGCGATGGGCTGCCCAGACGACCGAACGCCGCGCGCTTGAGCCGGTCCGGAACCGCGGAGCAGGACGCGCCCCGCCGCCCACGGCTGCTGATCGTCGGCTTCGTCACCAGCGTCCACCTGGTCCGGTACCTGGACCTCCTGAAGGGCGCGGAGTGGGATCTGCACCTCTTCGACGCGCTACCGGGGTCGAAGCCGAACCCCGGGTACGACACGCCGATGACGCTCCATCTGGAGCGCGAGTCCGCGGTGACCCTGTCGCCCCGGGTCACCGTGGTGCCGGATCCGCAGCGAGGCACCGGGATCGAGGGACGGTCCGCCCACCTGGCCCGGGTCATCGAGCAGCTGCGGCCGGACGTGATCCACTCCCACGAGCTGGCGATCACCGGCACGGTCGTCCACCGGACCCGCCAACGGCTGGACGGGTTCGACGCCCCGTGGCTGGTGACGAACTGGGGCAGCGACATCTTCTGGAACGGTCGCTCGCCCAACGTGGTGCCGCACCTGCGCGAGGTCCTGGCGGCGTGCGACTACTACTCCGCCGAGTGTCACCGCGACGTGGCGCTGGCGCGCGCGTTCGGCTTCCGGGGCGAGGTGCTGGGCGTGTGGGCGGTGGCGGGCGGCATCGATCCGCGGCAGGTCGCCGAGCTGCGGACTCCGGGCCCCACCTCGGCGCGGCGCGCGATCGCGTTGAAGGGCGTCGTCGGCGAGCACGGGCGTGCGGACGTCGGCCTGGCCGCGATCGAGCGCTGCGCGCCGTTGCTGCAGGGCTGGGAGCTCTGCGGGTACCAGATGGAGCCCCCGGTGATCGAGCGGACGCGGGAGCTGGCCGCCGCGACGGGCATGCGCTACACCCACATGTCCGACGGCGACACGCTCGGATCGTCGCACGCGCAGATCCTGGCGATGCACGGACGCTCGCGCGTGTCGCTCGGGCTCAACCGGACCGACGGGCTCAGCATGTCGTTCGTCGAGGCCCTGACGATGGGCTCGATGCCGGTCCAGGGCCACGGATCGTGCGGCTACGAGCTGACCCCGGACGGCGTCGGCGCGCTGTTCGTCGACCCGCGTGACGTCGACGCGGTGACCGCGGCGCTGCAACGGGCGATCACCGACGACGCGCTGGTGGATCGCGCCGCGGCGCGCAACGCGTCGATCGCCGCCGAGCACCTCGACCGCGGGCGGATCGCCACGCGCGTGCTCGACGGCTACGAACGGATCATCAGCGAGAAGGCGATGGAGGCCCTGTGAGCGCAGACGGACTGACGGTGGTGCTGCTGCCCGGCGCGACGACGGACGCCGAGGCGCTGGACGCGACGCTCGCGTCGGTGCGCGCCGAGGCCGGGGACGACGTGCGCGTGGTGGCCTGGCGGGAGGCGGCCGACCACGGCCACGAGCGCTTCGCCGAGGTCGCGGCGACGGCGGACGTCCCGCCGGTCGCCGCGTCCGCCGTCTCGGCCGCGGGGGGCCTCGTCGGCTTCGTGCGGGTCG
>JBAZOW010000353.1:0-3196 GCA_041648495.1 Patulibacter sp.
TTGGCCGCGAACTGCTGACGAGGTTCCAAGGCGCTTCATCGTGCGCTGCTGCGGACAATAGTTCCACAGACAAAACCTCGCTTCTGCACGAAGTCGCCGGATCTCGCGGGACATCGTGCACGATTGCCGCTCGCGGAGCGGTCCTGACGACCGTAGACCGTGACGCCGAGGAACGGCCCGATACGCCCGGGTCAGCGCCCGCCGCCACCCGGGGCCGGATCCTGATCGGCGTCGCCACCGTCGTCGTCGATCGGGTCCGCCCGTCGCAGCTCGGCGACCGTGCCGACCGTGCGGATCCGCCCGTCGTCGCTCGACACGTAGACCCGGCCATCGACCACGGCGATCCCGTGGCGGCAGCGGGCGCGCAGGACCTCGGGCTCGCTGCCCGCGACGACACCGCGCAGCGCCGTGCGGTCGATCCGCCCCGAGCGTCGGCCGCAGACCAGCAACATCAGACCGCGATCCCCGACCGCCAACGCGCTCGGGCTGCGGCGGAACGGACTGCGCACCGCTCCCGCCCGCGGCCGATCCGCCCGGCCGAGCCGCTCCGCGTCGTCGCCGAACGCCCGGTCCGCGACCCAGACGTGTCCGGCGCGACCGACGGCCAGCGCCGTCGGATCGTGCCACCCGCGCGAGCGCCTCCGCGGCGTCTGGTCGGACGGCCCGTCGGGATCGAGCGTCACCACCCGACCGAGGATGCTGCGCTCGTCCGCCGCGGCGATGTCCCGGCCCTGATCGCCGACGCCGAGCACCAGCCGACCGCCCTCGAGCGCCGCGAGTCCCCCGCCGGTCAGGCGTCGGCCCACCCGCGGTCCGCGCCAGACGATCCGCGGCTTGGCGACGTCGATCTCGGCGACGACCAACCGCTGGTCGCGTCCGCGCACGAACGAGGCGAAGATCCGACCGTCCCGGGTCACGGCCAGCCCCCGGACGCCTCCGGCGGATCCGCGAGCCACGTCGAGGTCGGCGATCACCTCACCGCGATCGACGCCGTTGCCGGCGAGCCGCCCGCGCCGAACCGTGCCGGTGCCCTTGTCGGCCCACAGCAGCTCGCGCGTGCCCGGAACCGGCGTCAGCACGCTCGCCGGGGCGTCGGCGCGGTCGTCGACCGCCAGTCGCACGGTGCCGGGTGCGTCGGGAAGGTCCTGCGCCGCCCGTGGGGTCGGCGGCGACGGCATCGGCGGGTCGGGGATCGCGGCGTGCAGGCCGAACGCGCTCGCGCCCGCCACGACGGCGGCACCACAGGCCAGGGCCGTGCGGCGTGACATCCCCCGCCGTCCGGTCCCCATCAGCCGTGCGCCCGCGGCGCGATGCCTAGATCTTGATCAGGACGATCGTGTTCACCACGAACACGATCGCGAAGAAGATGGTCCAGCGGTTGAGGTTGCGCTCCGTGTTGGAGCCGCCCCCCAGCGGACCGGTGCCCGAACCCACGCCGAAGGCTCCGGAGAGCCCGGCATCCTTGCCCGAGTGCATGAGGATCAGACCGATCAACAGCACCGAGACGGCTACTTGCAGCACCGAGAGAACGACCGTCATGGTCGCTACAGCCTAGCGTCCGTCGCGGACGCGGGGGTCGTGCCATCCCCCAGGTCGTCGATCCGGTCGAGGATCGTGACCGCGTCGGCCCGCAGGCGTCGATCGATCGTCTTCCAATCGTCCTCGGACAGCTTGCCGGTCTGGTGATCCAACTCGGCGTCGCGGATCTCGCGGTACTTCGCGACCTTCGCCGCTTCGAGGTCCGCGCGCAGCAGCGCGTCGCGGTCCTGCAGCCGTTCCTCCTGGCCCGGCCAGAACGGCTGCGACAGCGCGAACAGCGCGAACGCCATCACCGCGAGGATCACCAGCATCACCCAGGGCTCCACGATCAGCCACCTCCCCCGTCGCCGCCACCGAACGACCCGCCGCCGTCGAAGCCGCCGGAGTCCGTGCCCGTCGACCGGTCGACCGTTCCGGTCCCGACCGTGCCGTCGGGCGTCGAGGCCACTCCGGTCCCCCGGCGTCCACCCCGGGTCCGCCCGAGGTCCTGGACCACCCGCGCGGCGTTGCGTCCCCGGACCGTACGATCGCCGCGGCCGCGGACCGGCCACATCGCCAGCAGCGCGCCGAGCGCCATCAGGATCGCGCCGATCCAGATCCAGCTCACCAGCGGCGACACGATCACCTGGAAGGTCACCGACGTCGGCCGCTCGCCGTAGAGCTGGGCCAGCCCGATCGCCATCACGGGCCCTTGGGCGTAGGGCGCCTCGGCGCCCTCCAGCTGCTTGTCGAGCGCGAGGATCTGCTCGGCCAGCGCGTCGCCGTCGGGCTGCATCGCGACCCAGATGTCCCGGGTCAGGCCGGCGTCGAGCGCGACCTCGGTCGTCGCCTCGTCGAACAGCCGGCTGACCGGCCCCGACCCCGGGCCCGCGTTGGGGTAGTAGTCGCGCGTCGGCCGGATCGTCCGCAGCCGCTTGCCGTCCTTGTACACGCCGACCTTGGCGCCGAAGGTGATCGAGTGCAGCCGCTCCTTGACGATCTTCCAGTCGCCGAACGCGTCCTCGTACCGCAGCTCGTAGCCGCCGGCCTGGAACCGGTCGCCGACGTTGGCGTGGATCCGCTGGTTCTCCTTGAACGCCGAGCTGAGCGCCACGCCGATCACCACGAGCGCGAAGCCGACGTGGACCAGGTAGCCGCCGTAGCGGCGACGGTTGCGGTTGACCAGGCGGACCAGCGCGACCGGTACCGCCTCGCGATGGGCGATCCGCCGGGCGCGGACGCCGCGGAACAGCTCCTGCCCGACCGCGCCGAAGACGAGACCGCCGAGGAAGACCGCCAGCCACGCCGAGAGCTTGCCGGTCGAGCCGAGCACGATCGAGACGATCAGGCAGAGCACGGCGACCAGCAGCGGCACGCGGACCTGACGCCAGGCGTGCGACGCCGTCGTCTTGCGCCACGAGGCCAGCGGCCCGAGCGCCATCAGCGCGACCAGGAACAGGGCCAGCGGTCCGACCCAGGTACCCCAGGTCGACGACTCGAGCGGGCGCTGCTCGCCGGTCAGCAGCTCGCCGATCAGCGGGAAGAAGGTGCCCCAGACGATCACGATCACCAGCAGGACCAGGATCACGTTGCCGACCAGGAAGATCGCCTCGCGCGAGAGCAGCGAGTCGATCCGGTTCTCGGACCGCAGCATGTCCCGCCGCCAGGTGACCAGGCC
>JBAZOW010000354.1:0-3174 GCA_041648495.1 Patulibacter sp.
CAGCCGAGCCGTCCGTCCGGGATCAGGGACGACGAGCATGACGCCGCACGTGGGCGCGTACTCGCTCGGCCTCTACCAGCGGGTGCACCGTGAGACAGATGGTCGCTTCAGCTTGAGCGACGAGCACGTTCTCGAAGCGCAACGAGCCCTGTCTGCGCGCCGTGCGTGGTGGTTCGATTCGTCCGGCACCGCGGGTGACTGGGGCGTGCAGGCCCCGACGTGGGGTCACGCGCACTACCTACTCGAATGGCGCCTCGAAGCGACCGCCGGGCGGTGGGCGGTCGGCTTCTATCGGCAGGCGGCGTTGCTGGGGAATCAGGACGTGTACGTGCTCACGCGAGGCAAGGCGTATCTGAGCGGTTTCGGGTGCGCCGGAGAAGCTCGGGGCGGTTCGCTCGCTCGGGTATCGGCCAAGCGAGCGAACCCTTTCTCAGCGCAGCTTGCAGCCCTGCTGCTTCAGGCCTAGCCGATCGAAGTCATCCCACAGCGCCCGAGAAGGACGGCGGATCTTTACCTCCGTCGAGAACGAGCGGAACTTCTCTCCGCGTCCCGGGCGGTAAAGGACCGAGACCATGACCTTCTTGCCCACCTTCGGGCGTACGAAGATCTCCGGCGGCGGATTCTGCGGTCCGCCGCTTTCCGCCATCGAGCGATCGAACCACGCCTGATAGCACTCGTCGCTCTCGCGACTCATGACGCTCTGCGAAACGCCATCAAGCCGCATGGAGAACGTGCTTGCGCGATTCGGGTTGGTTCTTCGCGGCAACGGCGGTTTCACCCGCACCATGACCTTGAACAGCGGGCTCGCCCACGACGATCCGGCCCGACTCATCACGACTAGCGGCGGCTTGATGAACCGGTACGGGGCGTCGCTCTCCGCGGGCGGGATCGGTTGGGTCTCCACCGTCGCGCGGGTCGTTGTCGCACTCACGGTGACCGAATCGGAGGCGCCGCCGCACCCGGCAAGCGGCAGCACCCCAAGCGCGATCATGGCAATGAAGCGGCGCATATGTGCGGCCTAGTTGTCGCAGCCGTTCTGCTGGTACCGACCTTGACCGAAAGCTCGTCGCGACAGTCCTGGATCACCGCCGCTTCGGCGCCGAACTGTTGGGCGATGTCATCGGCCTCACTCGACCCGCCGCAACCGGCAAGCAGCGAAAGCCCGCCGACGGCCACCACCAGCGTCCGTCCTCGTCAAGTGAGGTCGAGGTTCATGGGAGATCGAACCGGGTCGCGGTCTGCCGCAGCCACCCTCGGCGGAAGTTGGGGTGGCTGAACGGGGTGCCAGGCGTAAGAAGCCGGTCGTCGCCTCGGTGAATCGCGGGCCTTGGGCCTGCCGGGTCCCTGCTGGACCCGGCTCAGTCCGTAGCCCTTAGAACAGGTTCTTGTAACTAGATCCCGGCGATGAAGTCGTCGATCGGGATCGCGGTCAGCGTCTCGTAGTTCGTCGTGCCGCGCGAGGACAGCTCGAGCGAGATCCGGGCGATCGTCTGCTCGTCGGGGGCCTCGACGACGTTGATGAAGTCGTAGCGTCCGAGGACCGCCCACTGCGCCTTGACCGTGCCGCCCAGCGCCGCGACCTCCTTGTTCACCTCGCGGATCCGCTGCGGGTTGTTCTTGATCGTCTGCACGCCATCGGGAGAGAGGCTGCTGAGCATGATGTAGGTGGGCACGGATCCTCCGGGAGTTCGTTCGTCGGGTCGGTTCGGGGGACCGACCCGGGGTTCCCCCTTCTTCTACCCGATTCGCTCCGCGCTAGGTGTCGGTGCGGCCGATTCCCACCGATCGGCCCAGACGTCACCGATTCCGAATCGGGCCCCCGAGTCCGTACGATGGCGGCAATGGAGACGCTCCGTGCCCGGATACGCCGGCGCCACCTGTTCATCGTGGTCGGAGCGCTCGTCCTCGTGGTCGTGATCGGCCAGCTCCTGCTGCCGCCGATCGCGTCGCGCGTGGCCCGCGGGGAGCTCAGCGACGACCGGGCCCGGGTCGACATCAAGGCGCTGCCGGCGTGGAAGCTGGTCTTCGGACACGTCGACGAGCTGCGGGTCGTGACCCCGACCCTGCGGGTGAACGACGACGACCTGACGTCGCTGCTGCAGCGGGCGAAGAAGATCGACAAGGGCCGGATCACGATCGGCACGCTGAACGTCGAGGGGGTCCCGATCCCGCTGCGCGACGTCCGGGCCACGCTCGACGGCGGCCGGGTCGAGGCGTCGGCCCGGATCACGATCTCGGAGCTCGCCGCCGAGCTGCCGGCCGGGGCCGAGGTCGTCCCCGAGCCGCCGCACCCCGACGGCCAGCCGCGGCTGCGCGCGTCGCTGGAGCTGTTCGGCGCCAAGGCCGAGGTCCCGATCGTCGTCCGGGCCCGCGGCGGGGTGCTCGAGGCGGCCGGCGACTCGGGGATCGCGTCGGCGATCCGGATCACGCTGTTCCAGAACGAGGCGCTGCGGATCGACGGCCTGCAGGGCGCCGTCGACGGCGACGTGATGACGGTCCGGGTGCGCGCGACGCTGCGCTGATCGTCCGCCGTCCGCGGCGTCGCGGACGAACGGCAGTGCGCGGCCCGCGGTCACCGCAGCAGGCGGGCCGCTACCGCCGCAGCAGCCGCACCACATGGTCGAGCACCGGCGCGAGCACCGGGAGCGCCTCGGCCGCCGCCTTCGGCGACCCGGGCAGGTTGACCACCAACGTGCGGCCACGCGCCGCCGCGACGCCGCGCGACAGCGGCCAGGCGTGGGTGTGCTGCTGCGACGCCTGGCGCAGCGCCTCGGCGATCCCGGGGACCTGGCGGTCGCAGACGTCGCGCGTCGCCTCGGGGGTCACGTCGTCGAGGGTCATCCCCGTCCCGCCTGCGGTCAGCACCACGTCGACCGCGTCGTCGTCCGCGAACGCCGCGATCCGCGCGCCGATCGCCGACCGGTCGTCACGGACCCGATCGGCGACGACGACCTGGGCACCGAGCGCCGCGGCGAGCTCGCGTAGGGCGACGCTGCCGGGGTCGTCGGCCGGACCGTCGGCGCGGGACGTGCTGACGGTCAGCAGGCCGATCCGGATCGGCGGATCGACCGGGCGCGCGGCGTCGCGGGGCGTCGCGACCGGCGGCCGTGCGTCGCCGGACGACTCGGGACCGGAAGCGCCGGGGGCGGCCGCCGCGAACGCGCTCGCCGCGTC
>JBAZOW010000355.1:0-3172 GCA_041648495.1 Patulibacter sp.
GCTGCTGGAGCGGCTGCTGGCGGACGCGGACGCGCGGGGGCTGATCGACTGGTCGGTGTCGGTCGACTCGACGATCGCTCGCGCGCACCAGCACGCCACGAGCCTCACCCGCCACACAGGGGGCTGGGTCGAACTTCAAGAATCCGGGCGTCGAGCCGCCTGATCACGCGATCGGCCGCTCCCGCGGCGGGCTGACGACGAAGGTCCACCACCTGGTCGACGGCGCGGGCCGGCCGCTGGTGATCGAGCTCACCGCGGGCCAGGCGGGCGATTCGCCGATGCTGCCGGTGCTGCTGAACCGGCTGCGCGTCGCCCGCCGCGGGCCAGGCAGGCCCCGCACCCGGCCCGACGCGTTGCGCGGCGACAAGGCCTACTCCTCACGAGGGACGCGCGCGACGCTGCGACGGCGTGGCATCACCGCCGTCATCCCGGAGCCCGCGGACCAGGCCGGCCACCGCAAGCGGCGCGGGTCACGCGGCGGCAGGCCGCCCGCGTTCGACGCCGACGACTACCGCGGCCGCAACGTCATCGAGCGCGGCTTCTCGCTGCTGAAGCAATGGCGCGGACTCGCCACCCGCTACGACAAACTCGCCATCGCCTACCGCGCCGCCGCGGTCCTCCACGCCATCACGATCTGGACGAAAGCATTAACAGACACGCCCTAGGGCCGCGCTGACGCTGGGGTCGAGCGGCTGGGGGGCAACAGGTGCGCTTTGGGACTAGTCGGGACACGTTGGCCGGGGAACCAGCGAGGCGGCGAGCCTTTTAGCTGCAACGTGGAGACGGTGCAGGTTCGACGCGCCCGGAAAACACGAAAACCCCCGTCTGAGCGGGAGTTTTGGTGGATCTGGGGGGACTCGAACCCCCGACCCCCTGCCTGCTCTTCGATTGCCATATTGCCCGCTAATCTGATCATTTCGCGCCTGTTCGCGCCCTCCCATTCCTACCCGATCCCGCTCGGTCCCGCTCAAAGTGGAGACGTTTTGGGAGACTTCCAGTTACGCCAACCGAACCCCACGGCGTGCGCGAACCGGTTTACGCGGCGGACAGGTAGTTGTCTCCGATTCAGCCAGTTCGCCTCGAGCTCGCGTGGCTCGCCTGGGGCCCGCGCCGGGTCGACCCATCCACTCCTCTCGGGCTCGCTGCGCGCCGCCGAACGACCCGCAGAGGAGGTGGCCGCTTAGGCGCGCGAGCGGAAGAACACGATGACGACGCCGCTGCAAGAGGGGGGGTGGTCGAGCACCCCAGTGACATACTGCGACGCTCCACGAGCGCAGCCAGGCCCTGCCTCCCCAAGATGGCCCAGACCTACCGCTCGTGCGGGGATGCACCCCGCCGCCTACCCAGTCGCAGCGACGACGGGGCAACGCGGAACAGGAAGCTCTGGTCGCCCAGTACCGGGCTGGCGACTTGATGACCGAACCGGCCGAGTGGTACGGCATCCATCGTCGGACCGTGATCGCCATCCTGAAGCGGCCCAGTGTGCCAACCCAGGCATCCGGCGTGTCCCCCGAGCAGACCCAGCATGCCGTCCGGCTGTACGCGCTGGGTCAGCCGCTGACAAAGATCGGCAAGACGGTGTGGACGCCGGGCGGTGCATGGACGTCTTCGCGAGCAGGCGCACAGATGCGTGACACGCACGGACGTAGTTTCAGCCCGCGCTGATGGCGACACCACGCACGAACTCACCGACACGGGCATGGTCAGCGGGATACTGGACTAGGTTGCGGTCGCATGGGCGTCTGCAAAGGGGGTGCGTAAGGCACCCCCGGTGGGACAGTCGACGGAGATCATCATGCGGATCGCACGGGTTGAGATCACACGATTTAGAGGTTTCGAGTCGTTAGTGCTCGTTCCGCGCGAACACGTCGTTGTCGTCGGCGAGCCACGAGCTGGCAGGTCAGACCTCATCGCTGCCTTGCGTCGCGTTCTAGAGCCAAAGAGCGTAATGTCTCGGCCGAGCGAATGGGACGTGTTCCGGCCGCTCCCTGAGCCGCCGTCGCCCGATGGGGAAGAGAACGACGAGGTGTCAACGCCGCTGACATCGGTCGAGATCTCCCTCCTCGGGCTCTCCGATGAGACTGAGCAGGTACTGGAAGATCGGCTCGAACTGCTCAGTCCGACGACAGGCGAGCTTGCCGATGAAGATGAGAACGACGACGCCGAGCTGGGTATCCGGCTGCGCTATTGCCTGCAGTACGACCCGGACGAAGAACAGCTACAACACTGGATCGAGTACCCGAAGTCCGGCGCTCGTGTCCCCCGCTCAGACCGAGAGCTTCTTAGCGCCTTCGTCCTAGACCGAAACCAGCCGCTACAGCTGCGCGCTGACGGAGCGCTGCGTCGCCTGGCGAATGACCCGGACCCCGATGCTTTGAGCGAGACGCTGCGGGATTTCGCCGAGAACATCGCCGATGCGACTCAGACGCTCGCCGAGAGCGATGAGGTGCAGGCGGCGCTCAAACTGGTCACGCAGCACGGCGCTCGGCGGCTGCTCGAGTTGGATCCTTCCGACCCCACGGCGGCGATCAGCTTCACCGCAGAGGATGGATCGCTGGCAGCCCTGTTACGCGCCGTCCAACCCACGCTCGATCTAGACACAGCCGGAGTACTACCACTGTCCGCGCACGGCTCGACGACGGCGGCAATCCTGGCTGCGGCCGAAGCCTCCGCTGCAGCTCAAGCAGGTGATGCAATCGTCATCGGGGACGACTTTGGCGACCATCTCGATGCAGCTTCCGGCGAGTACCTTGCGGCCCGCTTGCGCCGCCGAGCGGGACAACTGTGGCTGACAACCCGCCAGCCAGAGGTACCTCGGGCCTTCGAGGCGACTGAACTGCTGCGTCTAACGCGCAACACCGGTAGTCGGCAGTCGTTTCAACTCGGCGAGAACCCAGACCGCAAGCAGCGGGTTCGACGCCGCCACCTGTTCACGCTTCTCGGACCGGCGATGTCGGCGCGGACAGTCGTGCTCCTCGAAGGTCCGCACGATATGGAGACGTACACCACGGTGTCGCGGCGGCAATTCCGCGATGAGAACAAGGCGCCGCTGTCCGCCTTCGGTATGCGCCTCGTACCAGCCTCAACCAGCGGCGGCGAGGGCGGCAAGCAGGAGCTGCCCAAGATCGCCAAACTTGCAGCGGAACTGGGACTCGCCGTCCGAGTCGTCCTC
>JBAZOW010000356.1:0-3170 GCA_041648495.1 Patulibacter sp.
CAAGCGTCGTGGGTCAAGATGGGCCTGCCCGGCGCCACCGAGGCGCTGCGCTGGGGCGTCAACGACCTCGGCGGCACCCTGATGGAGGAGAACATCTCGCGGCTCGCCGGCGCGTCGCACGGCACGATCCTGCATCCCGAGCAGCTGATCGCCGCCGCCCACGCCGCCGGCCGCCCCGCCGCCGAGCGGACCACCACCTACGAGATCCGCCGCCGGTTCCCGGTCGAGGATCCGATCGCCGCCGCGCGCCTGGCGCCGGTCTGAGCCGCGCGATGGCGACGACGTCCGCAACCACGACGCTGAGCCGCCGGGCAACCGGCGTCGGCCTGGGACTGACCGGGCGCACCGGCTGGCGCCGCCGCGAGCGCGCGGTGCTCACGGCCGGGCGGACGCTGGTCGCCGAGGGCCTGGTGATCGGCACGGTCGGCAACGTCAGCGCACGGCACGGCCGGGAGCTGCGGATCACCCCGACGCGCCGCGCCTACGAGACGATGCGCCGGCGGGACCTGGTGCGGGTCGACAGCGACTCCGGCCTGCCGCTGACCGCCGACGCCCACCCGTCGCGCGAGCTGCCGCTGCACCTGGCCGTCTACCGCGCCCGGCCCGACGTCGCCGCGGTGATCCACACCCACAGTCCGTACGCGACGGCCTGGAGCTTCCTCGACGCGCCGCTCGAGCCCGCGCTGGAGGACCTGGACTACTTCGGGATCGGCCCGGTCCGCACGGCGGCCGCCGCGCCTCCGGGGTCCGACGCGCTCGCCGCCAACGTCTCCCAGGCGCTCGGCGGATCGAACGCGGTGCTGCTCGGCCACCACGGCGTGCTGACCACCGGCCGCTCGGTCGACGAGGCGCTGGTCGCCGCGCGCGTCGTCGAGCACCAGGCGCGGATCGCCTGGCTGGTGCGCGCCCCCGGGATCGCCGAGCCGCTCTAGCGAGGCAGGCGCTACGCCGCGGGCGAGCGCAACAGGTGGACTTCGCCGGCGTCGAGCCGCGCGACCTTGCCGTCGGCCTGGCGGACGAGCAGCCGGCCCGCGTCGTCGACGCCGATCGCCTCGCCGCTGCCGCCACCGGACGCGCCGGGACGTTCCCAGCGGATCGTCTGCCCACGCAGTACATCGAGCGCGGACCAGCGCTCCAGCAGCGTCGCCGGATCCCAGCCGATCGTCTCGGCCAGCCGGTCGAGCAGCCGGCGCAGGACCGCTTCGCGCTCGTCGGGCCGCAGCCCCATCGACGCCGCCCGCTCCGCCACCTCGGGCGGCATCTCCGACACGTCGATCGCCACGTTCAGGCCGATCCCCGCAACGGCCCAGCCGTCGGTCGGCCGGCCCTCGCAGAGGATCCCCGCGAACTTGCGCAGCCCTCCGTCGTCCTCCACTCGGACCACGTCGTTGGGCCACTTGATCCGCGCGTCGCCGCCGACCGTCTCGGCGACGGCGACCGCCACCGCGAGCGGCAGCACCGCGAGCTGCGGCAGGTCGCGCAACACGACCGAGAGCAGCAGCGCCTGGCCGGGCGGGACGACCCAGGGGCGCCCCTGACGGCCCCGGCCCGCGGTCTGCGCGTCGGCGGTGACGATGGTGCCGTGGGGGGCGCCGTCGCGCGCCAGCCGGCGGGCCTCGTCGTTGGTCGAGCCGGTTTCGTCGAAGTGGTGGCGGGGGGCGCCGAGCGCTCCGGTGGCGACGGCCGGACCGATCCCGACCGCCCGGTTCCCGGCCACGTCCGGACGGTCCGGGGCTGACGGCGAGCCGGCGGGACCCTGCTCCGTCCCGGCCGGATCGCCGACCGTCATGCCCGGCGGATCCGCACGTCGCCGTCGGCCTGCAGGCCGAGGATCTCGCGCGCCGAGCCGCGGTTGATCGCGACCGCCATCGCGCGGTTGGCGTCCTGGTAGAGCATCAGCGTGCCCGCGGCCACGTCGGCGAAGGTCGTCGCGTAGATCCCCCGCACGCCGTTGACCTCGACCGCCTCGCCCAGGCGCAGGCCGACGCCGGCCGTCAGCTCCTCGTGCTCGAGGTCGAGCATCACGTTGCCGAAGCGGTCGAAGGCCATCGCGTGGGCGATCAGCTCGTCGCCCTCGAGCTCGGCCATCGGCATCGGCAGCGGCTGGACCTCGTCCGGATCCATCGGCTCGCCGACGTCGCCGAGGTCCAGGCCGGACGCGAGGCGTGCGGCGATCGGCGCGAAGATGTCGCGCCCGTGGAAGGTCGCCGAGACCGGCTCCAGCCGGTACGGCGAGCGGGTCAGGTCGACGGCGCGGACGATCCCGCCGAAGCGCTGAGCGGCCAGCCACAGCAGGCCGTTATCGGGGCCGACCAGGATCCGGTCGTCCTCGGCCACGTGGATCGCGATCGGGCTGCGGCGCCCGCCGACCTCGGGGTCGACCACGGCCAGGTGGACGCCCGCCGGCATGTACGGCAGCGAGCGCTGCAGGGTGATCGCGCCCAGCCGCACGTCGAACGACGGGATCCCGTGGGTCAGGTCCATCACGCGGGCCTCGGGCGCGATCTTGGCGATCACGCCGTGACAGACCCCGACGAACTCGTCGTAGACCCCGTAGTCGGAGAGGAAGGTGACAATCGAACGGTCGATGGGCCGATCCTAGACCGATCGGCCAACCGGGCGGGCGGTCGGTCGATCGTCTGCAACGCGGCGTGCGTTCGGCGACCGGTCGCCGTTCGACACCCCCGGGACGGCCAACGACGACCGGTCGTCGAAAAGCGGGGTCGGTCGGCCGCGCGCACGACGGCCCGTACGGCATGCGCGCCTGGCAAGCGGGAGCGGTTGACGGGGCCACGGCCGATCAACCGCTCCCGCTTGCCAGGCGGTGGGGCGATCAGGCGGTGGCGTCGGCGACCAGGGCGGCGATCAGGCCGTCGATCGTCGCCTCGTCCGCCTCGACCGCGGGGGTCGCGCCGAGCTCGGCCATCGCGGCGGTGGTGACCGGGCCGATCGAGACCAGGCGCGGTGCCCGCCCCGCCGGGGCGGCCTCGGACGACTCGGCGCCGGACGGCGCTCCGGCGCCCGGCATCCCGCCCGCCTGCGCCAGGAAGGTCGCCGTCGACGCCGAGGTGAAGGTCACGTAGTCGGCCGCCGCGATCCGCTCGCGCGCCGCCGCGGAGAGCGGCTCGGCGACCGTCTCGTAGAGCGCCAGGTCGGTGACCTCGTCGCCG
>JBAZOW010000357.1:0-3165 GCA_041648495.1 Patulibacter sp.
CGATCGACGCACCGCCGAAGACGTGCTCGGTGAACGTGAAGTCCCCCAGCTCGTGGAGGATCTCCAGGGTCGGCGCGGTGATCTCCGGGCCGATTCCGTCTCCGGGCAGAACTGCGATCGCGTGCGGCATGTGGGATGAAGGGTAGTTGGTCGCGACGCGCGATCCGGTCGCGGTTCGCGGACGCCACACGCCGTACGGCACCGTGACGACGAGCGCCGACTACGCTCGCCGGATGCGTACGTCGTTGATCGCGGTGCTGGCCGTTCCCGTGGTCCTTGCCGGTTGCGGTTCGGCACCGGCGCCGGCACCGAACGCTCCGCCTGGCGAGGCGTCGACCACGACCGCGCGCCGCTGGCAGGGTCCACCGGTGACGACCGCCGGTACGTCACC
This sequence comes from Patulibacter sp., assembly GCA_041648495.1. Lineage (GTDB taxonomy): Bacteria > Actinomycetota > Thermoleophilia > Solirubrobacterales > Solirubrobacteraceae > Patulibacter. Next base: position 392 of record JBAZOW010000357.1, read on the forward strand.
GGTCGTCCGCGACCCGAAGTACCGGTTCGTGGGTGAGCCGCTGGTGCTCTTCCGTCCCCCCGGCCCCGGCCGTCCGAGCGCGCGGTATCGGGTGATGGTCCGCGTGCGACCCAAGCTTCCGCACCGCTGGACCGGCGAGGGTCCCCAGCGTTCGTCGATGCTGCTCGACGACATCCCCAACGGGGTCTTCGGCGGTCTGCCCCGAGTCGGCGACGAGTGCTATCTGGACTCCTACGACGCCTCGGGCGTGGGCCTCGGGCCCGACCAACCGGTATCCGAGGCGTTCGCCCGCCCCCGCGAAGGTATGCGGGTCACCCTGACGATCGAGTACCGCGAGAAGCCGGGCCAACGGACGCGAGCGTTCTCGACCCACGCGACGATCCGTCGGCCGACCTCCAACCGTGAGTGGGACGCGTTCCAACGGCTGGGCGTCGAGCAGCTCGGGTGCGTTCCATGGCCGTAGCTCGGCCACCGATCCGGAGTCGTTGCGGTCCCTACGGCTCGACGCGCTCGACCGTCTCCACACGTCCGATGCGGCGATCGAAGGACACGACGGTGCGGTGTGGTGACTGCTCCGCGCTGGCCACCAGGTACGCGTCGGCGAAGTCCAGGCGCTCGCGTTCGTACAGCTCGATCGCCCGCAACAGCCGCTGCGGGTCGTCGGTTCGGACGGCGGGAAAGGCAACGATCGCCCGCGCCAGATCGGCCACCCGCTCCCGTGGCACCCGGTAGAACGACTGCAGGACGTACACGACCTCGGCGACGATCAGGTCTGGCACGTCGAGCCGCATTGCCGAACGCAACAGGGCCGTCGCCCGCGCTGCCATCTCGGGCGGGTCTCCGGTCAGGTGTCGGACCAGGACGTTGGTGTCGAGGTAGCCGATCACGCGCCGTGACGCGCCTCGCGCGTGAGGCTCCGAACGTCGTCCCAATCGACCCCGCGTCGATCGGCGGGAACCTCTACGACACCCGCGAGGTCGAGCAGGTCGGGGGTCCGGGCCAACGCAGCCTGCTCGCCCTCCACGCGGAAGACGACTCGGTCTCCCGTGTGCAATCCGAGAGCCTCGCGAACCGCCTTCGGGACCGTCAGCTGGCCCTTCGACGTGAGCTTGGCGCTGATATCCATACCCAAACCTTACTCCCATCCATCGGTAAGGAACAATGTCTAGATGGGCCGTTTCGGCGCCGAGTTCGTTAAGGACGCCCTCTATCGCGCTGGTGTCGGCGGCCGGTTCGAACGGCAACGGACGCGCCCCACGCGCTGCCCACCGGTTCGTGCCCCACGCCTATCGGTAGCGCGCAGCTGAGCACTCGACGGCGTCCGCGAACCGTGTGCGCAACCACGACGCCATCGGACCGATCGTTGTGCACACGGAGCCGAGGATGGGGCGAGTGCGCAGTGGCGTCGGTCCGTTCCTCCCACGACCGAACCGGCCGCTGCACGGTAGGCCGAGTCGACCGGGCGAGCAGCATCCAGCCCGAATAGCGAGTCACACGCTGCACGGTGCCCCGCTCGGGCGAACCGTGCAGCCGAGAACTCGCCCTCAGCCCCCGCGCAACCGCGCGGCGATCTCGTCCTCGGTCTCGACCACGGCATCGCCGCCCGCTCGGGTGGCGCTGATGTTCAGGCGCACGTAGTCCAGGACGATCGCGCCGTCGGTGCGCAGCTCGTCGCGGACCGCCTCGACGAAGTCGTCGTGGGCGACCTCGGGCAGGCGGGCCAGGTGGCTGCCGAGCACGACGGTCCGCAGGTAGGCGTGCTCGTGCTCCGTCGCCAGCGGGACCGGGCGCGGCTCCAGCCAGGTCCGGACGTCGACGAAGCCCGCGGCCTCCAGCCGGACCGACGTGTCCTCGGGCGTGGCGAAGTTCCACGGTCCCTCCCAGCCGGTCAGCGCGACGTCCCACGGCGCGCGCTCGCGCAAGCGGTCGATCGCCGCGTCGACCGAGGCGATGTTGCCCGCTCCCCCGCACTGGGCCTCGAACGGTCCACCCGGGCGCAGCACGGCGGCCAGGCGCGAAAACAGACGCTCGTGGTCGGGCAGCCAGTGGAAGGTCGCGGTCGAGACGATCGCGTCGACCGGTCCGTCGAGCACCAGCTCGGCCAGATCCTGGACGTGCAGCTCGACCGCAGCCGGCAGCAGGTGCCGGGCCTGCTCGATCATCGACGGCGAGCCGTCGACGCCGATCACCCGGCCGTCGGGCACCAGCGGCAGCAGCTCGGCGGTGACCCGCCCGCTGCCGCAGCCGGCGTCGAGCACGGCCTCGTCCCCGCGCAGCCGCGGACGCAGCCGCGCCAGGACGTCGTTGCCCATCTGCTGCTGCGGCGTGGAGAGACCGTCGTACGACTTGCCCTCCCAGTCGCGCGGGCCGGACGGTTGATCGGTGCTCATGGCGTCCGCGGGGTCCTAGGAGGCGACCGGGGTCGTCTTCAGGGCCTCGTCGGTCGGCAGCGACGTCGAGCTCGGCTTCCAGCTCGTCTCGGCCTGGCGCTGCTCGAAGGCGTCGATCTTGTCGACGTCCTCCAGGGTCAGGCTGATGTCGTCCAGGCCGTTCAGCAGCCGGTGCTTCGTCTCCGGGTTGATCTCGAACGAGAACGTCTCCCCGCCGGCCTCGACCGTCTGGTCCTCGAGCGAGATCCGGGCGTGGCCGGCGGCCGCGACCTTGCGGACCTGATCCTCCGGCAGCTCGATCGGCAGCAGGCCGATCTTGGTCGAGTTGGAGTAGAAGATGTCGGCCAGCGAGACGGCGATGATCGCCTTGAAGCCGGCGTCCTC
>JBAZOW010000358.1:0-3161 GCA_041648495.1 Patulibacter sp.
AGCCCACAGAGCCCCGCCCCTCCTACCCGTACCCTGTGCGCATGGCCTCGTTGCCCGCTGAGATCCGCGCGTTCCTGTTCGACATGGACGGCGTGCTGACGGACACCGCCCGCGTCCACGCCACGGCCTGGAAGCAGCTGTTCGACGCCGAGCTGGAGCGCCACGCGGCGCTCGAGTCCGCCGACGACGAGTCCGGCGACCGCTTCCGCCCGTTCGATCCCGTCGCGGACTACCACCGCTACGTCGACGGCAAGCCGCGCGCCGACGGCGTCCGGTCGTTCCTCGCGTCGCGGGGGATCGTCGTTCCCGAGGGAGACCCGGACGACCCGCCGACCGCCGAGACCGTGACCGGCCTCGGCAACCGCAAGAACGCCGAGGTCCAGCGGTTGATCGCCGAGCAGGGCGTCGACGTCTACGCGGACGCCGTCGCGTTCGTCCGCGAGCTGCGGGACCGCGACCTGCCGTGCGCCGTGGTCTCGTCGAGCGCCAACGCCGAGGCGATCCTCGCCGCCGCGGGGATCCGCGAGCTGTTCGCGTCGGTCGTCGACGGCACCGCGCTGGTCACGCGCAACCTGCCCGGCAAGCCGGCCCCCGATTCGTTCGTCGCCGCCGCGGGCGACCTCGGCGCGGACGTCACCGAGACGGTGGTCTTCGAGGACGCGATCGCCGGCGTCGCGTCGGGCAAGGCCGGCGGCTTCGGCTGCGTGGTCGGGATCGACCGCGCCGACCAGGCCGACGGGCTGCGCCAGGCGGGTGCGGACCTGGTGATCTCCGACTTCTCCGACCTGACCCTCGCCCCGGGGACCCCGTCGCCCCTTCCGGGGACGTCCTCTCCCCTTCCGCGGACGTCCTCTCCCCTTCCCCACCCTGGAGCCTCCGCATGACGCCGAACTTCGCCGCCGGGGTCGACCCCTGGGGAATCCGCGAGACCGACCTCGACCTGGAGTCGATGCCGCGCGCCGAGTCGATCTTCGCGCTCGCCAACGGCCACCTGGGCCTGCGTGGCAACTTCGACGAGGGCGAGCCGCGTGCCGAGTCCGGTACCTACCTGAGCGGGTTCTTCGAGTCGTACCCGATCTCCTACGGCGAGCGCGGCTACGGCTACGCCGAGGACGGCCAGTCGGTGATCAACGTGACCGACGGCAAGCTGATCCGGCTGCTGGTCGAGGACGAGCCGTTCGACGTCCACCGCGGGTTCCTCGAGGAGCACGAGCGGTTCCTCGACTTCCGCAGCGGGATCCTCTCGCGCAGCGTGCTCTGGACCTCCCAGGCGGGACGCACCGTCCGCGTCACCAGCAAGCGCCTGGTCTCGTTCACCCAGCGCAGCGTCGCCGCCATCTGTTACGAAGTCGAGGCGGTCGACCGCGAGATCCGGATCGCGCTGCAGTCCAACCTGCAGGCCAACCAGTCGCAGATCTCCGAGCACCGGGATCCGCGCAAGGCCGCGGCGCTCGGCGACGTGCTGGCGCCAGAGCTGGCGAGCGCGCACGGGCTGCGCGTCGTGCTCGGCCACCGCACCCACCGCTCGAAGCTCGCGCTCGCGGCGGGGATGGACCACACGATCGACACCGGCAACCTCGATCCGACGACGCTGACCCAGGTCGACGACGACCTCGGCCGGGTCACCGTCTCGGCGTTGCTCAAGCCGGGCAAGCCGCTGCGGCTGGTCAAGATGCTGGCCTACCACTGGTCCGGCCGGCAGTCGATCGACTGGCTGCGCGATCAGGTCGACGCCAGCCTCGAGAACGCGATGGCCGAGGGCTTCGACGGGCTGGCCGCCGCCCAGCGCAAGTACCTCGACGACTACTGGACGGTCGCGGACTTCCAGGTCGACGGCGACCCCGAGCTGCAGCAGGCGCTCCGGTTCTCGAAGTTCCAGCTGCTCCAGGCCTCGGCCCGCGCCGAGACGCGCGCGGTCGGGGCCAAGGGCCTGACCGGCACCGGCTACGACGGCCACGCCTTCTGGGACACCGAGAGCTTCATGCTCCCGCCGCTGACCTACACCAAGCCGTCGCTGGTCCGCGACCAGCTGCTGTGGCGTCACCGCACGCTGCCCCAGGCCCGCGAGCGCGCGCACCAGCTGAGCCTGCGCGGTGCGGCGTTCCCGTGGCGGACGATCCACGGCGAGGAGTGCTCGGGCTACTGGCCGGCCGGCACCGCCGGGTTCCACGTCAACGCCAGCGTCGCCCACGCCGTCCAGCGCTACGTCTCCGCCACCGGCGACGACGAGTTCGAGCGCGAGTACGGGGTCGAGCTGCTCGTCGAGACCGCCCGGCTGTGGGCCAGCCTCGGCCACTTCGGCCACGACGGCACGTTCCGGATCGACGGGGTCACCGGCCCCGACGAGTACACGGCGCTGGTCGACAACAACGCGTACACCAACCTGATGGCGCAGCTCAATCTGGAGGCCGCCGCGGACGCCACCGAGCGGCACGTCGACGTCGCCCAGGCGCTCGAGGTCCGGACCGACGAGGTCGCCTCGTGGCGGGTCGCCGCCGGCAACATGTTCGTGCCGTTCGACGAGCGGCTCGGGCTGTACGCGCAGGACCAGGACTTCCTGACCCACGAGCGGTGGGACTTCGAGGGCACTCCCGCCGACCAGTACCCGCTGCTGCTCCACCACCCCTACCTGCAGCTCTACCGCCGTCAGGTGATCAAGCAACCGGACCTCGTGATGGCGCTGTTCGTGCGGGGCGACCGCTTCACCGCCGAGGAGAAGCAGCGCAACTTCGACTACTACGAGAGCCTGACCGTTCGCGACTCGTCGTTGTCGGCCTCGATCCAGGCGATCCTGGCGGCCGAGATCGGCCACCTCGACCTGGCCTACGACTATCTGGCCGAGGGCGCGCTGACCGACCTCCACGACCTCAAGAAGAACGCCGCCGACGGCCTGCACATCGCGGCGATGGGCGGGGCGTTGATGGCCGTGATGTTCGGCTTCGGCGGGTTCCGCGACCACGGCGGCCGGATCTCGTTCCGTCCCCGGATCCCCACCGGGCTGTCGCGGATCGCCTTCCCGGTCATCTACCGCGGCCACCGGATCCGGATCGAGATCCTGACCGACCAGGTGACCTACTCGCTGGTCCCCGCCGCGACGGCCGACGCCGACACGGTCGCGATCCCGTTCGTCCACGAGGACGAGGAGCTGGAGCTGACCGCCG
>JBAZOW010000359.1:0-3154 GCA_041648495.1 Patulibacter sp.
CTCATCGAGTCCTCGACCGTGACGAACCGCGTGGCCCGGTCGCCGTCGGCGTCGGGCGGGGCCAGATCGCGGTCGGTCCGGCCGAGCGTCGGCAGGATCAGCGCCTCGCGACCGGTGACCAGGTGCGAGCGGTTGAGCTTGGTCGAGATCTGGACGGTCAGCGCGCAGCGGGCGAGCGCGGCCTCGGTGACCGGGGTGTCCGGCGTGGCGCTGGCGAAGTTGCCGCCCATCGCCACGAAGACGTCCGCATCGCCGTCGCGCATCGCGCGGATCGCCTCGACCACGTCGTGGCCGTGCTCGCGCGGCATCGGTACGCCGAAGGTCCGCTCCAGCGCGTCGAGGAACGGCGTCGGGGGCTTCTCCCAGATCCCCATCGTCCGGTCGCCCTGGACGTTGCTGTGCCCGCGCACCGGGCAGACCCCCGCGCCCTTGCGGCCGATGTGGCCGCGCAGCAGCAGCAGGTTGACGATCTCGCGGACCGTCGGAACCGAGTCGCGGTGCTGGGTCAGGCCCATCGCCCAGCAGACGACGGTGCCCTTCGACCCGGCGAGGATCGCCGCGGCTTCCTCGATCTGCTCGCGCTCCAGACCGGTCGCCCGCCGTACGTCGTCCCAGTCCAGCGCGCCGAGGTGCGCGGTCAGCGCGTCGAGCCCGTCGGTCCGCTCGCGCAGGAACGCGTGGTCGAGCACCGTGTCAGGCGCCGCGGCCTCGGCGTCGAGCAGCAGCCGGTTGAGCGCCTGGAACAGCGCCAGGTCGCCGCCGAGCCGGACCTGCAGGAAGAGGTCGGTCAGCTGCGTGCCGCGACCGGCCAGCCCGCGCGCCGTCTGCGGGTTGTCGAACCGCTGCAGCCCCGCCTCGGGCAGCGGGTTGACCGTGATGATCGTGGCCCCCTGCTGCTTCGCCTGCTCCAGCGCCATCAGCATCCGCGGATGGTTGGTGCCGGGGTTCTGGCCGGCGATCACGATCACGTCCGCCGCGACCAGGTCGTTGATCGTGACCGAGCCCTTGCCGATCCCGATCGTCTCGCCGAGCGCGACGCTCGACGATTCGTGGCACATGTTCGAGCAGTCCGGCAGGTTGTTCGTACCCAGGCAGCGGACGAGCAGCTGGTAGAGGAACGCCGCCTCGTTGCTCGTGCGACCGGAGGTGTAGAACAGCGCGCGGTCGGGCTCGGGCAGCGCGCGCAGCCGCTCGCCGATCAGCTCGAACGCGTCGCCCCAGGCGATCGGGGCGTAGTGGTCGGCTCCGGGCGCCAGGTACATCGGCTCGCTCAGCCGGCCCTGCTGGCCGAGCCAGTGCGCCGTCCGCCCGCGCAGCTCGGACACCGCGTGGCGGGCGAAGAAGTCGCGGGTGATCGTCCGCTTGGTCGCCTCCTCCTGGACGGCCTTGACCCCGTTCTCGCAGAACTCCAGGTGGTGGGATCCTTCGGCGGGTTCCGGCCACGCGCAGCCGGGGCAGTCGAAGCCGTCCGGCTGGTTCATCCGGCGGTAGGCGCGGAGCGCGCGGACCGGACCGAGGCCGAGCGAGCGGCGGGCGATCGAGACCGTCGCCGGCATGCCGACGGCGTGGTCGGCGCGCGGGCCGACCTCGATCCCGGCGTCGTCCTCGGCGACGGCGTGGTCGCGGTCGGCCTGGCGGCCCCGGGGGATCCGCGGGCGGGGCGGCGCGGCGGGGACGGTCTCGGACGGGGACCCGGCGTCGGCGGTCTCGGACCCGGCGTCGGGCGGTACGGCGCTCATCGCTCGCTCCCGCCGTCCGGCGGCACGACGCTCATCGCCCCGCCTCGGGTCCCAGCCCGAGCCGCTGCGGGTGGGCGTAGACATTGGCCCGTTCACCGCGGAGGAAGCCGACCAGCGTCACGCCGAGCGCTCGCGCCGCATCGACGGCCAGGCTCGACGGCGCCGAGACCGCCGCCACGATCGGGATCCCCGCCACGGCGGCCTTCTGGACCAGTTCGAAGCTCGCCCGTCCCGAGAGCAGCACGATCTCGGGACGCGGCAGGCGCGGATCGAGGACCAGGCGGCCGAGCAGCTTGTCGAGCGCGTTGTGCCGCCCGACGTCCTCGCGCAGCGCCAGCAGCGTGCCGTCGGCCGCGAACCCGGCGGCGGCGTGCAGCCCGCCGGTCGACGCGAACAGCCGCTGGTGGTCGCGCAGCCGATCGGGCAGCGTGGTCAGCAGCTCCGGCGTGATCGTCGGCCCCGGCGGAAGCGGATCGCAGCGTTGGCCGAGCTCGTCGATCGAGGTGTGGCCGCACAGCCCACAGCTCGACGAGATCTCGATCCGCCGCCGAAGCCGATCGCGACGCAGCGGCGCGTGCAGCCCGACCTGGACCACGTTCGGGTCGTCGGAGCAGGCGCGCGCCTGGGCGATCCCGTCCCCCACCAGTCCCTCGGCGGCGAGCAGGCCGGCCGCCAGCTCCAGGTCGTGGCCGGGCGTGCGCATCGTGACCGCGACCGACGCGAACGGTTCCCCGGGCCCGGCGACGCGGATCTCCAGCGGCTCCTCGACGGCCAGCCGGTCGCGGCGCGGGCGCGTCGTCCCGCCGTCCAGCGTGATCACCGCGGCCGTGGTCGTCCCGCTCCGGCGCGGTGTCGGGAGGACAGCAGCCGGATGCATGACCCCATCATCCCCCTCCGACCCACGCGGGTGGGAAAACGGCGCTAGCGGCGGAACCCCTGCACGGGTGGCGGCGCCCGCCGCGCGCAGATTCAGCACGACAGCCGGGGGCGAACCCTCGGACGCCGAGCCTGTGCGGCGGGCCGCCGAAGCGGCCCGCCGGCCATCAGGCCGAGACCGGCGTCCCGGCGACCTCGAGCGTGATCTCGCCGTCGGCCGCGCCGACCTGGACCGTGTCGCCATCCTGCACGTCGCCCTTGAGCAGGGCCAGCGCGAGGCGGTCGGTCAGGTGCTTCTGGATCGTCCGCTTCAGCGGCCGCGCGCCGTAGGTCGGGTCGTAGCCGAGGTTGCCCAGCAGCTCCGCCGCGTCGTCGGACAGCTCGATCGTCACGCCGCGCTCCGCCGCCCGGTCGACCACCCGCTGGACCTGGATCGTCACGATCCGGCCGAGGTGCTCGCGGTCGAGGCTGTGGAACTCGATGATGTCGTCGAGCCGGTTGATGAACTCCGGCCGGAAGTGCTGCTCGGCCCCCGCCCG
>JBAZOW010000360.1:0-3152 GCA_041648495.1 Patulibacter sp.
GGTGTCCGAACGCCGTCAGCAGCGGCCGGCGACGGCCGTCCAGCCGGCACCGTCGGACGCCGGACGGAGCGTCGCGTCGCCGGGCTGGGGACGCCCGCCGGCCTCGGGGATCGACTCGCGCAGCAGTTCGGCGACCACGCTACGGACCACCGGATCGGTCCGCACCGGTCCGCACCGCGTCAGCGCGTCGCGGCCGCCGGCGTCCTCGATCGTCCGCTGCAAGGCGTCGCGCGTGGCGGCGCGATCCGCGATCAGCGTCCGCTGGCCATCCAGGTCGCTGCCCCCGACCACGACGATCGCCGCGGTCACGACCAGGCCGACGATCGCGGGCCCGTTCCGCCCCGGTCCGCCGACGGCGGCCACCGAACCCGCGACCGCGGCCAGCAGGGTCAGCGCCGGGACCAGGTAGCGCGGGTTGCCGGCGAAGCCGAGCTGGGCCATCGTCGCGACCAGCAGCACGTAGGCGGCGACCAGGCCGAGGCCGACCGCGACGACCCGCCGCTGGGGGTGCCCGGTCCGGACCAGTACGAACGTCCCGACCAGCGCGGCCAGCAGTACGGGCCAGGTCGCCTGCTCGACCAGGTCCGCCCAGACCGAGAGGAACGGGACCTCGGTCAGCCCCGCCGATCCCGCGCTCGGGGTGCCGGTCGCGCCCTTCGTCGACTCCAGCCCCGACGAGAGCAGATCGGGAATCACCCACAGCGCCAGCACCCCGACGCCCGCGCCGACCACGGCGCGCCAGGCGATCCGCTGCCGCCACGCCAGCCAGAGCGCGTAGCCGGCGAGGAACGGCCAGACCTCGGGCCGGATCAGCGCCCCGGCGACCAGCAGCCAGAACGCGGCGCGCGGGCGATCCTCGACGTGGGCGAGCACGGCCCAGACGACGAGCGCGCCGAGCAGCGGATCGGCGTTGCCGAGTGCCGCATTGAGCAGCCACCACGGCGACGCGACGATCGCCGCCACCGTGATCGGTACCCCCCACCATCCCGCGGTCCGCCAGGCCAGGCGGGCCCCGCCGATCACGGCCAGCAGCGCGCCGGCGCGCGCGACCAGCAGCCAGGCCTCGGCTCCGAGGCCGAGCGGCGCGAACGGCGCGGTGACGACCAGCGGCAGCGGCTTCCACGACGGTCCGGCCCCGGTGTCGATGCTCAGCGACCACAGCTCGCGGCCCCAGACCACCCAGGCCGACGCGTCGAACGCGAGAGCGAACCCGAACGGCAGGCTGAGCGCCGCGATCACGCCCGCGATCACGGTCCACGCCACGCCGGGGGAGCTGCGCAGAGCAGGCACGAGCACCGCGGGAGCATCCCACAGCCGTCGGCCACCCGACCGCGCCGGACCCGCACGCCCCGTCGGGGCCGAACGCTCCGTCGCCGGGGTCGACCGCAGGCGCTCCCGAGCCGGCCCGTATCATCGGTAGACCGTGACTGCCGTGCCTTCCACCGTCGACGACCTCGCTGCCGGCCTGCGCCGCACGGGGTACCTCCCGGGTCCCCGCACCGCACTCGTATCGCACCTGGCGCTGCACCTCGACAAGCCCGTGCTCGTCGAGGGGCCCGCCGGCGTCGGCAAGACCCAGCTGGCCAAGGCGCTGGCCGACTCGCTCGACCGCGAGCTGGTCCGCCTGCAGTGCTACGAGGGGCTCGACGAGGCGAAGGCCCTGTACGAGTGGAACTACCGCAAGCAGCTGCTGCGGATCCAGGCCCAGTCCGCCGCGTCCAACGAAGGCGGCGGCTGGGATGCCGTCCAGGACGACGTCTTCGGCAAGGAGTTCCTGCTCGAGCGTCCGCTGATGCGGGCGATCGCCAGCGAGCGCCCGGTGGTCCTGCTGATCGACGAGATCGACAAGACCGACCAGGAGTTCGAGGCGATGCTGCTCGAGCTGCTCTCGGACTTCCAGATCACGATCCCCGAGCTGGGCCGGATCGAGGCCAGCTCGCAGCCGATCGTGGTGCTGACGTCGAACAACAGCCGCGAGCTGACCGAGGCGCTCAAGCGCCGCTGCCTCTACCTGTGGCTCGACTACCCCGAACTCGAGCACGAGCTGGCGATCGTCCGCCAGCACGTGCCGGAGCTGTCCGCGACGATCTCGCGTCGGCTGGTCGAGGTCGTGGCGGAGATCCGCGACCTGGACCTGAAGAAGCCGCCGTCGGTCGCCGAGTCGGTCGACTGGGCGCGGGCGCTCGTGCTGCTCGGGGCCGACGACCTCGACCGCGAGATCTTCCGCGACACCCTGTCGATCCTGGTCAAGCACCGCACCGACATGGACCTGGTCTCCGAGCGGATCGGCCTGCGGCTGCCCGAGGCGCCGGCCCCCGCGGCCGGCGGCTGAGCGACCGCTCCCCCACCGCGATGTCCGCTTCGCGCCACGACCCGACGCCCAGCCCCCGCCAGATGCGGCAGGCGGCGATCCACGCGCGGCTGCCCGCCGGCGGGGTCCCGGACGGGTTCGCCGGGCAGCTGGTCGTCTTCTGCGAAGAGCTGCGCGGAGAGGGGCTGGCGGTCGGTACCAGCGAGCTGCTCGACGCGACCGCCGCGCTCGACCAGATTGGCTGGTCCGACCGGACGATCTTCCGCGAGACGCTGGCCGCGACGCTCGCCAAGTCCCCCGAGTCCCGCCACGTCTTCGACCTGGTCTTCGACCGTTTCTTCTTCCGCGCGGCCGAGCTGCAGGCGGTCCGCCACGGCGCGACCGACCGCGAGACGCAGGACCGCGACGCCGAGCAGGCGTCCGGGGACGGCGAGAGCGTCGACGGCGAGGCCACCGACGCGGAGGGCGAAGGTGAGGGCGGGGAGCTCGACCTCGACGCGATCCGCCAGGCGATCGCGCAGGCGATCGCCGACGGGTCGAGCGCCCAGATGCGCGACCTCGCGGCGCTGGCGATCGGCGGGGTCGGCGGTCAGGTCAACGACACCGGCGTGGTCGGCGTCGACGTCCAGCGGATCCGCCGCGCGCTCGACCTGCGCGCCGAGCCCGATCCGGACGCGCCCGAGGACGACCCGCGCCGCCAGGGGCTGCCGCGTGAGGGGATCCGCGAGTTCGAGTCGCACCTGCGGCGCGAGCTGGAGCGACGGCGGATCGAGCGGCTCGGCGAGCTGCCGCCGGCCCGCGCGCTCAACCAGATGGACCGCGCGCTGCCTAGTGCCCCGGG
>JBAZOW010000361.1:0-3131 GCA_041648495.1 Patulibacter sp.
CCAGGTGGGCACGCGCCCGCACGCCCGCCCGATGGGCAGGCCGCCGCCCGGACGACCGATCTCAGAGCAGGAGCCCCGAACACCGTGTCCGACACCGCGCTTACCCCTGAGGACATCAAGCGACTGGTGGCCGAGCACGACATCCGCTTCGTGCGGATGTGGTTCACCGACATACTCGGGCGCCTGAAGTCGTTCGCCGTCAGCGCCTCGGAGCTCGACGACGCGTTCACCGAGGGGATGGGCTTCGACGGGTCCTCGATCACCGGCTTCAACGCGGTCGAGGAGTCGGACATGATCGCGATGCCCGATCCGTCGACCTTCGCGGTGCTGCCATGGTCGCCGGAGGAGCACAAGGTCGCCCGGATCTTCTGCGACGTCCAGACGCCCGAGGGCACCCCCTACGAGGGCGACCCGCGCTACATCCTGCGCCGCGCGATCAAGCGGATGCACTCGATGGGCTTCGACACCTTCAACGTCGGCCCCGAGCTGGAGTACTACCTCTTCAAGGACAGCAAGGACACCGAGGTCCTCGACGAGGGCGGCTACTTCGACCTGACCGCGCTCGACGCCGGCTCCGACGTCCGCCGTCACACCTCGCTCGCGCTCGAGCAGCTCGGCATGACCGTCGAGTACAGCCATCACGAGGGTGGCCCGTCGCAGCACGAGATCGACATCCGCTACGCCGACGCGCTGAAGACCGCCGACGACTGCATGACCTACCGGCTGACGGTCAAGGAGATCGCGATGCAGCACGGTCTGCACGCGACCTTCATGCCCAAGCCGATCGCGGGCGAGAACGGGTCGGGGATGCACACGCACCTGTCGCTGTTCAAGGACGGGCGCAACGCCTTCTACAACCCGGACGATCGCTACTACCTCTCGGACATCGGCAAGGCGTTCATCGCCGGCCAGCTGCGTCACGCGCGGGAGATGTCCGCGGTCTTCGCCCAGTGGGTCAACAGCTACAAGCGGCTGACCCCGGGCTACGAGGCCCCGGTCTACGTCGCCTGGTCCCGGCGCAACCGCTCCGCGATGGTGCGCGTGCCGATGTACCACCCGGGCAAGGAGTCCACCACCCGGATGGAGCTGCGCAGCCCCGACCCGGGGTGCAACCCGTACCTGACCTTCGCGCTGCTGCTGCACGCCGGTCTCGACGGGATCGAGAAGGGCTACGAGCTGCCCGAGCCGATGGAGCGCAACCTCTACCACCTGTCGCCCGACGACCGGCGGCGCCTGGGGATCGAACTGCTGCCGGAGACCCTCGGCGAGGCGATCGAGCTGGCCGCCGACTCCGAGCTGGTGCTGCGGGCGCTCGGCGAGCACACCCTCGACCGCCTGGTGGAGATCAAGCGCGAGGAGTGGGAGGACTACCGCGTCCAGGTCACGCGGTGGGAGCTGGACCGCTACCTCCCCGTCCTCTGACGCGGCCGCATGCACGGCGCATCTCGGCACGCGTGAAGCTCGGCAGTACGATGTACGGCTCTCGCTCCACGCGCACCGACCTGCTTGGCCTGCGACCCCGTCAGAAGACGGGGCAAGGCCACTGAAGGCCTAGTAGTAGGTGCGGTAGGTCCGCAGCCGGCTGGAGATCGACTTCGACTTGTCGAGCTTCTTCCCGACGTGGACGTAGATCGTCCAGGTCCGGAACTCGCGGGCCGGCGGGGCGACCTTGCGGACCCGCAGGTAGCCGCAGGCGTTCGGCTTGCCGAGCTTGATCCGCTTGACGACCTTCGAGCCCTTGGTGCCGCGGATGTACGACGCGTAGAGCGTGCCCGGACCGACGATCGGGGTCAGGCCCGAGATCGTCCAGGTGGCCTTCGAGAACGGCGCGCGCCGCTTGAGGTTGATGTCCATCGCGACGTTCGTCACGGTGACGTTGGCCGTGCCGGTGACGCCGCTCGGCGAACCGATCGGGTACTCCTGGATCTGCATCGGGATCGTGCGGCCCTTGGACGGGCCGATGCTGCGGCCGGAGCCGAAGCCGTTGGGGATCACCGCGGAGGCGTTGCCGGCGGCGTCGAACGTGCCGGACACGCTGCTGGCGGCGCCGTCGACGCCGCTCAGCAGGAACCGCGTGTTCGGGTTGCCGCCGGCGAGGGCGAACGTCAGCGGCTCGGCGCCCTCGGTCGGCACGCGGGCGTAGCAGGGCTTGAGCGGGGTGATCGTCGCGGCGTTGCTGGCCATCGGCAGCAGCAGGCCGAACGCGACGCTCGCAGGGACCGCGAGCTTCAGAGAGCGGGGGATCATGGGACTCCTGGGGGTGGGACGAGGCACCGGTGATTAGGTGCCGTTGATCTTCCGTATGCCCGCAAACGAGCGGTTTCGAACCGGCGGGATCAAGAACCCTGCGTTCGTCCGGTCAGCGGCCGCGGGTGACCTGCTCGATCGCCTTGCGCATCCTGACGCCCAGCTCGATCGTGATCCCCTCGTCGAAGCCGAGCGCGGTCTTCAGCTCGTCGCTGGACGCGATCGGGTTGCGTACGCGGTAGGTCCCGGCCCGCAGGCCGCGCCCCGAGACGCGGACCGAGACGAACTTCTGGTCCCGCAGCAGCGCGGTCACGTTGGTGCCCGGCACGAAGCCGAACCCGCTCAACCGGACGCCCTGCGTGCCGAGCGCCGCCGATCCGCCGCGCAGTCCCGCGACGCGCACCGTCTGCTGCGGGGCGTCCTCGTTGAACAGCGATTCGAGGCTGAAGCTCTGCACCACGCGCAGCACGAGGGTACGGATCGCGTCCTCGACGGACAGCTCGGCCACCTGCTGGGCGCGCGCCCGAGGCGTGCGCCCGAGCTCGGTCGCGGACGCCGGGGGCAAAGGGGCGGCGGTCGGCGGCTTCGGCGACGGCGGGCAGGGCGGCACCTGGCGACCGGCGGCGTAGGCGCGCAGTGCGCGCTTGACGCAGCTCCGACCGTCGGTGATCACGGAATGCCCCTGGCCGGGCACGACCATCAGGGTCGACTGGGGCGCACGTGCGGCGATCGCCCGTGCGGACTCGGTCGGGGTCCGGGCGTCCTCGCGTCCGGACAGGATCAACGTCGGGACGTCGGGCAGCGGCGGAACCACCGTGCGGTCCGGTGCCGTCGGCCACCAGGCGCACATCGCCACGGGCCAGTCGTCGGCGATCGCGCTGACG
>JBAZOW010000362.1:0-3130 GCA_041648495.1 Patulibacter sp.
CCACGGAGCTCCGGACGCGGGACGCTAGGAGCGGGCGGCCTCGACGGCCTCGGCGAGCCGCCGGACGCCCTCGTCGATCACGTCGGACTTGACCGCCGAGTAGGCCAGGCGGAACGCGTTCTCGCCGCCCTCGAGCAGGAAGTCCGTGCCCTTGACGATCTGGACGCCGCGGTCAGCGGCTTCCTTGGCGATCTTGGCGCAGTTGTGGCCTTCGCCCTCGGGCAGCGAGACCCAGAGGAAGTAGCCGCCCTCGGGCTGCACGAACGTCGCGGACGGCAGGTGCTTGCGCAGGGCGTCGGCCAGGGTGCTCGAGCGGTCGGAGAGCGCCGACTTGACGTTCTCCAGGGCGGCCTCGTAGCGGTCCCCGGTGAGGAACTGATGGACGATCGCCTGCGCGATCTGGCTCGGCGAGATGTAGGTGTTGGTCGCCCGGCGCACGATCTTGGCGATCAGCTCCGGCGGGCCGACCAGGTAGCCGACGCGCATGCCGGGACAGACCGTCTTGGAGAACGACGACGCGTAGATGACGCGCTGGTCGCTGTCGTCCAGGTCGAGCATCCGCGGAAGCGGCTCGCCCGTGAACCGCACGTCGACGTACGGGTCGTCCTCGAAGATCAGGAAGTCGTACTCGGCCGCCAGCGCGAGCAGCGCGTGGCGCTTGGCCAGCGACAGCGTCGAGCCACCCGGGTTCTGGAAGTTCGGGATCACGTGCGCGAAGCTCGGACGCAGTCCGCCCTCGAGCTCGGCGCGCAGCTCGTCGACGTCGATCCCGTCCTCCTGGAGACCGATCAGCCGGACGTTGGCGCCGCGCTCGGTCAGGCCGAGCAGCGTGCGGTCGTAGGTCGGGCGCTCGACGACCACGGAGTCGCGCGGCGTCACGAGCTCGTCGAAGAGGAACGCGTCGGCCTGCATCGACCCGTTGGTGACGAAGACGTGGTCGACCGGCACGCCGTGCTTCTCGGCGATGTACTTCCGCAGCGGCACGTAACCGACGGCGGTCCCGTAGCCGGCCACGCCCGCGGGGTCCTGGTCGAACGCCCGGATCGTCGCCTGCTTCAGGCCTTCGATGTCGACGATGTCGGCGGACGGGGCGCCGCGGGAGAAGGAGATCGAGTCGGCCATGCGCCGTACTTTACCGGCGGTCGACTGTCGCCCTGCGTGCGCCGATGCGTGGCCGGGATGCGGCTCCCGCGCGCACCGCGGGGAGGGGCGGGGCGGCGACGGGTGACGGCGGCGACGCGGCAACGGTGCGGCCCGCCAAGAAGAGCGCGTCGGGCGGCTGCAGGGTCCGGGGCCCCGGACCGTCGCCAGGCGTGCGCTACGCGCTGGGACGCTGGTCGCGGACGACCGGTTCCTGCGGCTCGGCCGAGGCCGGACGGAAGGCCGCCATGCGGCGTCGGGCGACCACCGCCGCCGCGGTCAGGGCGTC
Source organism: Patulibacter sp. (assembly GCA_041648495.1). Taxonomy (GTDB): domain Bacteria; phylum Actinomycetota; class Thermoleophilia; order Solirubrobacterales; family Solirubrobacteraceae; genus Patulibacter. The sequence continues at coordinate 1,430 of JBAZOW010000362.1, forward strand.
GAGCGGGTCGGCGGGCGGGGAATGACGCCGGCCCTGGAGGTCAGCGAGCATGCCGGTGAGATCGAACGATCCGGGCACGCGACAAATGTACGGGGCGGATCGGCGGATCCCGGTCGGCGGTCGCGCGGGGTGCGTCGTGTGATGCGCCGGCCGCCACGCGGTAGAGGTTGAGCACGTTCTGCGTGCTCAACCTCGACGGCGTTCCGGGAGGGCCGCTTCGCCCGCCAACCCCCGCGCGCGTCAGATGCGATCGAGCGACGCCAGGGTCGCGCCGACCGCGCGGGCCGCCTCGGCGCCCTTCTTGACGAAGTGCGTGCCGAAGTACTCCAGGTGCTCGGCGTGCTCGTGGAAGTGGTGCGGGGTCAGCGAGACCGAGAAGACCGGGACGTCGGTGTCCAGCTGGACCCGCATCAGGCCGTCGACGACCGCGGCGGCGACGAACTCGTGGCGGTAGATCCCGCCGTCGACCACCAGCGCGGCCCCGACGATCGCGGCGTACTTGCCGGTGCGGGCCAGGCGCTGCGCGTGGAGCGGGATCTCGAACGCGCCGGGGACGCGGAACTGGTCGACGGCGTCGGCGCTGAACCCGTGGTCGGCGATCTCGTCGAGGAAGCCTTGACGGGCGCGGTCGACGATGTCGGCGTGCCACGTGGCCTGGATGAACGCGATCCGCTTGCTCATCGCCGGAACGCTACCGCGTCGGTGAGCGCGCCATCGGCTCGGCGTAGGCGTGCGAGCGGAGCGCGACCGCGCAAGCGGGAGAGGTTGATCGGGCGGGGCCCTACGAAGGTCTCCCGCTTGCGGCTGGTGGTTCCCGGAACGACGACGGGGCGGCCGAAGCCGCCCCGCAGGTCCTGCAGCCGTCGGCCCGCCGAAGCGGGCCGGATCGGCCAAGAGCTGGATCAGCCCTTGAGGATGTCGATCGCGATCTCCGCGACCTCGGTGGGGGTGCGACCGACGCGCACGCCCTTGGACTCCAGCGCCTCGGCCTTGGCGACGGCGGTGCCGGCCGAGCCGGACACGATCGCGCCGGCGTGGCCCATCTGCTTGCCCTCGGGGGCCGTGAAGCCCGCGATGTAGCCGACGACCGGCTTGGTGACGTGCTCGGCGATGTACTCGGCGGCCTCTTCCTCGGCCGAGCCTCCGATCTCACCGGAGAGCACGATCAGCTCGGTCTCGTCGTCGTTCTGGAACAGCTCGATGATGTCGACGAACGACGAGCCCGGGACCGGGTCGCCGCCGATGCCGACAATGCTGGAGTTTCCGAATCCAGCCTGGGCCAGCTCGTTGCCGATCTGGTAGGTCAGCGTGCCGGAGCGCGAGACCACGCCGACGTTGCCCGGCTTGAAGAACGACGCCGGGATGATGCCGACGTTGGCCTTGCCCGGCGACAGGATGCCGGGGCAGTTCGGGCCGACCACGCGCGTGTTCGGGTGATCGCGCTTGATCGTGTTGTAGAGCTTGAGCTCGTCGTGCGCCGGGATGCCCTCGGTGATGATCACGACCAGCTCGACGCCGGCCTGCGCGGCCTCGAGCGCCGACTGCGCCGCGAACGGCGGCGGCACGAAGATCATCGCCGTGTTGGCGCCGGACTCCTTGACCGTCGTCTCCCAGTCGGCGAAGACCGGGATCCCCTCGACGTTCTCGCCGGCCTTCTTCGGGTTGACGCCGCCGACGACGTTGGTGCCGTACTTGCGGTTG
>JBAZOW010000363.1:0-3112 GCA_041648495.1 Patulibacter sp.
TTGGCGACGGCCCCGCACGGCAACATCGATGCGGTGATCCGCGACACGATCGCCGCCACCGTCGACGGGCTGGCCGCGAGCAAGGGCGGCGTGGCGTGGACCGAGGCCGAGTTCAAGGTCCTCCGCGACCACGTCGCCGGTCACCTCGCCGACGCCACCGTCAAGGTGCTGCAGCAGGTGGTGCGGATCCTCGACGCCGAGCGCGAGGTCCGCTCGCGACTGGAGCGGTTCGCCTCACGCCCGACGACCGCCGGGTCCGCGTTCGAGATCGCCCACCGCGACGTGACCGCGCAGCTGCGGCGCCTGGTCTTCCCCGACTTCGTGACCGCGGTCGGGGCCCGTCGGCTGCCCGACGTGGTGCGTTATCTGCAGGCCGCGGCCTACCGGCTCGACCGGTTGCCGGACCAGAAGGCCGCCGATGCGGACCGCACCCAGGCGATCCACGAGCTCGAGGCCGCGTACAAGGCCAAGCTCGACGCGTTGCCGCCCGGCCGTCCGCCGTCGGCCGAGCTGCGCGAGGTCCGCTGGATGATCGAGGAGCTGCGGGTCAACCAGTTCGCCCAGACCTTCGCGAGCAAGCGTCCCGGACTGCCGGTCTCGGCCAAGCGGATCCGCAAGACGCTCGAGAGCGCCTGACCCGGCGCCATCCGACGGGATCTGCCCGACGCCCGTGCTCCGCCGGCCGGTGATTCGGCCGGCCGACGAAGCAGGGCGACCGCTCAGCGGGTCAGGGTGATCGACTTCGTGTCGGCGACCGCCGTGTTGCCGGCCACGTCGGTCACGGTCAGCCGCAGGCGGTAGCGACCGGGCTTCAGCGTCCGTCCGCCGATCCGCGGGGTGAGCTCGGCCGTGGTCCGGCCCTCGAGCAGCCGCAGCGTGCGCGTCACGGGCAACCGCACGAAGCGGGTGCACTGGCGGCTGCGGGTCACCCGGGTCTTGCCGCTGACCTGGGCACAACGTGCGCTCGGCCCGCTGCCGATCTTGCGGCCGGAACGCGCCTCGAACACCTCCAGGCGACCGGTCGCGGGCTGCGACAGGCGGATGGTCAGCTTCGACCGGGTCGCCTGACGCGAGGCGAGGGTGCGGCGGGTCTTCGTCTTCGCGCGGGTCAGGTGCCAGCGGGTCGGCGAGATCGACAGGCTGCGGATCTGGACCGGCGGCGGCGGGACCGCCTCGAAGATCGCCGCGACCTGCTGGGCCTGGTCCATCGTCACCGTGCACTGCGGAGCGGTACCGGCGGCCGCACAGGCGCCGCCCCAGCCGACGAACCGCGAGCCGGAGTAGGTCTGGGTGGTCATCGTCACCAGCCGACCGGTGCCGATCTGCTGGCTGCAGTCGGTGCCGCAGTCGATCCCGCGCGGCTCGCTGTAGACCCGCCCGCGCAGCGGACCGCCGCCGAGCGCGACGGTCAGCGTCTGGGTGATCGGCGGTGCACTGCCCGGGGCGTCGAAGCGGATGATCCGGTTGTTGCCGGCGTCGGCGACCAGCAGCGTCCGCTCGTCGGGGCTGAGCGAGAGGTTGGCGGGATCCATCACGCCGCTGAGGTCGCTGCTCTCGGTCGCGATCGACTCCCAGCGGTAGTTGCCGCTGCCGATCGGCATCCCGCGCAGCACGCGCGAGCCCTGCGGGGTCTTCGGACGGAGCTCCGAGACGTAGAGCGTGCCGTCGCGGGCGACCGCGATCCCCTGCGGAGCGTCCCAGGTGGTGCTGCCCTCGGGGCTGCGGATCCGGGCGCCGGTCTTGGCGTTGATCACGGTGCGCAGCGAGGTGGCGAAGACGGTCCCGTCGGCCTGCACGGCGACCGCCGAGGGACGGTTGACCCCGCGGACCACGGTCGGCGACGCGCCCCGCTCGGCGAACCGCAGGATCTGGTTGCTGAACGAGCTGGCGACGTAGACGCTGCCGTCGGGAGCGGTGGCCAGACCCGTCGGTCGGCGCATCCCCGCGGCGCGGGTCGTGCCGAGCACCTCGCCGCCTTCGGAGTACCAGACCAGGCGGTTGTTGTTGCTGTCGGCGATCCAGATCACGCCGGTCTGATCGACGGTCACCGCGGACGGCAGCAGCAGCTCGTTCGGCTTGCTGCCCGGAGCGGCGTGACCGGTCGCAGAGCTGATCCGGCCGAACTGGGCGACGAAGGTCCCGTCCGGCGCGAACTGCGCGACCCGCTGATCGAAGGTGTCGGCGACGAAGATCCGGCCGTCGGGGTGGTACATCACGCCCCGCGGACGGGTGAAGTACCCGGCGCCACGGCCGTGGATCCCCCAGGCGGCGAGGATCTCGCCCGTCCGGCTGACCCGCTGGATCCGGTTGTTCGAGCTGTCGGCGACGAAGACGCCACCTGAGCGGAAGTCGGGATTGCTGGCGACCGCGCGGACGATCGAGAACTTGCCGACCCGCCGACCGTCACCACCGAAGGTGCCCGTGTACTCCAAGGTCACGGCGTCGAAGACGTTGACCCGGCCGTTGAGGTTGTCCGCCACGTAGAGCTGGCTCGGGCGTCCGGCGTCGACCGCCGCGTCGTACGGGGCCGAGAACTGTCCCGGCTGCTTGCCGTTGGACCCGAAGACCTGGATCCGCTCGAGCGTCCGCGCGTCGAGCACGTAGACCCGGTGGTTCTGGTTGTCGGGCACGTAGACCCGCGTACCCGCCGGATTGACGCCGACGCCCTGCGGGCGGGCCAGCGGCGTGTCGACGCTGGTCGTCGACTTCGGCGGTCCGTACGGCCGCAGCGTCTGCGGGCTGAAGACGTAGCGCAGCAGGCGATCGTTGCCCGAATCCGCGACCCACATGATGATCGAGCTGGCCGGGGTCTTCTGCGACACCACCAGGCCGCCGGCGGCGATCCCGCTATCGGCACGGGTGCCGTACTGGCTGACCCGGAACGTGCTCGCGTCACCGAAGCTGGTGAGGAACTGCCCGTCCTTGGCCGAGAAGACCTGGATCCGGTCGTACTCGCTGTCGAGCACCCAGACGTGGCCGGAGCGGTCGACCGAGATCCCGCCGATCACGCCCATCCGCCCGGTCTCGCCCCGGAGCGCCCGGGCGCCGAAGCGGAACCGGAACTCCCCGAAGGCGTTGAAGACCTGGACGACGCCGCTGTACTGGTCGGCGA
>JBAZOW010000364.1:0-3110 GCA_041648495.1 Patulibacter sp.
AAGGGCATCGCCCCCTCGATCCTCGCCAGCGACTTCGGTCGCCTGCGCAGCCAGTGCGAGGAGGTCGTCGCGGCCGGCGCCACGGTGATCCACATCGACGTGATGGACGGGCACTTCGTCCCGCCGATCACGATGGGACCGATCGTCGTCGACGCGCTCAAGGGGATCGACGCGGTGCTCGATGTGCACCTGATGATCGAGCGTCCCGAGCGCCAGCTCGCCGACTTCGCCAAGGCCGGCGCCGACGTCCTGACCGTCCACGCCGAGGCGACCCCGCAGCTGCACTTCGCGCTCCAGCAGGCCCGCGAGCTGGGCGCGCTCGCCGGACTGGCGCTCTGCCCGGGTACGGGCACCGACGCGCTGACCGAGAACGCCGGCCTGCTCGACCTGGCCCTCTGCATGACGGTCAACCCCGGCTGGGGCGGCCAGAAGTTCATTCCGACGTCGCCCGACAAGATCGCCCGGATGGCGGCACAGATCGGCCCGAGCACGGTGCTCCAGGTCGACGGCGGCGTCGACCTGACCACGATCGGCGCCTGTGCCGCCGCGGGCGCGACCAGCTTCGTCGCCGGCTCGGCGGTCTTCGGCACGCCCAACCCGGGCGAAGCGGTCCGCGCGCTGACCGCCGCCGCCCGGGGCTGACCGACCCGGGGTCCTAGGGGATACCCCCGAGTACTGGGGGATTGCCCTGGAAAACGGGGGAAATCGAGGGGATTCCTGCTTGGATCTCGGGCATGAGCACGTCTTTGCATGAGCCACGCACGACGGCGATCGTGCGGGCGACCGATCTGACCAAGCGCTACGGGGCGGGAAATACCGCGGTCGTGGCGCTCGACGGGGTCTCGATCGACTTCCGCGCGGGTGAGCTGACGGCGATCATGGGCCCGTCGGGCTCGGGCAAGTCGACCCTGATGCACTGCGTCGCGGGCCTCGAGACGATCGACGCAGGCGGGGTCTGGATCGACGATGTCGACCTGACCGCGCTCGACGACCGGCGGCTGACCGAGTTGCGCCGTGACCGGATCGGCTTCGTCTTCCAGTCGTTCAACCTGCTGCCGGTGCTGACGGCGGAGGAGAACATCACGCTGCCGCTGACGATCGCCGGCGCGACGGTCGATCAGGCGTGGGTCGACCAGTTGATCGACACCTTCGGCTTGACCGACCGCCGGCACCACCGACCGGGTGAGCTGTCCGGCGGCCAGCAGCAGCGGGTCGCCGTCGCCCGGGCCCGGGCCAGCCGTCCGACGGTGATCTTCGCCGACGAGCCGACCGGCAACCTCGACTCGAAGTCCTCCGACGAGGTCCTGGGCCTGCTGCGCCGCGCCGTCGACGAGCTCGGCCAGGCCGTGGTGATGGTGACCCACGATCCCCACGCGGCGTCGTTCGCCGACCGGCTGGTGGTGCTCGTGGACGGTCGGGTCGTGCACGACGGTCCCGCCGGTGGCGTCGACGACGTCCTCGCCCGCCTGCGGGACCTCGGCTGATGCGCACGGTCTTCCTGCGCACCCTGCGCAGCCAGCTGCAGCGGACGGTGATGACCTCGGTCGCGGTGGTGATCGGCGTCGCGTTGATCGCCGGCACGCTGATCTTCACCGACACGATCAACCGGAGCTTCGACGAGATCGGCGCCGGCACCTACCGCGGCGTGTCCGCGGTGGTCACGCCGATCGGCGCGGAGGGCCTGCCGACCACGACGGGGAGCAGCGTCCCGACGCTCCCGGAAGCGCTGCGGACGCGGGTCGCGATGGTCGACGGCGTGCAGGACGCCGTCGGCCAGGTGCGGGGCACGACGCTGGTCTTCGAGCCGGACGGCCGAACGCGGCTCGGCGGTCAGAGCTCGGTGTGGCAGGTCAGCAGCGCTCCGCCGTCCGGCTTCGGCGACGTCGAGTACGTCGCCGGCCGTGCGCCGCGGACCGCGGACGAGGTGGCGGTCGACGCGAGGATGGCCGAGGACGCGGGCGTCCGCGTCGGCCAGACGATCTCGGTCCAGGGCGAGGGACCGCGCCAGCCGCTGCGGCTCGTCGGGTTGTCCCGGATCGGGACGGGCGATACGCCGTTCGGCGCGGCGACGATCGCGTTCACCACGACCACGCGGGCCGCCGAGCTGCTCGGGCGGACGCCCGATCGGTACTACGGCGAGATTCTGGTGCGCGGCCGTCCCGGGGCCGTGGACGAGCAGGTGGCCCAGCGGATCCAGGCGGCGATCGGCGACGCGGGAATGGTCCGCACCGGCGCCGCGCAGGCGACGAAGCAGGCCGACGACATCAGGACCGCGGTCTCGTTCCTGCCGACGATGCTGCTGGTCTTCGCGGGGATCGCGACCTTCGTCGGCGCGTTCCTGATCTTCAACACCTTCTCGATCACCGTCGCCCAGCGTCAGCGCGAGCTGGCACTGTTGCGGGCGCTCGGGGCGAGCCGCCGGCAGGTCCGGCGACTGGTCAGCGGGGAGGCGCTCGTGGTCGGCCTGGTCGGCGCGGTGCTCGGCATGCTGGCGGGGCTCGTCGTCGCCCCGGCGCTGCGGGTGACGGTCAGGGCCTTCGGCGCCGACGTTCCGGCCGGCACGGTCTTCTCCGTGCGCACGCTGCTGATCAGCCTGGCGGTCGGCGTGCTCGTGACGCTGCTGGGGAGCCACCTGCCCGCGCGCCGCGCGACCAAGGTCGCCCCGCTCGAGGCGCTGCGCGACGCGTCGTTGCCGTCCGCCCGCGGCGAGCTGTCGCGTCGGCCGATCCTGGTCGGGGTCGCGATCGGCGCCCTTGGCGTGGCCACCCTGTTGCTCGGCGCGCTCGGGGCGGTGGACGGCAACGCCGGCACCGCACTGGCCGGCGGCGGCGCCGGGCTGCTGTTCGTCGCGACGATGCTGATCTCGCCGGCGCTCGTCGGCCCGCTGGCCGCGCTGGTCGGGCGCCCGCTGGAGCGGGTCTTCGGGATCCCCGGGCGGCTGGCCCGGGACAACGCGGCTCGCCAGCCCGCGCGGACCGCGGTGACCGCGGGCGCCCTGATGATCGGTCTGGCGCTGGTCGTCTTCGCGACCGTTCTTGCGGCCGGGTTGCGCGAGACGATGCGGGACGGCCTCGGAAAGCTCGTGAGCGCCCCGGTGGTCCTCCAGGACA
>JBAZOW010000365.1:0-3103 GCA_041648495.1 Patulibacter sp.
GCCGGGCCGGCGTTCGCACGCCGGCCCGGCCCTCGCGGACCGCGGCCCCCTACGGCGCGCGGTCCCCGTCACTGAGGAGAGCGACGACCGGAACCCGGCGTCGCTCCCCCCGGTTCCTCAGCGCGCCGCCACCTGCAGGCGCGCCGTGGCCGTCGCCTTCTGGCCGTCGGCCGCCGTGTAGGTCAGCTGCAGCGTGTAGCTGCCGCGCGCCAGCTTCGGCAGCGTGATCGACCGCGAGCCGGCCTTCTTCGCCGTCGTGCGGCTGGTCGCGACCGTCTTCTTGCCGCGCTTGGTCGTCAGCACCGCCTTGCCGGGCAGGGTCGCGCCGAAGGCGACCCTGGTCCGCCGCTTCGCGGTGCCCTTCAGGCGCGAGTCGGCGAGCACGACGCCGAGCGTGGCCCGCGTGGTCGCGCCGCCGGGACCCTGCGGTCCGGACGGACCCTGGGGTCCCGCCGCGCCGTTGACGCCGTTCGCACCGTTGGTCCCGTCCGCGCCGGTCGGTCCCGTCGGGCCGGTGGATCCGAGCGGTCCGGTGGGTCCGATCGGCCCGACCGGACCGAGCGGGCCCTGGGGACCGGTGGGGCCCTGCGGACCCGTGGGTCCTTCGGGACCGGCGGGACCCTGCGGTCCGCTCGGGCCTTCCGGACCGGTCGGCCCTTCGGGGCCCTGCGGACCGGCCGGCAACGCCGTCCCGGTTCCACTCAGCGCCACCGACAGCGGCGTGCCGCCGTTGCTGGCCACCGTCAGGGTCGCGCTGCGCGCACCCTGCGCCGACGGCACGAAGCGCACGCTGATCCGGCAGCTGCCGTCGGCCGGGACCGCGACCGTGCAGTCGTTGACGCCGATCAGGAAGTCGTCCGCATCGACGCCGGTCACGCGGACCGCCCCGACGCTCAGCGGCGCCGACCCGGTGTTCTGGACCTCGATCGACTGCGGCACGCTGATCGTGCTCTGCGGCTGGTCGCCGAAGCCGACCGTCGCGGTACTCGTCTCGGCCACCGGCGTGCTCGTGTTCAGCAGCACCTGGACCCGGCTCTCCTGATCGCCGACGATCAGGTCGAGCTTGCCGTCACTGTTCATGTCCGCGGCCTGGATCGCGTGCGGGGAGCCGCCGACGGCGGAGGTCTGGGGAGCCGCGAAGGTGCCGCCGCCCAAACCGCGGCGGAAGCTGAGCGTGCCCATGCCGTAGTCGACCGTCGTCGCGTCGGGCCGGCCGTCACCGTCGATGTCCGCGGTGCTCAAGGCGTACAGCTCCTCCTCGCCCGTATCGACCCCGGTGCGGCGCGTGAAGGTGCCGGTCGTGGTCTGCATGATCGGGTAGATCCGGTAGCCGAAGCGCGCGATCGCCAGGACGTCGTCCTTGCCGTCGTCGTCCAGATCGGCGGTACCGATCATCTGCGGACCCGAGAAGAGGTCCGGGACCGACACGTTCGAGATCGAGGTGAACGTTCCGTTGCCGGCCCCGCGGAGCATGTGGACCCGGCGGTTCCAGCCGTCGGCGACCGCGAGGTCACGTCCCCCGTCGCCGTCGAAGTCGCCGGCCACGATCGAGGTCACCGCGCCGCTTCCGCTGATGATCCGGGTCGGCCCGGCGGTGAACGTGCCGTCGCCGTTGCCGAACAGCACCACGATCGTGCCCGCGTAGTCGGCGTCGAAGCTGCTCGCGACCAGGTCGAGCTTGCCGTCGCCGTTGATGTCGGCGGCTTCGATCGCGGCCGGGGTATCGACGAGCGGCACCTCGACCGGCGCGAGGAAGCCGCCGTCGCCGTTGCCGAGGCTGACGAAGACGCCTCCGCCCCAGACCGACCCGACGGCCAGGTCGGGGGTGCCGTCGCCGTTGAAGTCGCCGATGGCGCTATCGCCGCTCGGGTCCGCCGCCGCGCTCGGGTCCGCCGCCGGCCACGCGGTGGGTACCCGCAGGGTCCCGTTCGGACGCGAGGTCAGCACGTTGAGCGAGTGGGTCCCCATGACGCCGAACCCCGGGGCGATCGCGTCCGGACGGCCGTCGCCGTCGACGTCGGCGACCTCCAGCGTCCAGATCTCCTCACCGCCGGTCCCGTACGAGAGCGGCTCGGCGAAGCTCACGGCCGCCGAGGAGCCGGCCGCGCTGAGGAGGGCGAAGGCGCCGGCAGCGGTGACGACCGCTAGTGGGCGGCGTAGATACCCGCGGGGTACTTGCATGTGAAGGTCCTTGGTCGGGGCCGCGAAACGTCACGGCAGATAGGTCCAGAACCGTACAGCGTTCACTTCTCCGCTGCACCACTACGCAGAGGGCGTACGCGCCAGCGACGCGAGTACGCCACACAACGTCACGAGGCCCCGAGCTGCAGGAGTGCCGTGGCCAGCAACAGCATCGCGGCGGGCACCAGCAGCAGCGCGACGACGAGCTGGATCTTCGGCGCCGCCCGCGCCGCGCGATCGATCGCACGACGGGATCGGCGGTCACGCAGGTCGTCGGCCAGAGCCTGGAGACCGTCGGCGACCGCGGCCCCCTGATGGTGCGCGCGTCGCAGCAGCGCCACCAACTCCCCAGCGCCCTCGGCGGGACAGCGCCGACGCAGGCCGCTCAGCGCAGCGTCGACCGGAACGCCCAACCGGACCTCCCCCGCGGTGCGCCGCAGCTCCGTGCCCAGCTCGTCGTGTTGGTGCGCGCCGACCCGGGCCAGCGTCTCGGGCACCGAGCGTCCGCTGCGCAGCGCGATCCGCAGCAGATCGATCGTGTCCGGCAGCGTCCGCAACATCGCGGCGGCCCGACGGGCCGTCCGCCGGCGCAGCAGGATGTCGGGTCCGAGGCCGCATCCCACGGGCACCGCGACGGCCAGCAGCACGCCCCCGCTTCCGACGATCGGCATCAGGACGCCCGCGGCCGCGAGCCCGACGACCACCGCCGCTCCGCGCAGCGCGCGCAGGTCGGACGCCCGCAGCGCCGGCGACAGCCCGGCCGCATCGATCCGCAGCGCCGCGTCGCTCGGGGTCGGAACCCACCGCCGGACCGCGGGTGCCGTCCAACGGGCCACGCGCAGCAGGCGATCGAGTCGACCGGGCGGACGCCCGAAGCCGGGCGACGCGCGACGCCCGGTCCGGCCGGCCCACTCGACGAGCA
>JBAZOW010000366.1:0-3067 GCA_041648495.1 Patulibacter sp.
GTAGATCGTGCCGATCTCGCGAAGCTGCCCCGTGCTAACCAGCTCAAGGGCGTCGCCCACGAACACAGAGTTCTTCGAACGCCACTCTTCGGTGCCGACCAGCGCAACGGTGTCCAGCGCCGTGACGAACTCGTCCCACACCGACCGGGCCCACGTTCGGGCGATGCGTGTGTGCGCGGACGCCGAATTCGGCCGCAGGAACTGAGCAGTGTGGCCAGGGGCGTTCACGAGAACGGATGTGGCCGCAATCCACGCCCCGAGCAACCAGTCACGATCGCCTAAGTAGGTGTCGCAGTCAATGGCTGATCGGATCGAGTCCACCTCGATCGCCTGGTGCAGGCTGAGATATCCCGCGGAGAAGTAGAGACTTGCGAGTTCATAACGCGCGCTCGTGCTCGCCACTGCTGCCGCACGCGCTGCACGTCGATGCACCGCAGAGTTTCCGACATGCAGGGCGCGTTGCATGTACTCGACGAGGTCGGGCCGCGTGCCCGCGAGAGCGAGCTCCTCTGAGGCGAGTTGCTCAGAGTATTTCTGCTTCAGTTCGTGAAGACGAGCGTCGAAAGCCGGACGCAACCGCGCGGCGGTGGCGGATGGGCTTGCTCCGCGCTGACGTGCCGTGAATCGGGCTCGGGAGAGCGTGGCCGTAAAGCTCAAAGCGTCGTTCGTCACGACCGACGCTGTATCCCGGAGGCTTTCTGCGACGCTTCCCATTCCCGAGAAGAGGTCGACCACCCTTCCCTCATGCGTTAGTTCGCCGATGGCATCACGGACGTGATCAGCCATGTGGCGCTTCGTTCCCATGTAGCGCACGACCACGCGATAGCACTCCGTCCGTTCGGCGATCAGCTGGTCGCCCCTCGTCGCGACGTTATCGAGATTGAGCGCGTCTAGCGACGCGCCGCGCCGCGGAGGGGTAGCCTGCCACGATACGGGCTATCGGTCGGCTCCGGGCAAGACGAGGTGGTAAACGCCTCAGTATAGTTCCCCCATGATCGACGACTCCAATCGCCAACCAGAACTCGCATCGGGCGCGTTCCTTGAACATGGGGCTTTCCCCACGACCCTCTCCTTCTTCGATGTGACTGCGAAGTTCTGGACCGAGTTGAGGAAGATCCTCCCCGCGCAAGAAGTGCACGTGGTCGATCCATACCTTCTCGACGCCGGCGGGGAGGATCCGGCCACGTATGCCGGCAACATCGCCAGCCTCTTGAAGCCGGCCCTGGCAAGCGCCGGGACCATAGTCATCGTCCATGCCAAGGCTCGCGATGGCATCCAGGGGCTACTAGAGAAGAACGTTGCCGCGCTCAATCGGTCCGCACAGATGAGATTTCGCAGGGGAACGGGCATGCATGCGCGTTATCTCATCGCGGATCGCTCGCGGGCGCTTCGAATGGAGTTTTCCTTCAACCGGATTGGAAAGTCGTTCGGGACGGTCTCGCTAGTTGAAGGCACCGAGGATCTTGCTGGCATCGTGGGCGAGCTCAACCGCCTAGACCCAGTCGCGTCACATCATCCTGAGCTCGACCCGAGCGGAATCGGGAGGAGAACCAATCCCGCCTGAAGGTTTCTCAATCGGTGGCCGGCGGCCGGAGCGGAATGGACGTCCGCGATGCGCGAATCTAGGCGGCTTGCGCGCGCTGCGCGGATAGTGATGCCAGACGGACGCGACGGGGTGCCGCTCGCGTCGCCCTCATGCGCGCGATGCCGGCTTGCTGATCCATCGGACAAACTCTCATGCGAACAATCCGGCGGGTCGACCAGCGCCCGACAGCGCCGGATACGATTTGTGCATGGGGTGGCTATCGGCGGCGGCGTATCTCGCCGCGACGGGCGTTGGGGCCGTCTACCTCGGATTGATCAACCACGACCGTGCCGACAGGACGACGCTGTGGACGTTCATCCTTCCCACTTGGACCGCAGTGGGGCTTCTCGCATTCACGATCGGGCTATTCGTCGTGGGCACAGTGTTCGCTGCATTCGCCGTGCGACGCGGTCGTGAATAAGCGACCCGGCACCTGCGGCTGTTGTGTCAAGCGTCCCTGCCCCTCCAAATGCCGCCGAGCCGCCTGCGCACGCCGGTGCGCCGCGTACCGCCCGCATGGGCGTTGGGCGAGGGCTTTGGGATGAATACGCCGGTCTACGCGCCGAACGGCGCACGGACGCCCGCCCCAAGGTGAAGTGGTCATCGAATGGCATGCACGTGGGGTGGCTGGATCCGACGATCAGCGGTGGCTGGCTTGTCAGTGACCTGCATGGGAACCTAGTGGGCGAGGCACCGAACCTCGAAACGGCGCTAAGGCTGTTGCGCCAACACTTTCTCGGCGACAACGCGTGATTCACGCCGCGGCTTATTCTTACCGACCGAGCGTGCGATGAATCTTCGTCGAGGCCACTGGAGATGCGCGCCGACCTCCCAGGGCAACCTGTCTGAGCTCTGCATGGATGGGTTTTACAACCCCCTTGAACCCCGTTCCGATTGACGAGAGCGCCCAGATCAGCGGCGGCGCTCAGGACGTCGTCTATTCGATTCGAAGGGCCGGCGAAAGCCTGTGGCTCGTCGACGGACTGCCGGGCCTTCAGAGCGAGGTCCGCGATGTGGGCTCCGGCCGTTACCAGGTGCTCCATACCAACGGCGCCGCCCCCACAGTTGGCCTGAGGCAATGATCGGAAGTTTCTGACCGGGCTCCGCTGACGTCATCACCCTCATCTCACGACGCGGACAGCCAGTCCCGCCCCGAGAAGTTCATCAATCGCCGCCGAGATGTCAGCTGTGTCTTCGAGCGCGCGGTCAAACGGGTCGATTGGTTGCCCTTGAGACGCGACGAGCAACGCGACCAGTCCCTTGGCTGCGAGCGAGATCTCCACGTCGTTCAGCACGTGGTCGGGAAATCACGAGCTCGCTTGGATCGGCGCTCACTGGCCAGAGCCCGCGCGCGGCGATCCACTCAGATGCGCCCATGAATTTGCCCTTACGCCTCCTCGTCCGCTGCTTCCACGTCGATGGCCGAACCCCAGACCCAGCACCGTATCGTCCGTTCCTCGACGTCGAACTCAATCCCGGCGG
>JBAZOW010000367.1:0-3055 GCA_041648495.1 Patulibacter sp.
ATCTCGGCCAGCGAGGCGTCCTCCTCGATCCAGACCTTGTAGAGCGCGACCAGGGCGTCGGCGACGCCCTCGATCACGTCGGCGTCGGCGCCGCCCTTGGTGGCGATGTCGAGCGCCTGCTCCTTGGTCAGCCCGACGAGCGGGTCGACGTTCTGCTTGATCAGCTTCTCGGGCGTCTCCTCGGCGACCTGCTCGATGTCCACGCCACCCTCGGTGGAGAACATGACGAGCGGCTTCTTGGCCGAGCGGTCGAGCAGCACCGAGGCGTAGTACTCGGTGGCGATGTCCGACGCGTGCTCGATCCAGAGCGTGCGCGTGATGTGACCCTTGATGTCGAGGCCGAGGATGTTGGTCGCGTGCTCACGCGCCTCGTTCTCGTCGGCGGCGAGCTTGACGCCACCCGCCTTGCCACGTCCGCCCATCAGGACCTGGGACTTGACGACGACGGGGTAGCCGATCTCGTTCGCGGCGGCGACGGCGTCTTCGACGGTCGTGACGGCCTTGCCGTCCGACACTTCGAGGCCGTGCTTGGCGAACAGCTGCTTGCCTTGGTACTCGAGCAGATCCATGTGCGGTTCCTGAGTTGGGTGGGAGCGCGCGACAGCGGACAGCCCCTGGCCGGGTGCCTGCCGCACGAGCCGCGCTCGACGTGCCGCCGGTCCGCCGTGTAACTGGACGGCTGGCCAACGACCTCGCGGGACACTAGTACGCAGCTTCTGTCGACGCGTGCCCGTTGGCTCGGTCGCCCGACGAACGGGTGGTCGGGGCGACGCGGGGCGCGCGCGTTCTGCCCGCAAGCGGACGTATCGCCGCGCCGGAGGATCGTCCTGGGGATGACCCCGGACCCCGTGCCCGTCGACGCGCGATTCGCGCCGACGGGCAGGCGGTGTGCCGCTGCTAGCGGACCTTGACCGTGAACTTCTTGGCCGGCTTGGCCGCCAGGGCGCGGTTGCCCGACCACTTGACGAGGACCGTCAGGCGCGTCCGGTTGCCGAACCGCTTGGCGGAGCGGAAGTTGATCCGCACCGAGTACTTGCAGTTGCGGTCGAGCTTGACCCGGCGGGTCGAGATCGTGTTGCTCCCGGCCTTGACCTGGACCATCACCGTGCCGCCACCGGCGCGGCATGCGGACTTCGCGACGCCCGAAGGCAGCGTCAGCCGACCGCTGAACCGGAACCGGTACTGACCGCCCTTGGCCTTCTTCAGCGACGACGACGTCGTCAGCTTGCTCGGCGCCTTACGCGCGGCGGGCGGCGTCGGCGGCGCGGGCGGTGCGACCGGCGGGGCCGGCTTCGGCGCCTCGACGGGCGTCAGACGACGCTCGGCCGCGGCGGCCAGCGCCTCGACCTCGGCCGGCGTGGTGCCGGTCGAGTAGACCTGCGGGATGGTCGTGTCGCCACCGGCCGGCACGTCACGCACGAAGCGCGCGACGAACTGCGTCGAGGTGCCCCCGAGGAGCATGCCGATCGTGTACGGGTCGGACACGAACAGCCCGGAGTCGGGACGCGTGCCGAAGGTGATCGCGCCGTAGGTCGACGTGACCGCCGGCGGGGTGAACTCGCCCTCGGGGTCGGAGAACAGACCCGCCGCGAGCAGCCGCGCCGCGCTGGGCAGGCGGGTGTAGACGGTCGAGGTCGCAGCAGCGGGCGCCGTCAGCGGCTCGGCGTGCGAGCGCGACTCCCACTTGTCCCCGGTCTCCCACGGGATCCGGAAGGCGGGCATCTCGAACGCGGGGATCGCCGGAATCTCGGGCTCGGCGAGCGGCGAGACGTTGCCACCGCCGGCGAGGCCGGAGAGGGAGCTCAGCGCGGAGAAGGGACCGGACGCGGAGAGCGGACCCGCGAACGGGCCTTCGCCGCCGCACGGCAGCATCGGGAGGCAGATGCCGCCGCCCTCGGAGAGGGGCGAACGTCCGTTGTACGGCAGGATGTTCAGGCCCTCGGCGTAGAACACGTCGATCTTGTGCGCCTTGCCGTCCGTCGAGCGGAAGCGGTCGGTGACCGAGACCTGGCGGCCGTCGTGGTCCTGCACCGACGTCCGCTGCAGCTCCAGGCCGCTCGGGCGGTAGCCGCCCTCGAGCGGGATGGCGTTGGGATCCTCGGACGGATCCACCGCGACGTACACGGGCTGGGTCTGGACGATGGTCTGCCCGCCGGTCTGCTGGTCGACCGTGCGCTGGCTGGTCGACGGGGCGAGCTCGTCGGAGCCGACCGGGATGTGGTCACGCAGGTAGCCACGCGTGCCGTCGACCGTCACGCCGCCGCGGGCGTCGTTGTACTGGTCGGAGATCCCGCCGGTGCCCATGAACGAGAGGCCGACGTCGCCCGAGACGTCACCGTAGGCGCCGGTGGTGACGCCGCCGAGGGCGCCGAACGCGAACGGCGCACCGGCGAACGATGCGAACCCGGCCGGGGCGATCACGGCGAAGCCGCGCTGCTGCCCGCGGATGCTCAGCGACAGGTTGCCGATGCCGGGCAGCTCGCTGGAGATCGCGGCGCCGCCGAGCACCGGGACCGACTGGTACGGGCCGACGCCGTCGAGGATCGAATCCTCGAGCGGACCGCTCGACTCGAGGTTCTCCGGGAGCGCGATGATCCGCGCGTTGATCGGCGGCACGGGCACGTCGGCCGCGAAGCTGCCGTCGGCGGCGACCGGAACCGCATCGGCGATCCACAACGGCAGGGCGGTGCGGAACAGCGCCAGCGGGATCACGGCGCCGACCCGAACGGAGTGGGGGCCCGCGCCGGCGGTGGTGGCCTTGCCGGTGACGTGCAGGGTCGGGAGCGTCGGGGGTACCTCGCTGCCGAAGTTCAGCTGACCGTAGTCGGCGTCGACGACCGCGTTCGGGGCGGGCGACGTGATCGAGGTGCCGGTGACCTCGCCGTAGGGCTCGGCGTTGGCGGCGGCCGTGAAGGCGGTGGCGCTCGCCGCGGTGGCGATCGTCAGGAAAGCGAGTTGTTGGAGTCGCCGACGCGCTGGGCGCCGACGTGGATGGTGCGTAAGCATTCGCGAGAGGCTAGCGAGTGTCGCCGGCGTATACGTACACAGTACTTAT
>JBAZOW010000368.1:0-3049 GCA_041648495.1 Patulibacter sp.
GATGACGCTGATTCGCGTGCCGCCGCACTGCGACTTCGAGCAGGGCACCGGCCACCGTCACGCGGAGACCGAGGAGATCTACCTGGTCACGCGGGGGACGCTGACGATGCGGTTCGACGACGAGATCGCGACCGTCGGTCCCGGCTCGGCGGTGCGGGTCGCGCCCGCGACGGTCCGATCGCACCGCAACGAGGGCGACGAGCCGGTCGAGCTCTGGGCGATCTCGCGGCGCAGCGAGCGGTCCGACGCGACCAAGGTCGACGACTTCTGGCCCGCCTCGCCGGACGCGGCCCAGCGGCGCTGACCGCGTCCCGAGCCGGCGCGGGCGAACGACCGTCCGCCGCGCGCGGTGACGGCGCGATCTACCGCTCGCCCCGCGCCACCCGCTCCACCAGGTCGTCGCTGAACGCGCCGAAGCCGGTCCGGGCCCAGACGCTGTCGGCCTCGAAGTACGGCCGGTCGCCGTCGCGGAGGGCGTCGGGATCGGCACCCCGCTCCACGGCGGTGGCGCAGGCGGTGCAGGCGGGCACCTGCAGCCGCCGACCGTCGTGCTGCCAGCGGACGTTGCGGTCGGCGCGGCCGTGGAGCGGGTCGAAGACGCAGAGCGCGGGACGCTTGCGCGGCTTCTTCCCGGCGTCGACCGCGGCCGCCGTGGCGAGGTCGTGGCGCGCGTGGTCGACCAGCACGAGCGCGCCGACCAGGTCGACCGTCGGGGCCTCGGTTCCGGTCCGGCGACGGGCGGCGGCGTAGGCGTCGAGCGCCCGTTGGTAGGCGTCCTGCGCGGCCGGCTTCTTCGGCATCGGCTGGTCGTCGAGCACCTTCGACAGCTTCATCAGCTCGTCGTCCGCGTCCTCGCGCAGGTTGGCCCGCTGGGCCGCACGGGCGTGCTCGAAGACGCGGTCGGGCAGGACGGGCAACGCGCTGGACGCGGGACGGGCCCCGGACCGCCTCCGGGCTCGGTGCACCAGGAAGCCCGCGATCAGCAGGATCGCGCCGCCGACCAGCACCGTCGCCAGCGCACTCCCGCCGTCCCGCGGGTCGTTCCCGCGACTGATCTGCTGGTCACGTTGGGACTCGAACGCCGCGGTGCGCTTCTCGAGCTCGGCCGCCGGCAGCGCCAGGTTGTCGAGGAACCGCTCGGCCCGCTCCAGCAGCGTCCGGTCGTAGGCGTCGGTGGCGCGGCTGCCGTCCGGGTTGGCGTAATTGGCCAGCTGCATCGCGTCCTCGGCCGAGCCGCGGTAGAAGGTCTCGCCCGCCCGGTACTCGAAGGCCCGCAGGTAGCGGTTGTCGACCGCGACGTAGATCCCGTCGCGGTTCATCCGGTCGCGCAGGGTCGAGACGAACGCCCGGGCGTCGCCGTTGAACTGGTCGCCTTCGACCAGCGGCACCAGCGCCATCAGGATCGGCTGGTCCAGCGCCTTGATCTTCCGCACCAGCCGCCGCTCGGCGGCGGGGGTGATGACGGCGTCGTACGGCGCCGAGACGACGACGGGGGAGCGCTCGAGGGCGGCGGCGGTCCGGGCGGAGAGCCCGTTCGCGGTGGTGCTCTGCGCGCCGGCGGCCAGCGGAACGGCCAGCAGCGTCGCGAGGGTCAGGACGAGCGCGGCGAGCCACGTTCGGAGCGGGGGCAGGGGACGGACGCTACGCACGACGGCGACCCTTTCGTCGGGGGGTGGAGGTCGCGCGGCGGTGCGCGCGGATCAGCGCCAGCAGGCCGCCGGAGAAGATCAGGCCGACGACCAGGCCGAAGATGCCCGCCGCGACCGTGTCCTCCGCGCTGGTCGTGTTCGTCTGGTACCCCGGGGGCGGACGCATCGGACTGAGGCGGTCGGGGTCGATCAGGCCGTTGGGGGTGCCGGGCTCCGCATCGCGGACGTAGCGCAGCAGCTCCCGCAGCCGGTCGGGGACCGAGGCCCACGACGGCGGACCGGGGTTGGCGGCCTGCTCGTCGTACGGTCGCTCGTCGCGCGGCGGCGAGAGCAGCGAGATCGAGATCGAGAGGTTGAGCGGGATCCCCATGCTCGCCAGGTCGAAGCGGCCGCGCTCGTCGACCGTGACGTAGACCGCGTCGCGACCGATCAGCTGTTGGAGCGTGCGCAGCACCCGGCGGGTGTCGCCGCCCGATTCGTCCTCGCTCAGCGCCGGCAGGACCGCGACGAGCACCGGCACCCGTGCGTCGCGCAGCTCGCGCGTCAACGCCCGGGTCTGGTCGGCGTCGAGCATCCAGCTCAGCTCGTCCTCGACGTACAGCGGGTTGCGGCGCAGCGCGGCGGCGGCGACCTCGAGCCGGCCCGGCTGCGCGGAGGACGAGCGGTCGGCCCCCGGCGTGGGGGACGTGCGGGTGGTCGCGGTCCGGGCGTCCGAGGAGCTCGGCGACTGGGCCGACGCGATCGGCGCGCCGCCGAGCGCGACCCCGAGGGTCAGCGCCATCGCGAGGGTCGTCCGTCGGAGTCCGGCGCCGAACCGCTGCCGCACGCTCATCGGCGCGCCCGTCCGGCGAGCACGACGTCGGCGACGCGGTCGTCGATCGCACCGAATCCCGTCTGCGCCCAGACGGTGTCCCCGTCCCAGTAGGGCCGACCGCGGTCGCCGAGCGAGACCGGGGTCGCGTCACGCCCGAGCGCTCGCGCGCAGGTCGGGCAGACGGGGATCACCACGTCCTCCTTGCCCCGCCGCCAGCGGGAGGCGTTGCGACCGTCGCCGTGGCGCGGGTCGAAGAAGCACGGCGGCGGCACCGCGCCCTTCAAGGCACGTCGTCCGCGAGCCGCCAGCGTTGCGGCCCCGACCAGGTCGACCGGTCGCGCGTCGTCCCAGGTCAGCACGTGCGACGCGGCCTCGTAGGCCCGCAGCGCCTCCTCGGGCGGCGCCGACGCGGACTCGATCGCCCGACCGAGCCGGCCGAGGCGGTCCTGAGCCGCGCGCAGCGCGTCGGCGGCCGGCGGCTCCGACACCGTCGGATCGTGGCGCGACGCGTCACCGATCCGACCGGCGGCGCGGAGCTCGCGCCGCTCGGCCCGGCGTCGTCGCGACGACGGCAGCGCGGCCACGA
>JBAZOW010000369.1:0-3035 GCA_041648495.1 Patulibacter sp.
CACCGCGACGCCTCGCGCCGCTGGACCACCGCCCACGCGGCCGGGCGCGTCCACGAGGCGCTGCTCGGCTACGCCCCCGCCGGGCCGTCGACGCCCGGCGTGGACGACTTCCTCGCCGGGACCAGCGGCGTCGTCGCCGGCAAGCGCGAGGCCGTGCTCGCCGCCCACGACCGCTGGCTCGACCTGCGCCTCGCCGCGCGCGGCAGCGGGCGGTCCTTCGACCGGCTCGCCGCCGGGGCTCCGCGCCAGCGGATCACGATCGTGATCCCGGCGCGGCCGGAGAACGCGGCCAACGTCGCCGCCTGCGCCGAGCGGCTGGGCTCGACCCGTCACGACGTCGACCTGCAGATCGTCGACCCGGCCGGCCGGCCGCGGTTCCAGACGGTGGAGGAGGCGGCGCTGACCGACGGCCGGATCCGCGGCGACTGGCTGCTGCTGGTCGACGACGACGTCCAGCTGGTCCCGCGGTTCGTCGACCGCCTGCTCGGCCTGGCGATCGCCGCCCGCCTCGACCTGGCCCAGCCCGCGCACCGCCGCCACGGCCACGCGGCCTGGGCGATCACCCGCCGCGAGCCGGGCGTGCTCTGGCGCGAGACGACCTTCGTCGAGATCGGCCCCGTGACCCTGGTGTCGCGCCGCGCCGCCGACGTGCTGCTTCCGTTCCCGGCCGAAGCGCAGATGGGTTGGGGGCTCGACGCCCACTGGGCCGCGGTCGCCGCCGAGCACCGATGGCGACTGGCGATCGTCGACGGACTGCCCGTGACCCACCGCGCCGCGCCGCCGGCCACCGCCTACCGCCGCGACGACGCCGTCGAAGCCGCTCAGCGGCTGCTCGCCGGCCGGCCGTACCTCCCGCGCTGGGAGCTGCGCACCGTGGCCCGCCACGACGACCTGCCGACGGGATCGCGATGACCGGGTCGGAAGCGCCGGACCCGATCCGCGTCTGCGTCGTCGCCGAGTTCTATCCGCGCGCGAACGACCCGGTGCTCGGGGTCTGGGCGCACGAGCAGGCGAAGGCCGCGCGGGACGCCGGCGCCGACGTCCGCGTGCTGGTGCTGCACCGCCCCGTCCCACCCCGGGCGACCCGCCCCCGGGACCTCTGGCGAACGCTGCGGACGATGCGCGCCCAGCCGCGCGACGCGGTGCTCGACGGGATCCCCGTCCGCTACGTCCGCTTCTACAGTCCGCCGCGCGGCAGCAGCTACGGCAGCTGGGGACGGTGGGCGTCCCGGCCGCTGGCGCGCGCCCTGCGCGCGCTGCACCGCGAGTTCCCGTTCGCGCTGATCCACGCGCACAACGCGGTCCCGGCCGGCGATGCCGTACGGCGGGTCGTCGCGAAGGGCGGGGCGCTGGGCGACGTGCCGTGGCTGGTCTCGGTGCACGGCGGCGACGTCTACTTCACGGCGCAGCGCTCGCCGGACGGCAAGCACGCCGTGCAGGCGACCTTCGCCGCGGCCGACCGCGTGCTGGCCAACAGCCGCGGCACCGCCGAGCGCTGCGCCGCGCTCGACGCCGTCGACCCGTCGGTCGTCCAGCTCGGGACCGACCTGCCGGAGGCCTCCGACATCGAGCGCTGGCAGGAGGCCCGGGCCTGGCCCGACCGGCTGGAGGACCACGAGGACCGTCGTGGCAGCGACCGCACGAGCGACGACGCCCCCGGGCCGACGCTGGTGACGATCGCCCACCTGGTGCCGCGCAAGCGCCACGAGGACGTGCTGCGCGCGCTCTGGCTGCTGCGCGCGCGCTACCCGCGGCTGCGGTACCGGGTGATCGGCAGCGGCCCCCACGAGTCGAAGCTGCGCCGACTGGCCGACGAGCTCGGGGTCGCGGACCGCGTCGACTGGCGCGGACAGCTCCCGCACCGCGAGGCGCTCGCGGCGGCGCGGGACGCCGACCTCTTCGTGATGCCGTCGATCGACGAGGCGTTCGGGGTCGCCTACATCGAGGCGATGGCCGCCGCGATGCCGGCGATCGCGTCGTTGGGCGAGGCCGGGCCGACCGAGATCGCCGACGCCGGGGACGGGATCACGCTGGTCCCTCCGGGCGACGTCGAGGCGCTGGCCGAGGCGCTCGACGGCCTGCTCGACGATCCGAAGATCCGTCGCTCGCAGGGCGCCTCCGCTCGCGCGACGGTCGCCGCGTCGTTCACCTGGGACCGCTGCGGCGCCGCCACCGTCGCCGCCTACCGGGACGCGATCGCGACGCGGGCGGCGGCGGGTCGCGCCCGATGACGCGGCCGGTCCTGCTCGTCACGCCGAGCGTGCCCCCGGAACGGGTCGGCGCGTTCACGGCGCTCGCGGAGCGGTGGCCGCTGGAGGTCGCCACGTACGCCGCCGGCGACCACCACTTCTCGGCCTCGGTCGGCAGCGACGCCTTCCCGGTCCATCACGTCGCGCAGCGCGAGGTCCGGCGGTTGGCGGCCGGCCCGTGGTCCGCGGTCGTCGCGGGCACCGCCGGACGCACCACGTTCCCCGCGGCCTGGCGCGGAGCCCGCCGGGCCGGACTGCCGTTCGTGGTCTGGAGCGCGATGTGGCACGAGCCGTCGACGCTGCCGTTCCGGATCGCCCGGCCGTTGTTGCGGCGGATTGTCCGCGACGCCGACGCGGTCGCGACCTACGGGGCGCACGTCTCGGACCACGTGACCGCGCTCGGCGCGCGCCGAGCCTTCGTCGCCCCGCAGGCCGTCGACCCCGTCGTCTGGCGCGACCCGCCGGCCGCGCCCCGCCCCGCGGACGATCCCTTCCGCGTGGCCTTCGTCGGACGCGACGCCCCCGGCAAGGGCCTCGACCGCCTGCTCGATGCGTGGGAGCGCAGCGGGCTGGCCGCCGAGCGCGCCGAGCTGCTGCTGGTCGGTCCGGATCCTGCCGCGCTCGGTCCCCGGGTCGCCCGGGCCGGCATCCGCGCCGTCGGTCCGCTGCCGCCCGCCGAGGTCCGCGACTGGCTGGACCGCAGCGACCTGCTCTGCGTCCCCTCCCACCGCACGGCGAGCTTCCTCGAGCCGTGGGGCCTGGTCGGCAACGAGGCGATGCACCGGG
>JBAZOW010000370.1:0-2998 GCA_041648495.1 Patulibacter sp.
ATGAAGCTTGCGCCACGCCTGTCCCCACCCCCGGAGCACCTGAGCCTGAGCGCCGAGCCTTGGATCCGCCCGCCTGCGTTCCGTTGCCAAGGGTTGACACCTCCGCTCGCTGTTGTTACGTTAACCCTAACTAGTTAGCCCGTCGGGCTATGCTTAACAAGCGTATCAGGAGAGTCGATGGACATGAGCAGCAACCAAAGCGTGCCGAGCAACGACCCGGACAGCCCGCAGCGCGAGTCGATGCATCAGGGCGGCACTGCGGAACCTACGGCTGACGCTGTTCCCACACCCTGGCCCAGGCTGGACGCATCCGCCTTGACCGCGGGGGGCATCCTCCTAGTCGGCGCCGCTGCGATCCTCTGGAGGGACGACAAAGTTCGCTCGATCTGCATGGCTGTGGTCAGCGACCCACGGGTCAAAGTCGCGTGGTCAAGCGCCCTGACCGCAACTACGGACGCCTGGCACCAGCACGGCGGCACCGAGGCGTGCTTCCGAGCTCTGGCTAAGTGGCGTTAGCCCGCCGCGCTCTCAAGGTCTCGAAAGCGATAAGCCCACCGCGTGGCGACGACGATGACCCCCGGGTGCTGCTGAAGTGGTCATCGAAAGGCGAGGGCGCCGGCGGTCAGCAGCCCGGGCTGGCCGCCTGCTGGGCGAGCATGTGCTCGTGGACGATGTGCAGGGCGGCATGGCTGGAGTCAGTCGGCTCCAGCTCGTGCCGGTCCAGAGTCTCCGACGGAGTCGCCTGATGCGATCCGGCCGCTGGCCCATCACGCGAAGGAGCCCGAATCCGTGGCAACGGCATGGGAGGCGCCAACGCCATTGAGGGCGACGGAAGCGTCGGCGGCTGGCGCTATCGCCGAGTGCAAGGATGGGAGCGCGCGGTTCAGAGCAGAAAGTGGGCGACGTGAGAAACTACTGGCTGCTGCTGTCAGCGAATGGGACGGGAAAGTACGGTGGTCACACCGGCTATGCCGACGACATCGCGACGACTTATCAATGGGATGACACGGTCCCGCATGCTAAAGAGATCTCGCGGGGCGACGTCATCCTCCTTCGCGACAGCGAAGCACTGCTCGGGGTCTCTGTGATCGACTCGATCGAGCAGTGGGACGACTACAAACTCACTCTCCGGTGCCCTGCGTGCAACACGCCGAAGATCACGGTCCGCACGACAAAGGTGCCGAAGTACCGCTGCACCGGGCAGAGCTGCCGGACTGAGTTCGACGAGCCGGTCATCGGCACTCCGATCGTCCGGAAGTTCGCGACGCAGCATGGCGCCGGTTGGCTTCCGCTGCCGGGCCTGATGAACCGGATCGAGCTTCAGCGCCTGTGCATGAAGCCGAAGTCGATTCAAAGCATGAGACCGCTCATCCCGGCCAGGGTCGAAGACGCGCTCGGCGCCTTCATCGACCAGATGTTCAAGCTGCACGGCGACGTCGATGCGGCCACCGAGCCCTTACCTCCTGTCCGACTGCGATCTGCGCCCGCGGAAACCCGCCAGACGCTGCTCGACAAGCACGGCAACAGGTGCTTGTTCGTCGGCGACTCGCCCAGTCCGACGATTGAAGGTGTGGCGCTCAGCCAGTTCGGCGCGAGCGGCGCCGTCCGGCCCAGGGATTTCGTCCTGATGAGGCGAGACATCCGCTCTCTCGTCGACCTCGGGCAGCTCACTGTCGACCCTGAACGGGATTACATCCGTGTTTCTGGCGAAGCTAGGGATTGGTCGCCTTACCGCGAGCTCGAGGGCGAGCCGCTGCAGCTTGCGCTATCACCCGGGCAGCGTCAATGGTTCAATCTGCACTGGAAGTTGCACTCGATGCGAGCCTGACGGCAGCAATGATCTCTGCCGCGACTTCAGTAGCCGGTTGGTGCTCCCAAAAGCGCATGACCCGCCAGCCGGCCCGGATGAGCGCGGCGTTCGTCTCTCCGTCACGTTCGATGTTCCGCGCGATCTTCGGCCCCCAGTAGTCGGCGTTCGCTCGCGGCGCACTGAAGTGCGCGGGGCAACCATGCCAGAAGCACCCATCGATGAAGATCGCGATGCGCAGCCGGGTGAACACTATGTCCGCCCGCCGCCGGCGCTCTGCGGCAAGCGGAGGAAAGTCGACCCGATATCGGAGGCCCGCTGCGTGGAGGCGTCTGCGGATCGCCATCTCCGGACCCGTGTCACGACTCCGATTCGCCACCATCGAAGCGCGCGCGGCCGAGTCGGTCGCCCAGGAACCGGACGAGCGAGCGGCCGCCGCGGATCCTCCCGCGCAAAGCTGACCTCCGCTTCGATCCGCTTCTCGCATCACGCCCTCCCGGGCCCCCGCCGAGCCGCCCTCAGGCGGCGTCGACCGTGACCTCGTCCTTCAGGTCCTCGCGCCGTACCCGGAATCCGATGCGTCCACGCGGCGCCGCGGCGTACGGCAGCGCTAGCGACAACAAGCAGGCGACGTCCGACGGCTCGATCGACTCGGGCCACTGGGAGCGATCGGGCGCCTTGGCCGGTTCTTCGCCTTCCCCGACTTCCGGCATTTCCGGGTCATACGCGAAGTTCAGGAGGATCGCACCCCGCGTGGGCGCCGCCAATGATTCAGCAGTCGCGCCAGCAGGAACATTGGCAGCATCGGGCAGCATCGCGATGGTTTGGAGTGCGGCACGGTGGCGCGGCTCGCTTCCCGCGAATCCATACCGCGGCGCGGCCCGACGAGATCGCTCTCTCAGGGTTACTCGCGCTCCGGCCACCCTGCGCTGGTAGCTGTCGTCCGCGAGTTCGGGCGCGATGATCACCCAGTCCTCCAGCTTCCCTTCCTTGACCGCCTGCTCCGCCAGGACGATCGTAGGGTTCAGCTTGTCCTCAGGACGAAGCTTCATGGCCCTCAGGAACCGAAGTCCTGTGTCGGCATCGACGATGCAATGACGTGCTGCGTACTTCAGACCGCGTTCGCCGGTGAAGTCGCTTGGCGCATCGGAGAGTGCCTCAAGCAGAGGACGCGCCGCGGCGAAGTTCGCC
>JBAZOW010000371.1:0-2997 GCA_041648495.1 Patulibacter sp.
GGGGCCGCTGCTAGCGGCCCGGCGTCGCGTCGGTGACCGTCGGCGGGGCGGTCTTCTTGCTTCCGCCGCTGCCGCTGAGACCGCTGAACGTCTGCTTGAGCAGCGCCGCGTCGTAGCGGAGCACGAACGCGCCGCGCCAGCTGGTGTCGCCGGTCGCGACCTGCGAGGCCGCCATCAGCTTGATGCCCTTGACCGCGTTGACGATCTCGGTCATCTCGTTCGCGTCGCCGGAACCGGCCGGCAGGTCGCTGAGCAGCTGCGCGAGCGGCGCCGGGTTGACCAGCATCGACGGGGCGTCGCCGCCGAGGGCGTCCTTCGCCTGCGTGTAGGCCGCGTCGCCGGAGAGCGTCTTGGTGCCCTCGAGCGCGTTGGTCACGGCCTCGGCACCGAGGCCGATCACCAGGCGATCGCCCTTGACGCCGACCGCGATCCGGATCGGCAGCTCGGGCGTCCGGATCACGATGCTCTCGTCGGCACCGGGGATCGGCGTCTTCTCGACGGTCAGCGAGCCGTCCGAGGGCAGCTCGCCCTCGATCGTCTTCAGCATCTGCGTGGCGGCCGCCGCGTCGGTGGCCTGGACGATCGCCGCGCCGCCGATCGCCAGCAGGCTGTCGCCCTTGATCCCGACCGCGACGGTCTTGATCTTGCCGAGCGTGTCGGTCAGGCCGGCCGGCAGCTTCTCGCCGGTCAGGTCCTCGACCTGCTTCAGCTGATCCTCGAGCGAGTAGCCCGGGATGCTGCTGGCGGCTTCCAGGCTGCTGCCGAAGGCCAACCACGAACCCGGGGGCAGGGCGGCCACGGCATCGGAGCCGGCCTTGGCGATCTGCTCGGCCGAGCCGGTGGCGGGCTTGGGCTGCGTGCCGCCGAACTCGAGCTTGAGCTCACCGGGCTTGGGCAGCAACGCCATCGCGACCGTCGCGTCGATGTCGGGAATCGGCGTCTTGGAGAACTGCTCCAGCGCCTTGAGGTCGGCGGAGGCACCACCGAGGTCGGAGCCCTGGAGCTCCTTCAGTGCGTCGCCGCTCTCCTCGTCCAGCGACATCAGCGCGGCGCCGAGCGCGGACGCGTTCTGGAGGTCGCTCCAGCCGAGGGCCAGCGGATCGTTGCCGCGGACCTGCTTGAGCGCGGTCGTGAACCGCTCGTTCTTGTCGAGCGTCTCGCCGCCCTGGGCCTCGATCGCCGCGGTCACGGCCTTCTCGGTACCGGCGACGGCGAGCTTCTCGCCGACCCAGAGGGTGAAGCCCTCGTCGTCGCGGTAGGCGTCCTGCCCGGCGACCTTGACCTTCTTGGTCGACCTGTCGTTCGACTTCTCGATCGACGCGGTCAGCTTGGCCTGGTCCTTGACCTGCACGACCAGCGCGCCGTCGGGCTCGTCGTCCTTGGTCGTCTTGGTCTTGGTCGCGTTCGGGTCGATCATCCCGAAGCCGCCGGCCCGCTCGCCGAGGTAGGGGACGATGTCCTTCTGGAAGGAGACGCCGTTCTCGTCCTCGTCGAGGCCGAGCTCCTTGACCAGGGACTCCTCGGCGTCGTCGCCGAACAGGCCGACAAGCTCGTCGAGCGCGGCCTTCTGCTCGCCGTCGGGGTTCAGCTTGACCTCGGCGAAGAGGACGGCGTCGCCGGGAACCGAGGCGGCGAGCTCGGAGGTGACGCTGAAGCTGGCGGCCGCGGCGGGCGTGGCCGGCGGCTCCTTGCTGTCGTCGTCATCGCCGCCGCATCCCGCGAGCGCGAGCGCGCCCGCGAGGAGGGTGGCGACGGGGACCGCCCGGGCGATGCGACGCGAGGAACGCGACCGCGGGGACGCCTCGGGAGACGGAGTAACGGAGTGCTGGGACATGGATCCTTCCGGCCGTACGGCGCTTGGGGCTTCCTGCGGATCGTACGGGCTCGGCCTGACGGGTGGCGCAACCCCGAGACGGTGTCCATTTCTCGAGGTGCCCCACCGCGCCCCACCGAGTGGCCCCACTTTGCCCCACCGGCTAGGGAGCGCGGGGTCGGATATACGCAGTTTGCGGGGTCCAGCGCGGCCCTGCCGCCGCCAACGCGCTGATTCCTTGGCGAACGTGCGTTCTTCTTTCGTCTGCACGCGCGATTGCAGATTCTGGTCGACCTGCTGCTTGATCGGGCGGTTTACGCCTTTTTACCTGGGGTTATGGCGATCGAACGTATGTTCCGCCGGAGCCGTCGTTACGGTGGAGTGGGGCGTAGTGCGAAATCCGTGGTGCGAAGTGGGGTCTGGTGGGGTATGTTCCTTCCAGCGAGTCGGGCCGGGGACGGTTCCTCCCACCGCTTCCGGCCCGGCTCGCACCGGTCATCTCCGCCGGTCTTCCGCTCTTGTCGGCCCTCCAGCTCCAGTCCCAGTTCGAGCTCACGCTCGACGCGAAGAACCGCCTGACGATCCCGGCGCGGTTCCGCGAGCCCTTCAAGGCCGGACTGGTCCTCGTCCGTTCGCACGACGTCCCCGCCGTGGGGATCGAGCCCGTCGCGGACTACGCCTCCTTCGTCGAGCAGTCGCTCGCCGGTCGTCACCCGCTGGACCCGAACACCCGCCAGATCGAGCGCTTCCTGAACTCCGCGGCCACGCCCGGGGAGCTCGACGGCCAGGGACGCGTAACGGTTTCGCAGGGCCTGCTGGAGCACTCGCGGATCACGACCAAGGACGTGCTGCTCGTCGGCAGCGGCCGGCGCTTCGAGCTGTGGGACCGCACCGTCTGGGCCGAGTACCAGCCGACGCTGCAGGACGCGATGCTCGACATCGCCAACGCGATCGGCGGCCAGGCGTTCCCGCCCGCGCCCGGCGCCCCGCCCACCTCCCCGTCCGGCGCCTAGCCGATGGCCAAGCGCAGGAGCGCGCCGAAGAAGCGCGACCCGTCCGCCCCGAAGCGGGAGACGGCCGACCAGCCGCACCTGCCGGTGCTGTTCCACGAGACGGTCGACATGGTCGACCCGCAGCCGGGGCAGACCGTCGTCGACGGCACCTTCGGGGCCGGGGGACACGCG
>JBAZOW010000372.1:0-2994 GCA_041648495.1 Patulibacter sp.
TCGGCGAGCGGCTGAGCGCCGGCGACAGCGTGATCGACGGCGGCAACAGCCGCTGGACCGACGACGCGCCGCGCGCCGCCGAGCTGGCCGAGCGGGGCATCTCGTACCTCGACGTCGGCACCTCCGGCGGCGTCTGGGGGCTCGACGCCGGCTACTGCATGATGGTCGGCGGCTCCGACGACGCCGTGGGCCGGCTGAAGCCGGTGCTCGACAGCCTCGCGCCCGAGACGATCGAGGAGTCGCGCGAGGTGCTCGGCGACCGCGGCTGGGCGCACGTCGGCCCGTCGGGGTCCGGCCACTTCGTGAAGATGGTCCACAACGGCATCGAGTACGGCGTGATGCAGGCGTTCGCCGAGGGCTACACGCTGCTGCACAAGAACGATCCCGACCTGGACCTGGCGAAGGTCGCCCACCTCTGGGAGCAGGGGTCGGTCGTCCGCTCGTGGCTGAACGCGCTGGCCGCCCGCGCCTTCGAGCAGGAGGGCACGCAGCTGGAGGCCCTCCAGCCGTGGGTCGACGACTCCGGCGAGGGCCGCTGGACGATCGAGGCGGCGCTCGACCAGGCGGTGCCGACCCCGGCGATCACCGCCGCGATGTACGCGCGGTTCGCCTCGCGCGGCGAGGACGACTACGGCGCCAAGGTGCTGTCGGCGCTCCGCAACCAGTTCGGCGGACACGCCGTGAAGCGTCGCGACTAGCCCCCGATCGAAACGACCACGATGAGCTCCTTCCCCCCCATCGACGGTCCCCTCAGCGCCGGCCTCGATCACCTGCCGCCGCCGCCCTCGGTGCTGGTGATCTTCGGCGCGTCCGGCAACCTCGCCCGGCGCAAGCTGCTGCCGGCGATCTACAACCTGGCGTTCGAGGGCGGGCTGCCCGAGCGGTTCCGGCTGATCGGGGTCTCGCGCGGCGAGCTGACCACCGAGGCCTACCGCGACGCGGTCCGCGAGGCGATCACCAGCTACTCGCGTCGCGAGCCGGACCCGAAGATGCTCGACGCGCTGCTGGAGACCGTCAGCTACGTCTCGGGCGGGTTCGACGACGCCGCGACCTACGCCGCCCTGCGCGACGAGCTGGCGACGATCGACGCCGCGCTCGACGAGCCGCCCAACCGCGCCTTCTACCTGTCGACGTCACCGGAGTTCTTCGGCACGATCGTCGAGCAGCTCGGTGCCCACGACCTGGCGTCGCGCGACGTGGCCGGCAGCCGCGTGATCATCGAGAAGCCGTTCGGCTCGACCCGCACCGAGGCCGTCGAGCTGAACCGCCGCGTGCTCGACGTGCTGAACGAGGACCAGGTCTTCCGGATCGACCACTACCTGGGCAAGGAGACGGTCCAGAACCTGCTGGCGCTGCGGTTCGCCAACGAGCTGTTCGAGCCGCTGTGGAACCGCGACCACATCGCGTCGGTCCAGATCACCGCGGGCGAGACCGTCGGCGTCGAGGGCCGCGCCGGCTACTACGACCACTCGGGCGCGCTCCGCGACCTGGTCCAGAACCACCTGCTGCAGCTGCTGTCGATCCTGGCGATGGAGCCGCCGAACGCGTTCGCCGCCGACGAGATCCGTACCGAGAAGGTCAAGGTGCTGCGCGCGATCGAGGCGATCGACCCCGAGCGGATCGACGAGATCGCCGTCCGCGGGCGCTACGGCGCCGGATCGATCGGCGCCGACGACGTGATCGGCTACGTCGACGAGCCCGACGTGCCGGCCGACTCGACGACCGAGACCTTCGCCGCGCTGCGGCTCTACGTCAACAACTGGCGCTGGGCCGGGGTGCCGTTCTACGTTCGCACCGGCAAGCGGCTGTCGCGCAAGCTGACCGAGATCGCCGTCACGCTGCGGCCGGTCCCCCACCTGGCGTTCCGTACCGACGAGCCGCTGGTGCCCAACCAGATCGTCTTCGCGATCCAACCGAACGAGCACGTCTCGATCCGGCTGGCGGCGAAGGTCCCCGGCAGCGGCATGCACCTGCGGCCGGTGACGCTGGACTTCTCCTACGGCACGGCGTTCCTGTCGACGTCGCCGGAGGCCTACGAGCGGCTGGTCAGCGACGCCCTGCGCGGCGACGCGATGCTGTTCACCCGCGCCGACGAGGTCGAGGCGCAGTGGACCGTCGTCGACCCGATCCTGCAGGCCTGGGAGGCGTCGGACGCGCCGCCCGACGAGTACGAGGCGGGGACCGACGGTCCGCAGCGTCAGCGCGACGTCCTGCGGCCCGGGGACCGTTGGCGGGCCGTCTGATGTGCCCGTCCGACGCGCAGGCGCTGCACCGCGGCGCGGACCACACCGTCTGGTCCGGCCAGAGCGTCACGCCCGACGACATCGAGGGCGCGATGCGCACGCTCGAGCGCGAGCGCTACCTGGTGACCGGCGGCGCGCTGCCGGCCCGCGCGCTCAACCTGATCGTGATCGTCGACGCCGCGTTCGAAGGCGAGATCGTGCGGCGGCTCGACGCCGTCGGACGCAACGCGCCGTCGCGGACGATCATGATCCGGGTCGCCCCGAACCGTCCCCGGCTCAACGCCCGCGTGGCGCTGACGGCCTCGGACCCGGCGGAGCAGCGCCCCGACGCGACCCTGCACGAGCGCGTCACGATCGACGTCGGCGACCGCCACGTCGCGCGGCTCGAATCGATCGTCGATCCGGTGGTGATGTCCGACGTGCCGACCCTCGTCTGGGCGCCGCACGGCCACCGCGCGGCGTTCGACGCGGTCGTCGGTCTGTCGCAGTCGGTGCTGCTGGACACCTCCGACGCGGCCGAGCCCGCCGCCGGTCTGCGGGCCGTCCACGAGCTGCTCGCGGAGCACGACCTGACGGTGGTCGACCTGGCCTGGCTGCGGGCCTCGCCGTGGCGGCTGCGGCTCGCCGCCCACTACGCCGACCCGCGGCACCAGGACGAGCTGGCGCAGCTGCGCACGCTCGAGGTCCGGCACGACCGGCAGTCCGCGGTCGCCGGCTGGCTGCTGGCCGGGTGGTTCGCCGACCGGCTCGG
>JBAZOW010000373.1:0-2991 GCA_041648495.1 Patulibacter sp.
GCGGCGCTGCATCGCCTCGGCGATCTCCTCGGCGGTGCGGTTGCGGTGCGGGGCAGCGGTCATCGGGTCGGTCCTTCGGTCGTAGGAGCGTCGGCTTCGGGAGCGGGAGACCCGGACGCGTCGAGCGGCGGGATCGCCCCCGGTCGGATCGGGGACGTCGTGCGGGCGCGAGCGCGGGACGCCTGCGCTTCGGGCACCAGCATCGGGGTGCCCGTGACGGGGTCGGGAACGATCCGCGCGCGGACGTCGAGCACGGTCGAGACGAGCTCGGCGTCGACGATCTCGGCGGGAGGTCCGGACGCGATCACCGCGCCGTCCTTCATCGCGATCAGGTGGTCGGCGTAGCGGCACGCCTGGTTGATGTCGTGGAGCACCATCACCACCGTTCGGCCGTCCTGCGCGTTGAGCTCGCGCAGCAGCTCGAGCACGTCCAGCTGGTGCGCCAGGTCCAGGTAGGTGGTCGGCTCGTCGAGCAGCAGCACCCCGGTGTCCTGGGCCAGCGCCATCGCGATCCAGACCCGCTGCCGCTGACCGCCCGAGAGCGCCTCCAACGGGCGCTCGGCGAGCACGTCGGTGGCGGTCGCCCGCAGCGCCCACGCCACGCGCTCGCGGTCGTGGGCGGACGGCCGACGCCCGAACCGCAGGTGCGGGAAGCGGCCGCGGCTGACCAGCTCCTCGACGGTCAGGCCCTCGGGCGGGGTCGGTGACTGCGGCAGGAACCCGATCCGGCGGGCGGTCTCCCGCGACGACAGTCCCGTCAGCACCGTGTCGCCGAGCGCGACCTCGCCGTCCGAGGGGATCAGCTGGGCGATCGCCCGCAGCAGCGTCGACTTGCCGCAGGCGTTGGCACCGACGATCGCGGTCACGCTTCCGCCCGGGATCGTGCAGTCGAGCCGCTCGATCACCCGGCGGTCGGCGTAGCCGGTCGTCAGTCCGCGGACGCGGATGTCGTCCGCGACGGCGAGCGCCGTCGCACCGCTTCGCGAGTCGTCCGTCCCGTGCGGGCCGACCGCGAGCCCGTCGGTCGGCGGCGTCACGGCGGGCCGGTCATCGTGGTCGTCGCTCACGCGCGCTCCTTCGGGTCGCTCGTTCGGGTGGGGACGCCGGCGCTCATGCCGCCGCCCGACTGCGCCACATCATGTACGCCAGGTACGGTGCGCCGATCGCCGCGACGACCAGGCCGGCCGGCAGCTCCAGCGGGGGCTGCAGGGTCCGGCCGAGCACGTCGGCCGCGCCGAGCATCAGCGCACCGATCGCCATCGCCATCGGGATCAACCGGCGGTGCGCACCGCCCGCGACCAGCCGCGCCAGGTGCGGGCCGAGCAGGCCGAGGAAGGCGACCGCGCCGACGACCGCCACCGCGGCCGCCGCGATCGCCGCGCCGAGGATCGTGATCCCGACCCGGACGGTGCTCGTCCGCAACCCGAGCGAGCGGCTCTGGTCGTCGTCCAGCGCCAGCACGTCCAGGTGGTCGGCCAGCAGGTACCCGACCGCCGCCAGGACGACGGTTGCCGGCCCGACGACCGCCAGGTCCGCCCAGCCGACCGCGTAGGTCGACCCGGCCAGCCAGGTGATCGCCTGGGCCGCCGCGGGTTGCGCGCGCAGCACCATCAGCAGCGTGATCGCGGCCGCTGCGGCGCTGACGGCCAGGCCGATCAGCGCCAGGCGCTGCGGCGACCCGCGGTGGCGGCCAGCCGCGGCGAGCACGACCGCCATCGCCGCCACGCTGCCGACGAACGCGGCACCGGGCAGCACCCAACGGCCGGCGTCAGGGAAGGTCAGCAGGACCACGAACGCGCCGACGCTGGCGCCGCCGGTCACGCCGACCAGCTCGGGACCGGCGAACGGGTTGCGGACCGCGGTCTGCAGCAACACGCCGGAGCAGGCGAGCGCCGCGCCCGCCGCCAGCGCGACGGCCAGGCGACTCGCGCGGCCGTCGACCAGCGCCCCGAGGTCGGACCCGGCGTCCCCGAGCCCGCGGAGCACGTCGATCGGGTCGATCAGCGGACTGCCGATCGCGATCCCCGCGACGAAGCCGACCGGGACCAGGAGCGCCACGCCGAGCGCCGCCCGGGGACGCCAGCGGGCCGCGGCCGCCGCCCGGTCGACCACCGGCGGACCGCCGTCGCGCAGCCGGCGGGCGACGAGGATCAGCACCGGAGCGCCGAGCAGCGCGCAGAAGACGCCGGCCGGGGTCTCCTCGGTCGCGCCCAACAGGACCCGCGCCAGCACGTCCGCGATCAGCACCGTCGCCGCGCCCCACGGGATCGCGACCGCGAACAGGCCCAGGTGCCCGCGCGGCCGAGCGAGCCGGGCGACGCCGACCGCGAGCACGCCGACGAAGGCGAACGGCCCGGCGATCCCGATCGAGACCGCGGCCAGCACCGCGGCGATCAGGACCGCGACGACGCGGGTCCGGCCGGCCCGCAGGCCGAGCGCCCGCGAGGTCTCCTCGCCGAGCACCGCGACGTCGAGCGCGCGGCCCAGCGCCAGCGCCGCCAGCAGCGCCACCAGCGCGATCACGGCACCGGTCCGTACCGGTCCCCAGCCCGACTGGACGATGCTGCCCGCGCCCCAGAGGAACAGCGCGCTGGTCTCGGTCTCGCGCAGCAGGCGGATCGCGCCGCTGACCGCGCCGAGCGCCAGTCCGATCGCCATGCCCGCCAGCACCAGCCGGATCGGGCCGGCGCCGCCGGCCAGCGCGAGCGCGCCGATCAGCGCCGTCGCCAGCAGGACCCCGGCGAAGGCGACCGCGATCGTCGGCGCGCCGGGCGCGACCGTGACGAACGCCGCGGTGATCGTCACGGCGAGGGTGCCGCCCGCCGAGAGGCCGAGCGTCGCCGGCTCGGCCAGCGGGTTGCGGGTCACCGACTGGAGCAGCACCGCGGACGCGGCGAGCGTGGCGCCGGCGAGCGCCCCGGCCGCGGCCCGGGAGCCGCGCAGCTCGCGGACGATCTCGACCAGGAACGCCTGCTCGAAGTCGTCGACCTC
>JBAZOW010000374.1:0-2982 GCA_041648495.1 Patulibacter sp.
GCGCGCTCGACGCCGCACGCCAGCTCGGCGTGCGGGTGCCCGAGGACCTCTCGATCATCGGCTACGACGACATCGACATGGCCAGCTGGGAGCTATTCGGCCTGACCACGATCCGCCAGCCGATGCCCGAGATGGCTCGAGACGCGGCGCGTCTGCTGCTGCAGCGGATCAACGGCCAGGGACTCAGTCCCGAGCCGCAGCACCGGGTCTACCCGGCGTCGCTGGTCCGCCGGTCGAGCACCGGCACCGCGCCGCGATAGCCCCGCATCGCGCGGCTCGGTGCGTCCCTCCGCGGCCGTCCGGGTACGAGCCGGGAAAGACCGCCTGGGCATTTAATTTGCCATTCAGTGACGTAATTGATAGAACGTCAGTGAGCACGGTCACAACCAAGGAGCATCCGATGTCGGACCCCGTCGCCGAGAACCAGGAAGTCGAAGCCCCCGAGACCGCCGAGGTCGAGACCAGCGAGGCGCTCGTCGACGAGCAGCTGCTGATCGAGGACGTCTCGATCGACGGGATGTGCGGGGTCTACTAGGCCCTGCGCCCTCCGCCTCCTCACAGGCACCCTCTCCACGTCCCATGAGCACCGTGACCCCCGCCTCCGAGCCGGATTCCGCGACCCCCGTCAGCGACCCGCGCGGGGCGGGGGTCGACCTCGGCCAGCCCTGGACGCTGAGCCCGCAGGTCGCGCTGCGCCCCGAGCGATTCGGGGCGCTGGCGTACCACTTCGGCACCCGCCGCCTGTCCTTCCTCAAGAGCCCGCAGCTGCTCGCCGTGGTCGAGGCCCTCGCCGACCACCCGAGCGCCCGCGAGGCCTGCCGCGCCGTCGGTGTCACCGACGCCGAGCTGCCGACCTACGAGCACGCGCTCGGCACGCTCGCCCGCACCGACATGATCGTCCCCCGGAGTCCCGCATGAGCACCCTCAACCACGCCACCCCGGCGAAGATCGCCCGGCCCGTCGGACGTCTGGTCGACGAGTTCCAGTCCGGCCTCGACGCGCCGATCTGCCTGACCTGGGAGCTGACCTACGCCTGCAACCTGGCGTGCGTCCACTGCCTCTCCAGCTCCGGCCGCCGCGACCCGCGCGAGCTCTCCACGGACGAGTGCAAGGCCGTGATCGACGAGCTGCAGCGGATGCAGGTCTTCTACGTCAACATCGGCGGCGGCGAGCCGACCGTCCGCAAGGACTTCTGGGAGCTCGTCGACTACGCGACCGACCACCAGGTCGGCGTCAAGTTCTCGACCAACGGCAGCCGGATCGACGCCGAGGTGGCCCAGAAGCTCGCCGCCAGCGACTACGTCGACGTCCAGATCTCGCTCGACGGCGCGACCGCCGAGGTCAACGACTACGTCCGCGGCCCCGGCTCGTACGACACCGCGATGACCGCGATGCAGCACCTGGCCGACGCGGGCTTCGAGGGCTTCAAGCTGTCGGTCGTCTGCACCCGCCAGAACATCGGGCAGCTCGACGAGTTCAAGGCGATCGCCGATCGCTACAAGGCCCAGCTGCGGCTGACGCGCCTGCGCCCGTCCGGCCGCGGCGCCGACACCTGGGACGAGCTGCACCCGCTGCCGCACCAGCAGAAGGAGCTCTACGACTGGCTCGTGGCGCACGGCGAGGACGTCCTGACCGGCGACTCGTTCTTCCACCTGGCGGCCTACGGCGACGCCCTCCCGGGCCTCAACCTCTGCGGCGCCGGCCGCGTCGTCTGCCTGATCGACCCGATCGGCGACGTCTACGCCTGCCCGTTCGCGATCCACGACGAGTTCCTCGCCGGCAACCTCCGGTCCGAGGGCGGGTTCCAGAAGGTCTGGCGCGAGTCGGAGCTGTTCCTCGAGCTGCGCGAGCCGCAGTCCGCGGGCGCCTGCAACAGCTGCCAGTTCTTCGACAAGTGCCGCGGCGGCTGCATGGCCGCCAAGTTCTTCACCGGCCTGCCGATGGACGGCCCGGACCCGGAGTGCGTGCTCGGCCATGGCGAGCAGCTGCTCGCCGACCGCGGCGACGACCTGCTGCCGAAGCCGTCGAAGGACTACTCGAAGAAGCTCTCCAAGCGCCAGCGCCTGGAGCAGGCCGCCGCTGAGCGCGGCATCACCCTTCCGGACGTCCTGCCGTCCGAGGTCCGCGCCGGCATCGAGCAGATGCCCGACCGCGCGTGCGACGAGAACCCGCTGGCCGGCTTCGCCGTGCAGCAGCGATAAGGAGCCCCCGACACCCATGGCCAGTACCAAGACGTGGTTCGAGTCCGTTGCCGAGGCGCAGCGTCGAGCCAAGAAGCGCCTGCCCGCCTCGGTCTACGGCGCGCTGATCGCCGGCGCCGAGAGCGGCGTCACGGTCGACGACAACGTCACCGCGTTCCGCGAGCTCGGGTTCTTCCCGCGGATCGCGACCGGGCAGGACGGCAACCGCGACCTCAGCACGACCGTCCAGGGCATCGAGGTCTCGATGCCGGTGATGATCTCGCCGACCGGCGTGCAGGCCGTGCACCCCGACGGCGAGGTGGCCGTCGGTCGCGCGGCCGCGAACGCCGGGATCGCGCAGGGCCTCAGCTCGTTCGCCTCCAAGTCGATGGAGGACGTGATCGCGGTCAACGACAAGCTGTTCTTCCAGATGTACTGGATGGGCGATCGCGACCGCCTGCTGCAGATCCTCGACCGCGCCCGCAAGACCGGCGTCCAGGGGATCATCCTGACCCTCGACTGGACGTTCGCGCACCGTCGCGACTGGGGCAGCCCCGAGATCCCGGCGAAGATCGACGCCAAGGTCGCGTTCAAGATGGCGCCCGAGGTGCTGCGTCGTCCGCGCTGGATCAAGCAGTACCTGCAGGCCGGCGGTCCGCCCGACCTGTCCGCGCCGAACATGAGCCGTCCCGGCGAGCCGGCGCCCGGGTTCTTCGACGCCTACGGCGAGTGGATGATGACCGCGCTGCCGTCGTGGGAGGACATCGCCTGGCTGCGCTCGCAGTGGGAGGGGCCGTTCATC
>JBAZOW010000375.1:0-2979 GCA_041648495.1 Patulibacter sp.
GGAAGGTCACCGTGTACTCGTCCGACGGCGCGAGCTCGGGCAGGTTCCACGTGATCGTCCACGAGCCGTTGGCGTTCTCGACGACCGACTCGTAGGCGCGCGACGGCAGCGTGGCGGCGACCGGGTTGCACTCGCTGCTCGCGGTCGGCGGGGTCCGCTCGTAGTTGCTGCTGCCGAGCGGGCAGAGGCCGTTGGGCAGCGTGTCGGTGACGACGCCGTCGGTGACCCGGCGGTACTCGGACGTGCGGAAGCGCAGCGTCCACTCGCTGATCCCGTTCTGGCGGATCTGGTCGGGGTCGACCGACTTGGCGACGGCGAGGTCCTCGGCGGTGCGGGTCAGCGTCGTGCGGTCGTCGACGTTGACGTGCAGGCTCG
The DNA here is from genome assembly GCA_041648495.1 of Patulibacter sp. Taxonomy (GTDB): domain Bacteria; phylum Actinomycetota; class Thermoleophilia; order Solirubrobacterales; family Solirubrobacteraceae; genus Patulibacter. The sequence goes on from JBAZOW010000375.1 coordinate 376, forward strand.
GGTTCGGGTCGTTGCCGCGGTAGACGCCGCGGGCGATCGCGTGGTTGGCCAGGACCTGCTCGTCGCGGGTCTCGGGGCCGGAGTTGTTGTCCAGGTTGGCGGTCTGGGCGCCGCTGGTGGCGGGGGCGGTGCCGCCGTCGGTGCTGGTGGCGTCGGACCAGTCGAGCGTGTTCTCGCGCAGCGGCACGGCGGCGACGTACTGGATCTCGATCGTCTGCCCGGGCTGGAGCGTGCCCAGTCCGGTCCAGCGGACGTGCGTGTAGACGGCCTCGGGGAGCGGGTTCCCGGTGCCGGAGCCGTCGGGATCGATCCGGACGGTCTCGACCGTCGCGGGGGTACGGCAGACGGAGGTGTCGAGGCTGCTCGGGCGGTTTCCGGGGGCGTCGATCGCGCCGGAGCCGGAGTACTCCTCGGCGGACCCGAGGTTGGTGCCGGCGGAGTCGGTGTTGTCGACGGTGCCGCAGCCGAGGAACTCGAGGCCGGCCGGCAGGTAGTCGTCGACGGCGATCCCGGTGGTCGGGTGGATCCCGTTGTTGGTGACCTTCAGCGTGTAGACCGTCTGGTGGTCGTGGACGCCGCGCATGATCTCGCCCTCGGAGTTGGGCTCCGACTTCTCGATCTGGATCGCGTTGACCTGCGTCGTCGCCTGCCCGACGTTCGAGGTCATCCCGCTGCCGGAGGCCACGGGGGCGCCGGCGGTGGTGAAGGACGGCACGATCCGCGGGTTGGTGTTCGCGTACGCGGTCGCCGAGTTGACGTAGCTCTGACCGATCTGGAACGCGCCCGTCCCGGTCGAGGCGTGAGCGACGCTGTACGTCACGCTCTGCGCCGAGTTGACGCTGATGTCCGCGACGTTCTCGAAGATCAGCGTCGTCTGACCGGCCGCCGGCGCGTTGGCGATCACCGTCGGGTCGACCGGCTCGCCGGCGAACCGGGCGCTTCCGGCGACGTAGCTCACGCCGACGGGCAGCACGTCCCGGAACGTCAGGTTGTAGCCGTACGGTCCGCTCGCGTTGTTTGTGGCACGCAAGGTGACGGTCGACTCGTTGCCGAGCAGGACCGTCGGCGGCGCGTCCTTCTGCATCGTGAGCGCGGCGCTCGATGGTTCTGGCGCGACGAGCAGGATGAGCATCGCGATCGCACAGGCGATCGCGGCAAGGGTCGAGCGGAGGGTGCGGGGGACGCCGACGGGGGACGTCGCTGGAACTGGGCGCATGAATCCGGAACGCTAACGCAAAACGGCCGAGTACCGAGCGGTTGCGACGAAGCTCTCATGGTGGGTACGCCGAGCGGGACCGGTGGGGGATACCGGGCGACCGTGTGGGGCCGCATAGCGCGTTCTCGGACGGGGCTGTGGGCGGGGCTGCGGCTACGGATCCGTAGCCGCTTCGCTACGCCGCCGTAGCTTTCGCTTGCGTTCGTTTTACAGATCGGCTACGTTCTGTCCAGCGGCTCGACAACGTGGGCCGATTTGTACAGTGAAGGAGCGGCACCGATGAGTAGCACCACCGCTGGCGACCTGTCGTCCCACGGACACGAGCACCACCATCACCACGGCGAGAGCGAGGTCAACGCGCCCGCCTGGACGGACAGCAAGCGCTACGCGTGGCTGCTCGGCCTGTTCATCCCGGCCTCGCCGTTCATCGCCTGGGGCCTGTACGAGGCAACCGGCGCGGCGGCCTTCTGGTGGCTCGGGCCGCTGCTGGTCTTCGTCGTGATGCCCGCGCTCGACGCGATCATCGGGCAGGACGCGGAGAACCCGCCGGACCGCGTGCTCGCGTGGCTGGAGCAGGACCGCTACTACCGCTGGTGCACGTACGCGTACCTGCCGCTGCAATACGGGTCGCTGATCATGGCCTGCTGGATGTGGGCCTCCGGCGACCTGGGCATGGTGGCCAACATCGGCCTCGCGATCACGATCGGCTGCGTCAGCGGGATCGCGATCAACACCGCCCACGAGCTCGGCCACAAGCGCGCGTCGAACGAGCGCTGGCTGAGCCGTGTCGCGCTCGCCCAGACCGGCTACGGCCACTTCTTCATCGAGCACAACCGCGGCCACCACGTCCGCGTCGCGACCCCCGAGGACCCCGCCAGCTCGCGGCTCGGCGAGAGCTTCTGGGCGTTCTGGCCGCGGACGGTGAGCGGCAGCTTCCGCTCGGCGTGGCACCTGGAGAAGGCGCGACTGGCCCGGCTCGAGTCGTCGCCGTGGACGATCAAGAACGACGTGCTCAGCGCGTGGCTGATGACGGTCGTGCTGTTCGGCGCGCTGATCGCGATCTTCGGCATCGGGGTCGCCCCGTACCTGCTGATCCAGATGGTCTTCGGCTTCTCGCTGCTCGAGGTCGTCAACTACCTCGAGCACTACGGCCTGGTGCGGCAGAAGCGCGAGGACGGTCGCTACGAGCGGACGACCCCCGAGCACAGCTGGAACAGCAACAACGTCGCCTCGAACGTCTTCCTCTACCACCTGCAACGCCACAGCGATCACCACGCGCACCCGACCCGCCGCTACCAGGCGCTCCGCCACTTCGACGACTCGCCGCAGCTGGTCTCGGGCTACGCGACGATGATCCTGCTGGCCGTCGTTCCGCCGGTCTGGCGGCG
>JBAZOW010000376.1:0-2979 GCA_041648495.1 Patulibacter sp.
GAATCGCCGGTTCTCCGGCGTAGCGCGATTCCTGAAGCGCGAGCCCGTCAGCTCACCTCGTAGGCCTTCAACAGGAGGTAGCCGGAAATGACCGGACAGCACCGTAGCTCGCTGCGTGACGACCGTTGGTCGTTGCGCGCGGAGCGATCTTGCCACCCGTCGGGCACCACGCGTGACCTGGCGGACCCGGAGCTCTGGACCCGCTCGATCACCTGGGCCCGCGAGCGCCGCGTGAGCGTTCCCGTGCAGCGCACGCGCGAGCGTCGTCGCAAGCAGATGGCCGTCGCGATGAGCGTCGCGATGGTCGGCGGGACGAGTGCCCCGATGGCGGCGACGGCCGCCACGGCCAACGCCCCCGGGAGCACCACGGGCGGTGGTGACGGTGAGCCGACCGGCACGATGACCGCGCTGGCCGCTCCGGCCGGTGCTGAGGCCGAGGGCCGCGCGCTGCTGGTCCCCGGGTCCACCGGCAGCGACGTCAGCGATCTGCAGGCGCGTCTGGGAGTCGTCGCCGACGGCCACTTCGGCGAGCGAACCACCCAGGCGGTACAGCGGTTCCAGAAGCGCAGCGCGCTGCGTGTCGACGGGATCGTCGGCCCGCAGACCTGGTCGGCGCTGTTGGCGCCGGGGCGGGCCACCACCCGGGCGTCGACCGTCGCGCCGACGCTGAAGGTCGTCTCGGCGACCCCCACGGCCGACGGCGGGCAGAACCTGGTGCTGGTCGGGGCGTCCAACTCGACGCCGGCGGCCACGACGCCGGTGAGCACCGACGCGTCGGATCGCGAGACCGGCCGGACGGCCGACTCGGCGGTCGGCGGTGGGCAGCCGCCCGCGGTCGATGCGTCGACCGCGGCGCCCGAGCGGCAGCCGAGCACGGCAAAGCAGTCCGGTACGGCGAAGCAGTCGGGTACGGCGAAGCGGTCCAGCAAGACGACGAAGCAGAAGACGGCCGCCGCGCCGGCGACCGATGCGGGTGGCGCGACCGACGCGGCGCCCGTCGCCAACGGCGGCACGGCCGACGCCGCGCCGACGAACGGCAGCACGGTTCGCCCGCTGGCGGGGTCTATCTCGTCGCCGTTCGGGCAGCGTGGGGGCCGGTTGCACGCGGGGATGGACATCGCGGCGCCGGTCGGCACCGCGGTCAAGTCGTACGCGGCGGGGACGGTCGCGTTCTCGGGCAGCCAGAGCGGCTACGGCAACCTGGTCTGCGTCGACCACGGCGACGGTCTGCAGACGTGTTACGCGCATCTGTCGCGGAACACGGTCAAGCAGGGCCAGAAGGTCAGCGCCGGCGACGTGATCGGCTACGTCGGGATGACCGGCCGGACGTCCGGTCCGCACCTGCACTTCGAGGTCCGCAAGAACGGCACCGCGGTCAATCCGGCGTCGTACTGGTCGGGCGCCGGCAAGGCGAGCGCCGCGTCCAGCCGCACGGCGACGGCCGCGAAGGCGACGACGACGGCGAAGCAGCGCGCGACGGTCAAGGCGTCGTCGATCCGCGCGACGGCGTCCCTGGCGGCCAGCGGGTCCGTGACCAACGCCTCGGCGGCCGTCGCGACGCAAGAGGTCGCGGCCGAGTCGGTCGCCACGTCGGCGTCTGTCGCCCCCGAGGCGGTCGCGGCGGACGTCCCGGCCGCGGCGACGACGACGGCGGCGCCGGTCGAAACGGGAACGCCGGTTGCCGAGGCGCCGGTCGCGGACGCTCCGGTCGAGCAGGCGGTTCCCGTCGAATCCGAGCCCGTCGCGGAGCAGCCCGTGAGTGAGGCTCCGGTCGAGCAGGCGGCTCCGGTCGAATCCGAGCCCCTGGCCGAGCAGCCCGCGAGTGAGGCCCCGGTCGAGGAGTCCGCGCCGGTCGAGGCCGAGCCCGTTGCCGAGCAGCCCGTGAGCGAGACGCCGGTCGAGTCCGAGTCCGTAGACGCCGGGCCGGCCGAGCAGCCCGTTTCGGAAGAGGCGGCGGCGCCGGTCGAGGAAGCGGCGCCGGCCGAGTCGGAGCCGGAGGGCGACACCCCGGCCGAGAGCACGACGCCGGAGTCGAGCGCCACCGAGGCTCCCGCCGCCGAGGAGACCCCGGCCGAGTCCGAGGCCGCCGAGCCGGTCGCGGACGAGGCCGACTCCGCGCCGGAGAACGAGACCCCGGCGGAGAGCGTGCCGGTCGCCGCCGAGTAGGTCCCCGCGGTCCGAGATCTCGTGGTTTGCCCGCCCTGCGCGGGCAAACTGCGCGACCTCTCGCCTCGCACGTCCGCCGATCGCCTCACGCACGGCCGTGCCGCGTGCCCACGCGCTTCCGCTCCGGACGGCCCGACCGTTAGCCTGGACCTACCTGTACGCCATTGCCGAGGGAAGGCCGTTCGATGCACCCGTTCCGTTCCGCTGTTGAAGCCCGCGACCTGGATGTGATCCGCGCGCTGCTCGCCGAGGACGTCGTCTTCCGCAGCCCCGTCGCGTTCCAGCCCTACCACGGGCAGTTGATCGTCGGCGGCATCCTCGAGGGCGTGTTGCGCGTCTTCGAGAACTTCCACTACGTCCAGGAGATCGGAGCCGAGGGCGCTCGCGAGCACGTGCTGGTCTTCAAGGCCGAGATCGACGGTCGCGAGATCCACGGCGCGGACTTCCTGACCACCGACGCCGACGGCCAGGTCACGGAGCTGACGGTGATGGTTCGCCCGCTGTCGGCGGCCCAGGTGCTGGCCGAGCGGATGGCGGTCGAGTTCCAGGCCGTGATGGAAGCGCTGCAGACCTCCGGCGAGTAGGCCGACCGAGTGCGGAGGCTTCCACGGCCGTCTCCGCCATCGGGATCGTGTGCTCCGCGACCGGCCTCGAACTTGGGGCCCCGAAACGACCGAACCCCCGTCATGGACAGGGGTTCGGTTCCAGCGGAGCGACGGGGATTCGAACCCCGGAGGGAGCTATCAACCCCCAACTCGCTTAGCAGGCGAGCGCCTTAAGCCACTCGGCCATCGCTCCGTGGACGGCGAGTCT
>JBAZOW010000377.1:0-2978 GCA_041648495.1 Patulibacter sp.
CCGGTCGACGACGACGTGCGCCGCAACGCGCTGCTCGTCGCGGACGCCCTCCGCGAGGCCGGGGCGATCGTCGACGAGGTCTCGTTGACGCTGCCCCGAGCGGACGTGCTCGACGCGGCGGCGATCCACTTCGCCCACGGCTTCGGGCGGTTGGCCGAGGCCGAGGCCGCGGCCCATCCCGGCGAGGTCACGGCGTACCTGCCGGCGTTCGCCGCGTGGGCCGAGCGGCGCGCCGCCGGACGGTCGGTGCTCGACGGCCTCGAGCTGGAGAGCGGCCTCCATGCCGCGCTCGCAAGCACGTTTGCGGACTACGACGCGCTGATCTGCCCGACGGTCGGCGCCTCGGGCTTCGTCGCGGGCGACGACTACGTCGACCACGGCCTGACGGTGGGCGGACGCCAGGTCGACTTCTACCTCGAGTCCGCGTTGACGCTGGCCTTCAACGTGCTGTCCCGCTGCCCCGTGCTGGCGGTGCCGTCGGGCGTGGCCGGCAACGGGGTGCCGACCGGGGTTCAGGTCGTCGGCCGCCCCTACGACGACGCGACGCCGTTCGCGGTCGGCGCGGCGATCGAGGCGGTTCGGCCGTGGCCGTCCGTCGCACCGTTCGGGCGCGGCGACGATGTCGGTACGGGAGCACCGCGTCGATGACGGATCGCGATGCGTCGCGGCGGGGGCTTCCCGCGGTCGCCGGGCAGGACCCGTCCCCGGACGTCGGTCGTGCCTCGCTGCAGGAGCTCACCGGACGTCTGCACCGTCGCGAGCTCTCGTCTCGCGAGCTGGTCGAGGCGTACCTCGACCGGATCCGCCGGCTCGACCGCTTCGGGGCGTACCTCGCCGTCTGCGACGACGCGGCGCTCGACGACGCGGACCGGCTCGATCGCGAGCTGCGCTCCGGCGGGCCGCGGGGCCCGCTGCACGGCATCCCGTTCGCGGTCAAGGACAACATCGACACGGTCGGCATCGGCCTGACCGCGGGCTCGGGGGCACTGGACGACGGCTGGATGCCGCCGCGCGACGCCCCGGTGATCGAGCGGCTGCGCAACGCCGGAGCGATCGTGCTCGGCAAGGCGCACATGCACGAGCTCGCCTTCGGCATCACCTCGACCAACGAGCACTTCGGCTCCGTGCTCAATCCGCACGACCGCGAGCGGATCGCCGGCGGCTCGAGCGGCGGAAGCGCCGTCGCGGTCGCGGCGGGGCTGGCGGCCTTCGCCGTCGGCACCGACACCGGCGGATCGATCCGCGTCCCGTCGGCGCTCTGCGGCGTGGTCGGGCTCAAGACGACATACGGACTGGTGCCGACCGACGGGGTGATCGCGCTCGGGCAGGCCCTCGACACCGTCGGACCGATCACGCGCACGCCGAAGGACGCCGGCCGGGTGCTGGCCGCGATGCGCGGCGAGCCCGAGGATCCGTGGCCGGTGGCCTCGTCCCTGCGGTTCGCCGTCTGCACGCCGCGCGAGGACGAGGACCCGGTGGTCTCCCGCGCGGTCGCCGACGCGGCCTCCGCGTTGGAGGCGCTCGGCGCCCAGGTCGCCTGGATCCCTCCGCTCGACGTCGCCGAGGCGGCCGCCGACGAGCTGACGCTGATCACCGTCGACGCGGTCGCGGCGCTCGCGGATGAGCTGGCACGGCGCGGTGGGGGCACCGTCGAGTCGGTGCTGCCGCTGCTCGGCTCGGACCTCCGCGCGCTCTACGCGGCGCAGCTGGGTCCCGACGCGGTCCGCTCCGAGGCCTACGCCGCGGCGTGCTGGTCCGGGCGACGGCGAGCGCGGGAGCGGTTCGCCCGGGCCCTGGAGGACGCCGACGTGCTGATCACGCCGACCGTGCCGATGCCGGCGATCCCGCTTGCGGAGCACCTGCGGACCCGGCTCGCGGATCACGTGGTCGACACGATCCCGACGCTGCTCCGCGAGACGGTCGCGGTCAACGTCGCCGGGCTTCCGGCCGTCACCGTGCCCGCCGGACGCGCCCCGAGCGGGCTGCCCGTCGGCGTGCAGCTGGTCGGGCGGGAGCGGACCGAATCGTCGCTGCTCGCGGCCGCCGACGCGTTGATGGCGTAGCGCCCTCTCCGCGTCCGGCCCGGCGGGCGCGGAGCCCTCTCGGGAGCGGTGGGAACGCTGGATCGGGCCCCAACCCGCGTCCGGCTGTTTGTGTGGTGCGTGCATTGCCGCGGCCATCACCCCGCTCCTAGCCTGCCGACACAGGCCCAGGGAACGAGAGAGGACTGGCATGACCGGTAACCCCGACGTCGCGTCGAACGCGACGAAACCCGAGTACGACCCGATCACGTTCAGCGTGATGCTGAGTCGCTTCACGAGCATCGCGCACGAGATGACGCTGACGCTCGAGTACACGGCTTGGACGTCGATCCTGGCGCTCGCCCGCGACTACTCCTGCGCGATCTACGACGCCGTACCGCGTCAGATCTGCATGTTCGACGCGCTGCCGATCCACACCACGTCGATGCACCACGTCCTGGCGGAGATCCACCGGGCGTTCGAGGGCCAGGTCCACGAGGGCGACGTCTACATGTGCAACGCCCCCTACCGGGGCAACACCCACGTCGGCGACGTCGTCACGGCCGAGCCCGTCTTCGTCGACGGCGAGCACCTCTTCTGGTCGGTGACGAAGGGCCACCAGCTCGACGTCGGCGCCGTGATCCCGTCGAGCATCGTGCCGGCGGCCAAGGACGTCTGGCAGGAGGGCCTGCACATCCCGCCGCTGAAGATCCACGACCGCGGCGTCCCGCGCGAGGACGTGATCGACCTCTACCTGACGAACCTGCGCTACCGCGACCTGCTCAAGGGCGACCTGCTGGCGCAGCTCGGGTCGATCGGCAAGGGTCGCGTGCGGCTTCAGGAGCTGGTTGCCGAGTACGGGGTCGAGCAGACCCGGCGCTACGTCGACCACATCATCGACTACGCCGATCGGCGGATGGCCGAGGAGATCCGCGAGATCCCCGACGGCACGTACGC
>JBAZOW010000378.1:0-2976 GCA_041648495.1 Patulibacter sp.
CGTGACTTCGGGGCCGATCTCCGTCGGGACGGCCGGCGCACCCAGCGCGACGGCCGGCAGTGCTGCGCGCGCGGCCGTGGGCACCCTGGTCGACGTGCTGATGCCCAAGATGGGGACGTCGGTTGCCGAGGGCACTGTCGTGATGTGGCAAGCCGCGGTCGGTGAAGCCGTCGAGGCCGACCAGGCGCTGTGCGTGATCTCGACCGACAAGGTCGACAGCGACTGCCCGTCCCCCGCCACCGGCACGCTCGCCGAGATCCTGGTCGAGCCGGGCGAGACGGTCGACGTCGGGACGGTCATCGGGCGGGTGGCGGTGGGTGGTGGTCATGCGCCGAGTCCCACCCGCCGCGAGGTCCTGCGCCGCTCGTCCCCCGTCGCGGCGAAGATCGCCGCCGAGCACGCGATCGACGTCACGGCGCTCAGCGGCAGCGGGCGCAACGGGCGCGTGACCAAGGCCGACGTGCTGCGGGCGATCGAGAACCAAACCGTCACGGTGGCCGACGAGCCGCCGATGCACATCGAGTCGCCGTACCGGCGCGATCCGAACGTGCCGGTGGCGGGTCAGGGGCGCAACGGAACCGCGCAGACCCTCGAGGCAGACGCGAGCGCGTCGACGTTGCCGGCACTACGCGGGACAAGTCGACAAGAACCTGCGACGGGCGCGGCCGACGAGGGCACGATCGTCCCGCTCAGCCGGATGCGGACCGCGATCGGCACGCAGATGCGCAAGGCGCTCGACACCGCCGCCCACGCGACCACGATCGTCGAGTGCGACATGTCGCGGATCGAGCGGCAGCGGCGCGAGCTGGGGATCACCGCGCTGCCGCTGGTCACCCGGCACGTGCTCGACACGTTGCGCGAGTTCCCGGCGCTGAACGCGACCTACGACGGTCAGGCGCTGACCCGGTTCGACCGGGTGCACCTGGGCGTCGCGGTCTCGCTCGGCGACGACGGCCTGATCGTCCCGGTGCTCCACGACGCGCAGGATCTGGCGCCGTCGGGGCTGGCCGCGCGGATCAAGGACGTGGCCGGGCGGGCCCGCACCGGAGACCTGTCGCCCGACGAGGTCCGCGGCGGCACGTTCACGATCACCAACCCGGGCGCCGCCGGAGCGCTCGTCGCGACGCCGATCATCAACGTCCCGCAGGTCGCGATCCTCGACCTGGAGGCGATCGTCAAGCGCCCGGTCGTGGTGACCGACGCCGACGGCCAGGACAGCATCGCGATCCGCCCGATGACCCACCTCTGCATGAGCTGGGATCACCGGGTACTCGACGGGATGTACGCCGCGCGGTTCCTGACCGCGCTGCGCGGGCGGATCGAGGGGCGGGCCGGCTAAGGGCGCCGATCGGAGACCTGCCCGCGGGTGCGATCCTGCCGCTCGCGGCGACCGGATCGCACCACGGAGCGCTCAGGCTGCCGGCACCCAGCCCACGGGGTACGCCCCGGCCGGGACTCGACCCGGCCACTCGGGGAAGACTCGACGGGACAGGTCGGCGACGCCGTTTCGCTCGATCAGCGGGTGCAGGTCCTCGACGATCAGCAGCGAGCGCAGGTTGGCGCCGATCTGCAGGTCGGCCGCATTGGGCTGCTCGCCGCCGATCACGCCGTCGTCGATCAGCTTGGCGACGTGCGCGAGCAGCTCGGGGAGCTGCAGCAGCATCCGCTCGACGCCGGCGGCGGTCACGCCGACGTGCCGCCACGCGCCGCGGATCATCTTGATGGCGAAGTCGGTGCCCGCCCCGTCGAGCGGGTTCGGACCCGCGAAGTAGCCGAGCGACTCGGGTCGGAAGTGCATCGCGCCCCACGGCAGGTGACGCGCGAGCAGCTGCAGGTCGCCCTCGCCCCACAGCTCGGCGTCGCGCACTGCCTCGGCGATCTCGTCCGGGTAGAGCGACGGGCCGTCGCCCAGCTCGTCGATCCGCGGCATGATCGTGGTCGAGCCGTGGACCGGCTCGTCGCCGATCATCACGCCGGGGACCGTCGTGCAGCCCTCGCCGTAGAGCGCCTGCATGTCGTCGACGTGCTGGCCGTAGGGCAGGTCGACCCGCTCGAACGGGATGCCCTTGATCTTGAGCGCCGCCTCGATGGTGAAGCACGGCGGAGAGGGCGGGAGCCCGTGGAGCGTGATGGACGGGAGCTCGGTGGTCGCCATCCGGCGAGTCTACGCCCACGATCCGAGGATTTCTACCGTCGGTCGGAACTTGGTCGACCGAGCCGCTCACTGCCTGGCTCGAGCGACATCAGCTCGTCGCCGACGACTCCGGCAGAGGCACCCGCACGCCCACCGACTACCGCTTAAGGCTGCTTCCTTCCGGACCTGACCTGGTTCACGGGCCGGCGTCGCACGGGGACTCCCCCATCAACACCGTCGACGACGAGCTCATGCCGTCGCGAACGTGGTGCGATGCTACTCGACCCCCGGCCGAGACCACCGCGCCGTCGGGGTTCGTCGTGCGCGACGAACCCCGCAGAACGACCGGTCGGTCAGTCGGTGGCCATCATCTCGAACAGGCTCTTCAGCACCAGGCCGAGACCCACGAGGATGGCGAGGAAGGTGACGATCAGCATGATCGTGGCCTCGGTCAGCGCGGTCACGACGACCAGCACGACGATGACCAGCATCACGACGGTGATCAGCGTCATGAAGCCGTTGGCGGTCGGAGCGCCCTCGGGGTCGACGGCGACGTCGTCGTCGTTGAACGAGCGCCCACCTTCGGGCGACTTGTTCCGGTCCTCCGCCTCGTCGCTCGGATTGGCCGGCCCCTCGTGCGCGTCCGGGTCGCCTTCGCTGATCGGACGCTCGTGGCCCTCGCTGCGGTAGTCCTCGACCGGGTCCGGAACGGGGTGCCTGTCGTCGTTTTCCATGCCCCGATCATATGCGCATCGCGCAAGGAGGATCGGTTCCGTTGGCTCGGGACCTTCCGACGTGATGGGCGGCAACCTTGCGGAGGCGGGAGCGCTTTGCAAGCTTCT
>JBAZOW010000379.1:0-2963 GCA_041648495.1 Patulibacter sp.
CTCCTCGTCGGGGTTGTGCCACAGGCCCTGGGCCTTGGCGTACGCCTCGACCAGCTCGAGCTGCTCCTTCGGGCGACCGGTGAAGGCCATGTAGCGGATCGTCTCGGCGTCGATCGGGAAGATCGCCGCGGTCGAGCCGAACTCCGGGCTCATGTTGCCGATCGTGGCGCGGTCGGCCAGCGGCAGGCGCGTGACGCCCTCGCCGAAGAACTCGACGAACTTGCCGACGACGCCGGTGTGGCGCAGCAGCTCGGTGACGGTCAGCACCAGGTCGGTCGCGGTCGCGCCCTCGGGCAGCTGGCCCTTCAGGCGGAAGCCGATCACGTTCGGGATCAGCATCGGGATCGGCTGGCCGAGCATCGCGGCCTCGGCCTCGATGCCGCCGACGCCCCAGCCGAGCACGCCGAGGCCGTTGACCATCGTCGTGTGCGAGTCCGTGCCGACGAGGGTGTCGGGGTAGGCCTGGGCGGGGCGGGAGGCGGAACCGTCTCCCTCATTGACGAAGACGGCGCGCGACAGGTACTCCAGGTTGACCTGGTGGACGATGCCGGTGCCGGGCGGCACGACCTTGAACGAGTCGAAGGCGTCCTGGCCCCAGCGCAGGAACTGGTACCGCTCCTCGTTGCGCTCGAACTCCTTGGCGGAGTTGATCGCCAGCGCGTCGGGGGTGCCGAAGGCGTCGACCTGGACCGAGTGGTCGATCACGAGCTCGGCCGGGACGAGCGGCTCGATCTTCGCCGGGTCGCCGCCCAGCTCGCTCATCGCGTCGCGCATGGCGGCGAGATCGACGACGGCCGGCACGCCCGTGAAGTCCTGCAGGACCACGCGGGCGGGCGTGAAGGCGATCTCGTCGGACGGGTCGGCCTTGGCGTTCCAGGTCGCCAGCGCCTTGATCTGCTCGGGCGTGACCGAGCCGTTGCCCTCGGTGCGGAGCAGGTTCTCCAGCAGGATCTTCAGCGAGTACGGCAGCCGCGCGACGTCGTACTCGGCCTGCAGCGCGTCGAGGCGGAAGTACTCGAGCGTCCGGTCGCCGACGGTCAGGGAGTCCTTGGCGCCGAAGCTGTTGGGGTGGTCGGTCGTCATGCGAGGGATCCTTCTGATTCGGTGAGGGACTGGTGCTGGGCGTCGGCGGGGAGCAGCACGAACGGCTGTCCGTCGCGGGTACTGAGCGAGCGGAACGGATCCGGATCGAACGTCGCGATCCGGGTGGTGTGAAGACGGGCGGCCAGGGCCACCAGCGACGCGTCGGTCAACCCGATGTCGGGTCGGTCCCGGCAGATCGCGAGGGCGTCGCGCAGGCCGTCGGCCCACCAGCGCAGCGCGAAGACCCCGCTGTCGAAGTCCTCGCGGATCGCCTGCTGGGCGACCTCGCTGCCGAGGCGCCCCGCCGCGGCGTCGATCTCGGCCAACGCCAGCGGCGTGGTGACGAAGTCCTGGTCGGTCGACCGGAAGAGCTCCACGGCCGCTTCGTGGCGGACGTCGGTGGCACTCATCAGCGCCACGACGAAGCTCGTGTCGAGGACGATGCTCACGTGCCGAACCCGGCTTGCGTCAGCAGGCCCCTGGTCGTGTCGGCCAGGTGGTCGTTGTCGACGCGGACCACGCCGATCGCCTTGGAGGCCGGCCGGGAGGGCCGGCCGACGGCACCGCTGAGCGTGCGTCGGATGAACTCGGCCTTGGTCACGCCTTCCTCCGCGGCACGGAGCGCGAGCGCTTCGTCCAGCTGCTCCTCGAGGTAGACGCTGGTCTTCTTCACCCCACGTAGGGTATCACCCTACCTGGGGCCTTACGGTCAGGTGCCACGCACGGCGGCCACCGCTTCGGCGATCGCCTTCGACGGGCTCTCGAACCGTGCCACGTCGACCCGGCGGAACGCCTCCGGCCGCTCGTCACCGGTCGGCCGCACGAAGATCGTCGGCGTCCCGGAGACCTCCAGGTCCTTGACCAGCCGGTCGGCGGCGGCGTCGAGCGCCCGCGACCCAGCGTCGGGACGCAGGTCGATCTCGGCGCCCCGCAGCAGCGGCGACGCGTTGGCGAAGCCCTGCAGCATCGCTTGATCGATCCATGCCGACGACGACGAGCCCTGGTTGTAGAAGGCCAGCTCGGCCAGCGGCCAGGTCTGGTCGCTCACGGCCAACCGGTGCGCGGCGTTGCGCCCGGCCCGGTCGTCGTCGCCGAACGACTCGTTCGCCAGCAGCCGCAGCTCGATCGCCGCGTCGCCCGGACGCACCAGCTCGCGGATCACGGTCTCCTGTGCCCCGAGGGCGAACGCGCGGCAGGCCGAGCACTTGAGGTCGGCGAAGACCACGATCGTCGCCGGCGCCGCCGGATCGCCCAGGGTGATCCCGCGCTGCGGGATCCCGCCGAGCAGCGCCGAGGTCTCCTCGACGCCCCGCACGCCGTCGACGACGGACGCGTCCTTCGCGGGGTCCTCCCCGCCGAACGCCCCGAAGGCGATCAGCGCGCCGACGAGCACCATCGCCGCGAGCAGCGCGGCGCCGACCAGCTGGCCGCGCCGCGCGCTACCGCTTCCCCGATCGCCGCTCACGCGGTGAGCAGGTCCTCGTCCTCGTCGGCGTCGAGGCCGACGAGCGCGGACGGCGGGCCGCCGTCCGGACCGAGCACGAACCGCGTCGCGCTGACCAGGAAGAGCAGCGTCATCATCGCGGCGCTCGCGGTGCAGAACGGGCAGAACGCGTGGAGCGTGCCGTACGCGCGGTACATCATGTACATCGAGAACAGGAACCCGACCCCACTCACGACCACCAGCAGCAGCCGGGCCGTCTCACCCCGCAGCGACAGCAGGCCGAGGATCGCCACGTAGCCCGCGACGCCGAACCAGGTCACCGGGATGCCGAGCATCTCCGACCAGCGCGACTGCTGGACGACGCTGCATCCCGAGACCAGGCATTGCCCGCCGTGGGCGATCTTGGTGTAGGTCAGGTAGATCGCGCACCCCAACC
>JBAZOW010000380.1:0-2922 GCA_041648495.1 Patulibacter sp.
CTGGCCGCGGAGCGGATGTCGGACGACTCCCTGACCGAGCTCCGCAACAGCGTCGACCGGATGAGCGACAACCTGCGGGACCAGGGCATCTTCCTGGAGGAGAACAAGCGCTTCCACGAGATCATCGCCCACGGCTCCGGCAACGCTCTGTTCGGGCACCTGGTCGACGCCCTGCTCGACATCCTGGACGGCTCCGCGATCGGCATCGACTACCCGGAGAACCGCCGGGCGGCCGTGCACAAGGCGCATCTGACCATCGCCGAGGCGATCACGTCGCACGACCCGGCCGCGTCGGCCGCCGCGATGACCGACCACATCGACCAGTACGTCCGCTACGCCGAGCGGAAGTTCCCCGAGGTGCTGAACGAGCCCATCTCGTGGAGCCACCTGTTCTGATCCGCGTCCCGCAGCGAACGGCGAGAGGGCCGGCGACCACGTGGTCGACGGCCCTCTCGCCGTTCGTGGAGCGTGGGACGCCTAGCGACTCCAGCTGGACTCGATGCCCAACAGCCGCGCGAGGGTCCCGCCGAGCACCGCCTTGGTCTCGTCGTCGCTCAGGCCGAGGGCCTGGATCGCGGCGATCTCGTCCGCGGGCGAGGTCATCGGCCAGTCCGACCCGAAGACGATCCGCTCGGCACCGTGCTTGCGGATCAGCTCGCGCACCCGCTCGGGCGCCAGGGTCGTCAGGGACGGCGGCCAGGAGGTCTCCAGGACCACGTCGGCGCCGCTGAGCATCTCCTCGGCGTCGTCAAGGATCTTGTAGCCGCCGAAGTGGCAGGCCATCAGCCGCAGCTTCGGGAACGTCCGGACGATGTTCTGGATCATCCGCGGGCTGGACAGGGAGTTCTGGTGCGCGTCTCCCCCAGCCCCGACGTGGGTGATCACGGCTATCTCGTCACCGAAGGCCTCGAAGATCTCCCACAGACGCGGGTCGTCGAGCGCGTAGTTCTGGAACAGGGGGTGGATCTTCACCCCGCGCAGGCCGTGGCGGCGCAGGCTCTCGAGGTTCTCCTCTACGCTGAGCTCGACGTGCACGGTGCCGAAGCCGACGTGGCGCTCGTCCTCGAGGCCTGCGATGAACCGGTTGACCCCGTCCACGTGCCGGGCCTCGTTGGCGATCCCGAGACAGCACGAGACCGCGACGTCGGCACGATCCATCGCCGAGTCCAGCCCGGAGACCGTGCCGTTGCCCCGTGCTTCGAGACCGGGGAGGGCGTTGCCGCCGAGCGCCACCTCGGCGATCCTGTCGGGCCAGACGTGGGTGTGCGCGTCGATGATCATCTCAACCTCACAGCTTTCCGGACTCGCCACCGTCGACGACGAAGATCGCTCCGGTGGTGAAGGACGACAGTCGGGACACCAGCAGGCAGGCCAGCGGGACCAGCTCCTCGGGGTCGGCCATCCGGCCGGCCGGGATCTTCGCGACCCGCCGCGCGAGCAGGTCGTCGGACTCGGTGACCGCCTTCTGCGCCTCGGTGCGGAAGGCGCCGGGCGCGATGCAGTTGACCTGGACGTTCTTGGCCGCCCACTCGGCGGCGAGCGCCTCGGTGAAGCGCACGACCGCGCCCTTCGAGGTGGAGTAGCCGACCAGGTACGGCTTGCCGCGGACCCCGGTGGTCGAGGCGACGTTGACGATCCGCCCACCACCGTTGGCGATCATCGCGGCGCCGGCCGCCTGGGCCAGCAGCATCGGGGCCAACACGTTGACCTGGAGCGCCTGGCGCCAGATGTCGGGGTCCTGGTCGACGAACTTGCCCGCCGGGGCGATGCCCGCGTTGTTGATCAGGCCGTCGATGCGGCCGTGCCGCTCGAGCACCGTGGGCACCAGGCGCGCGATCGACTCGTCGTCGCCCATGTCGGCCTCGACGATGCTGATCCGTCCCTCGCCGGCCGCGGCGACCTGTTCCAGGCTGTCGCGGCTGCGGGCGGCGGCGACCACGTGCGCGCCCTCGCGGGCGAGGGCGATCGCCATCTCGGCACCGAGGCCCCGGGAAGCCCCGGTGACGAGGACGACGTCGTCACGCAGGCGCAGATCCATCAGACACCGTCCTTGGCGAGCTTGCGCGCCAGGGAGTCCAGCAGGACCTCGGTGGAGCCTTCGTAGATCCGCAGCGGTCGCGCGTTGCGGTAGAGCCGCTCGATCTTGGAGCCGCGGACCAGGCCGAAGCGCCCCATCGTCTGCAGGGAGCGGTCGACGACGCGGGCGGCGGTCTCGGTGGCGTGCACCTTGGCCATCGAGCTGAAGTGCAGGGTGTTCAGCGGGTCGGCCTTGGCCATCGCCGCGGCGCGGTAGGTCATCGACCGGGCCGCCTCGACCTCGGTCCACGACAGCGCGAGCGCCTGCGAGACCGCGCCCAGCTCGATCAGCGGCGCGCCGAACTGCTGGCGCGAGAGGGCGTGCGAGCGCGCCTCCTCGAGCGCCGCCTGGGCCAGCCCGACGGCGGACGCCGCCACGGTGACCCGGAAGACGGCGAGGGTCTGCAGCATCAGCCGGAAGGCCTTGCCGGGGACCCCGAGTCGGTGCGAGACCGGGACGCGGACGTCGCGGAACTCGAGCTCGCCCAGGATGTGGGGAGCGATCAGGTCGGCACCCGGCGTGACCGTGACCCCGGGGGTCGAGGCCGGCACCAGGACCATCGAGTAGCCCTCGTCCTCCTTGGCCAGCACGCAGTAGAAGGACGCCGCGCCGCCGTTGGTGATGAACGACTTGCGCCCGTTGACCACGAGCTCGGCGCCGTCCTGGACGACCGTGGTCGTCACGGCACGCAGGTCCGAGCCCACGTCGGGCTCGGTCAGCGCGAGCCCGGCGATCGCGTCGAGCGTGGCCACCCGCGGCAGCCACTCGCTCTTGAGCTCCTCGGACCCGCCGACGGACAGCGAGTACGAGCCGACGCCCTGCATCCCGAACATCGAGTCCAGGTG
>JBAZOW010000381.1:0-2915 GCA_041648495.1 Patulibacter sp.
GGATCGCTCTCCGGCGGGGAGCGCAACCGCGTCCACCTGGCGAAGCTGCTGCGCCGCGGCGGCAACGTCCTGCTGCTGGACGAGCCGACCAACGACCTCGACGTCGAGACGCTGCAGGCCCTCGAGGACGGCCTGCTGGCGTTCCCGGGCTGCGCGGTGGTGATCTCCCACGATCGCTGGTTCCTGGACCGCATCGCGACCCACATCCTGGCCTTCGAGGGCAACTCGCAGGTCCAGTGGTTCGAGGGCAACCTGCAGGCGTACGAGGCGTGGCGTCACGAGATGCTCGGCGACGAGGCCGACCGCACACACCGCCTGACGTACAAGAAGCTGGCGCGCTGACGCGGAGGTCGTAGCTTCGAGCCGAGGCGGTCGATCGGCTCCGCTACGGTCGGTCGCGTGTCCACGGTCACCGTCACCACGTTCACCGACCCGGCCTGCCCGTTCGCCTACAGCGCCGAGCCGATCCGCTGGCGACTGCGCTGGCGGTATGGCGACCAGCTCGAGTGGCGACTGCGGCTCGTCGGCCTCTCGCGGGACGGTGCGAGCTACGCGCAGCGCGGGTTCACGCCCGAGCAGGCGGCGGCCTCGCTGCGCAACTTCGACCGCTACGGTCAGCCGCTGACCGAGGCCACGAGCCGGCCGGTCGGCGGGACGTGGGAGGCCTGCCGGGCGATCGTCGCCGTGCGTGAGCACGCCGGGCTGGACCGCGCGGTCCACCTGCTCGGCGCGCTGCACGCGCTCGCCCTCGGCGACGCCCGCGAGCTGTCGGCCGCCGACACGATCGCCGAAGCCGTGGCCGAGGTCGGAATCACGATCGCCGACCTCGACGCCTGGCGCGCCGACCCGGCCGTCGAGACCGCCTTCGCGGCCGACCTGACCGCCGCCCGGCGCCCCTCGCCCGCGGCACTGGCGCTCGACCAGAAGCTGGCGCCCGCCGGCGACGAGTGGGACCCCGATCCCGCCGACGTCGATCCGTCCCTGCCCCCGGCCTCGGGCCGGCGCTACACCTGCCCCAGCTACGTCCTGAGCGACGGCGAGCGCGTGCTCGAGGCGCCCGGCTTCCACACCGCCCTGACGATCGAGACCCTCGTGGCGAACCTCGCTCCGCGGCTCGAGCAACGGCCGTGGGCCGAGGATCCGCTCGAGGTCCTGCGCTGGGCCGGTCAGCCGCTGACGACCCAGGAGGTCGCCGCCGTGCTCGACCGGGACGACGAGCGCGACGACGTCGCCGCCCTCCTGCGCGAGCTCGGCGCGACGGCGCACCCGCTCGGCAACGACGCCCGCTGGACGATCTGACCGACGATCGACCGGGCGGGCGGCGCGCCCCGGAACGACACCGTCCGCAGGCAGTCGCGTGGCGCGGTCCGCCGTTTCGGCTACTCCGGCCGGCGCGCACGCACGGAGCGACCCTTCCCGCACTTCCGTCGGTCGGCGCGGCCGGGTCCGGCCCGTTTCGGCTACTCCGGCCGGCGCACCGGCCGGGGCGGTCCGACCGACGCCATGTCGCTGGCGTCGACGTGGCCGTGGGCGACCGCGTGGGGACGGAACCCCCGGCCCGCGCGGGTCCGCTCGCGAACGCGACTGCGCGCCCGCTCGTGGTGCCCGTCGCGACCGATCGTCAGCCGCAGGCCGGTCGCCAGCGCCTGGACCCCGATCAGCGCCGACGCCCGGGTCGGGGCGTCGATCAGCCGCGGACGGTTGACCCCGATCAGCTCGCGCACGTAGCCCGGCAGGATCGCGACCGCCGCCGCGCTGGCCATCCGGATCGGCACCGAGGTCGGCATCATCTCGCGGCTCAACGGCGGGAACCGCACGAAGTCGATCGTCCGTCGGGCCTGCTCCGACAGGCAGAGCCGGGGACGCATCGTCGCGAAGTACTCCGAGACCTCGGCGCGGGTCTGCGGGACCATCGACGTCGGGGCGCCCAGCAGCTCGACCGCGCGGGCCGTCGAACGGAAGTACGCGTCGACCTCGTCCGGGTCGAGCGACCCGGCGTAGGCCTCGTAGGCCGCGACGTACGAGTGGTACTCGGCGACGTGGACCCAGACCAGCGTGTCGGGGTCGGTCGCCGAGAACGGCGTCTGCGTGACCGGGTCGATCCCCCGGACCGACTCGTGGACCCTGCGGACCAGCGCCGCGGCCGCCTCGGCCTCGGCGGTCGAGCCGAAGGTCATCGTGCCGACGTACTGCATCGTCCGCCGCAGACGGTCGAGCGGGCGCGCCGTGAAGTCCGAGTACGAGAACACCCCCGCCATCGCGTGGGGCTCGAGCGCCTGGACCATCAGCGCGCGCATGCCGCCGATGATCGCCGCCGGGTGACCGATCACCTTCCAGGCGACGCTGCCCGGACCGTAGAGGCCGTCGTCCTCCGCCGCCTCGGTATCCCGGCCCGCGTCCGCTCGCTCGCCGCTCATCTCGTCGCTCCTGGGAAATACCGCGTGTCTGATCAATTCAACCACGCTCGGCGCTCCAGGGGGGACGGCCTTCGGAGCAACCGCACAGTCGCCGCGGTTGCCCTCCGACCGAACGGGTACCCGCAGGACAGGACAGCACCCGACCCCACGGAGGATCTGTATGGCACCCGACAGCGATCGCATCAAGGGCCAGGCCAAGGAGGCGTTCGGCGCAGCGACCGACGACGACGAGCTCCGCCGCGAGGGCAAGGCCGACCAGACGGCCGGCAAGACGAAGGACAAGCTCAAGGACGCCGTCGACACGGTCAAGGACAAGCTGACCGGCAAGTGATGGTCCCTGCGGTGCGGGCCGCCGACTGAGCGTCCGCACCGCGGTATCGCCCCGGTTCGGGCACCGCGGTGTCCCGCCGCGGGGTGGCGTTCCGCGACGCCGATACGAACATCGGTCGGAACGAAACCGTTCGGCGCTCGAAATGGCGACTTCCGGGGATCGCAGCC
>JBAZOW010000382.1:0-2907 GCA_041648495.1 Patulibacter sp.
CGGCGGGCCGCTCCGCCGGGGCGCCGGCCGGCGTCGCGGAGCCCGCGGCGCTCGTGGCCGTGGGCGCGGACTCGTTCTTCGCGTCGTCACCGGCGCGGGCTGCGGGAGCGTTCCTCGTCGTCGTCTTCGATCCGGTCGCCGCGGTCGGCTTGGCCGCGGTGGTCGTTGCGGCCCGGGCCGCGGTCGACGAGCCGCCGGTCGACGTCGCCGCAGCCGTCGTCGTCTTCGCCGCGCCCGCAGGCTTCTTGGCGGCGGTCGTCGTGCGCTTCGTCGCGCTCGACGACGTCTTGCTGCTCGACGTCTTCGTGCTCGTCGACTTCTTCGCGGTGCCCGTCTTCGCCGCGCCCGGCGTCGACGCGGCCGCCGACGCCTGGGCACCCGTGGCCGCCGCGCCCGACGAGGTCGGCGCGCTGGTCGAGGACTCCGTCTTGGTCGTGGACCCCGGGTTCGTCGGGGTCGTCGGCGTGGTGGTCGTGCCACCGCCCGAGGTCGGGGGCTTGGGGGTGCTCTGCTGCTGCTTGAGCCAGGTCTCGTAGGAGCTGATCCGCGACCACTCGGTCCAGCGCACGGTCCGGACCAGGCCGCCGTCGCCGTCGTAGTACTGGATCTCGTTCGACGCGAAGTCGTACTGCACGTTCGGGATCGGGGTGCACGCCTCGTCGTCGTAGCCCGGCAGGGTGTCCTTGCCGTCGGTGTACGTCTGCCCGTCGATCGTGATGGTGACCGGAGCGGGGTTCTGGGCGGGGTTGGTGAGCGCGTACGCGGAGGGCGCGGAGGCGACGGTGATCGCGGCGACGCCGAGGGCGAGCCCCAGCGTTCGCGTGCGGGTGGTGAGAGCGGGCACGGAGGGTCCTTGACTGGTGTTAGGCAGGGGTGGTCTGGCGTTCGACCGGGGCGGTCGGGGCGGAGTCGTCGGGGGCGAGCGAGAGCTCGGTCGTCCCCCAGAAGACGCGGGGCACCGAGGACTGCCCGGCGGTCGACGCCGACCAGGCCGGGAGCGCGACGTCCGGGGCGGCAGGGGTCTGGGCGTACGTCGCCGTGGAGGCCGCCGACGCGTAGTCCGTGGCCGGGGCACCCGCGTAGGCCGGGGTCGGCACGTCAGCGGGGGCCGGCGCCGGGAAGGCCGGTTGCGGGGCGGCCGTCGGGGGAACGGGGTCGGCGCCGTCCGCGATCGGCGCCTCCTCGACGAACTCCTTGCGCCCGGCGAAGATCTCGTCGTCGAGCAGGCCGGTCTGCCGCGCCACGATCGTGGCGCTGACCGCGGCCGCCGTCACGTTGGTCGCCGTGCGGGCCATGTCGGCGATCACGCCGATCGAGATCGTCGCGGCGACGAACTCCAGCGGCAGGTTCGCGGCGGCCATCACGGTGGCGGCCGACACCGTCGCGGCGCCCGGCACGCCGGCCACGCCGACCGAGACGATCACGCTGAGGAGCGCGAGCAGGGCGTAGTCGGCGGGCGAGTACGCGAGCCCGTAGGCGTTGATCCCCCAGACCGCGATCAGGACCGGCCAGATGCCGGCGCATCCGGGCATTCCGATCGTCGTGCCGAGCGGTGCCGTGAAGTGCGCGATCTCGGGGTGGACGCCGACCTTGCCGGTCAGCAGCGACGTCGTGACCGGCAGCGTGCCGACGCTGCTCTGCGTGCTGAACGCGGTCAGCTGGGCCGGGAAGATCTTGCGGAAGAACGCACCCACCGGGACGTTCGCGAACGCCGAGAGCAGCGCGCCGTTGACGATGTAGGTGTGGATCAGGCAGGCGATCCAGACCAGCGCCAGCAGCCCGCCGAGCGACCGGAAGTCATCGCCGAGGTTGGTGCTGCTCCCGACCATGCCCGCGGTCAGCGCGACGATCGCGTAGGGCGTCAGGCGGATCACGTAGCCGACCGCCTTGAAGATCACGAGCTTGAGCGCCTCGGCGCCGACGGCGAACGGCCGGGCCTTCGCGGGCTCCTTCTCGGCGAGCGCGAGGTACGCCACCGAGAGCGTCACCGCGATCAGGATGATCGGGATGATGTCGTTGGCCCCGAAGTTCTGGATCACGTTGGTCGGGAAGAACCCGACGACCACGTCACCGAACCCCTGGACCTGACCCTGGATCGTGTCGGTCGAGAGCGTGCCGAGCTCGCGGCTCGTGCCCCGACCGGGCTGCAGCGCCAGGGCGAGCCCGATCGCGATGGCCACGCCCAGCGCGTTGCTGAGCAGCAGCCAGAAGACCGAGCGCAGGCCGATGCTGCGCAGCTTCACGAGGCTGCCGAGCGAGCTGATCGACGAGATGATCGCCACCAGGATCAGCGGCCCGACCACGGCCAGCAGCACGTTGATGTAGATCCGGCCGATCGGGGCGATCGCGTCGACGTGCTGTCCCGCGAGGAGTCCGATGGGGATGCCGATCGCCAGCGCGAAGAGCGTGACGAGGCTGAAGTTGAGCTGGCGCTTGCGCAGCCACCAGATGGCAGCCCAGCTGACCGCTACGGCGGCGAGGGGACCAAGTGTCGACCAGGTTGGATTCATTCTGCGATCTGCTCCGCGCCAGGGGCGCGTCGGGTGCGGACCGCAAAACTACCGTAATCCGATCAGGATTACGAGGAATACGCCTAAAGCCCCGCTGGGACGCCGTTCTTGGCAGCCGCGAGGCGGCGGTCGAGCTCGCTGAGCTCGGCGTCGGCCGCCCGCAGCTCGGCCGCGTGCCGGGTCAGCACGTCGAGCCGGAACTCCCCCGCGTCGACCATCTCGGCGGTCAGGCCGCCGAGGTCGAACGTGAGCGTGGCGACGGCCCGCGCGACCACGTCGCGGCGGGCGCGCAATGCGGTGAGCGTCTCGGCGGTCATTCGGCGCCTCCGGCCGGGGCGGGGGTTTCGACAGGGGCCGGTGCGGGCGCCTCGGCTGGCGCGGACACGTCGCCGGCGAC
>JBAZOW010000383.1:0-2905 GCA_041648495.1 Patulibacter sp.
CGTCGAGGACCCGAAGGAGAGCTCGTCGGTCGGCTTCTCGTTGAGCGGCGGGACGTGGGGCGTGGGGGTCTCCCGCAGCGACGACTCGGTCGAGAGCATCGGCACGGTCCAGCGGACCGACGCGACCGCGGAGTGCGCCGCGCTCTAGGAACGGGGCCCCGGCCCGCCCACGTTCCAGGACCGAAGCCCGCGGGACCGTCCCGCGGGCCCCACCGGTCAGTCGTCCGCACCGCCGTCCCGCGTCCGCTCGCGACCGGGGATGAAGATCGCCGCGATCAGCGCGCTGACCGCGACCAGGCCGAACGCCACCAGCAGCACCGTGTGGAATCCGGCCAGGAACGCGTCGGCGCTGGCCGCCAGCAGCCGGTCCCCGAGCTCAGTCGGGAGTCGCTCGGCCACCGTCAGCGCCTCGTTGATCGACTGCGCGGCCGCGTCGTGGTCGGCCGCTCCGAGTCCCGGGACCTCGCCGACCCGACCGGTGAAGACGGCCGCGCCGATCGCGCCGAGCACGGCAACGCCGATCCCGCCCCCGAGGTCGTAGGCGGTCTCCTCGATCGCGGCGGCCTGCCCGGCGTCGTCGGCGGTGACCGACGAGAGGATCGTGTCGTTGGACGCGATCATCGCCAGCTGTAGGCCGAGCCCGAGGAACAGGAACGGCACCGCCAGCAACAGGTAGCGATCGGTGCTGTCGGTCAGCAGGATCGGCAGCACCGCCAGCGCCGAGGCCGCGAGTCCGCCGGCGGTGACGATCCGCGCGCCGAACCGGCGCAGCGTCGGGGCGGCGATCAACGAGCCGACGAGCATCATCACCGCCAACGGCAGCAGGCGGATGCTGGCGTCCAGCGGCCCGAGGCCGATCACCAGCTGCAGGTACTGGGCGAAGAACAGCTCCAGGCCGATCAGCGCGAACATCACCAGCAGCACGCTGCCGACCGCGACCGAGAACGCGGGGTTGGCGAACAGCCGCAGCTCGAGCAGCGGTCGCGCGGCGGTCAGCTGGCGACGGACGAAGCCGCCCAGCATCGCGATCGAGACCAGCAGCGCCACGGCGGCCTGCGGGTCGAGGAACCCGTGGCGGGCGCCGTGCTTGATCCCGAAGGCGAGCAGCAGCACGCCGGCGGTGACCATCGCGACGCTGCGGACGTCCCACGGCGGCGGGTCGCTGTGCCGCGACTCGGGCAGCATCCGCAGCGCGAACGGCAGCACGACCAGCAGCACCGGGACGTTGATCAAGAAGACGGCGCCCCACGAGAAGTGCTCGACCAGGAACCCGCCGACCAGCGGACCGGCGGCCGCGCCGCCGGCCATCACGGCGCTCCAGATGCCGACCGCCTTGACCCGCTCCTGGCGGTCGGGGAAGACCACCCGGATGATCGACATCGTGCTCGGCATGATCATCGCGCCGCCGACGCCCTGGATCGCGCGGGCCAGGATCAGCACGCCGGGCGACCAGGCGAACGCGGCCAGCAGTGAGGCCCCGGTGAAGACGAGCAGGCCGAGGATCAGCATCCGCTTGCGGCCGAAGCGGTCGCCGAGCGTGCCGGAGGCGACCAGCAGCGGGGCGACCACCAGCGGGTAGATGTCGACGATCCACAGCAACGAGGTCGCGGATGGGTCGAGGTCCGCCGCGATCCGCGGGACGGCGACGTGCAGCACCGTCATGTCGATCACGACGATCAGCAGCGCCGCGGAGATCACGGCCAGGACCAACCAGCGGTTCTCGGGGGCGGGCGGGCTCGGGGTTGCCGGGGCGGTGGGGGACGGGGTGCTGCTCATGAGATGTACCTGGAGGGTGTTGCGGGATCGGTCGGCTGCGCGACCGGGGGACCGGTAGGGCAGAGCCGGGACGGCCTCGCGAGGAGGGTCAGCGGGGCGGTGAGGCCAGCGCGCGGGTCAGGCGGGCGGCGCGGCCGGCGCGTGCAGGCCGTCGAGCGTGGTCAGGCGGAACAGCCGCTCGGCCTCGCGCGGGCCGACGAAGCCGGCGCGCACCGCCCACCAGACGGCCATCGCCTGGGATCCGACCGAGTAGACGATCCAGCGGGCCGGCACGTCGGCCCGCAGGTGGCCGTCGGCCTGACCGCG
This sequence comes from Patulibacter sp., assembly GCA_041648495.1. GTDB lineage: Bacteria > Actinomycetota > Thermoleophilia > Solirubrobacterales > Solirubrobacteraceae > Patulibacter. The sequence goes on from JBAZOW010000383.1 coordinate 2,083, forward strand.
GACGGCGAACCGCTCGAACCGGTCGTCGAGCAGCTCGAGCTCGGCCTCGAGCGGGCCGTGCTCGGTGATCGGGGGCTCGGCCCAGAGCAGCGCGTAGGCCAGGGCCAACGGCAGCACCTCCTGGGCCAGCCGCTCGAAGACCTCGGGGGCCGGCCGGTCGTCGAGTCCGCAAGCGGTCATCACCCGGTCGGTCTCGCTCAGTGCGTACCGGGCGACGGCCTCGGTCAGCGCCTGGCGGTTGGGGAACCGCCGGTGCAGCGTCGTCCGGCCGACGCCCGCCTCGTCGGCGAGCTCCTGCATCGACGCGCCGAGGTTGCCGGCCAGCGCGGTCGCCACGTCGCGCAGCATCGGGTCGTCGGTCTGAGTCACGCGATCAATCGTACTGGAGCGCGGAACATATTTGTTCCATACGGATCGGTGATGTTGCGCACGGATCACGAGCGTTCGCGCTCGGTCGCGGGGTGCATCGCTCTCGGGGTGGCCTCGGCCCAGGTCGAGGGCGTCCGGCAGGCGGTTCGGGATGATGGACCGATGAGCGCGCACGACCCGAGCACGTCGGCGGCCCGCCGCGACCTGGCGCGGATCGTCGGCGATGCGCACGTCCAGGCGCCGGTGACGTCGGGCGAGCTGCTGCGCGACGCGACCGAGGCGCGGGGCGTCCGCGGCGAGGCGCTGGCCGCGGCCTTCCCCGGGACGCCCGACGAGGTCGCGGCGGTCGTCCGCTGGGCCGACCGCCAGGGCGTGCCCGTCGTGCCGCGCGGCGGGGGCACCGGCTACAGCGGGGGAGCGGTTCCCGACGCGGGGTCGCTGGTGCTGGCCACCG
>JBAZOW010000384.1:0-2899 GCA_041648495.1 Patulibacter sp.
CGAGTCCCAGACCCAGAGCAGCGCGATCGCCTCGCCGATCAGCAGGCCGCCGAGCGTGCCGACCGACGCGCCCTGCAGCCACGGCTTCGCGCGGTTGGCCCACCGCGCGCTGAGCAGCGCGCCGAGACCGCCGACGACGCCGCCGATCACGACCCCGGCCGAGGCCCAGCCGAGGCCGAGCGTGAGCGCGCGGCGGGCACCGTACCCGTGCTGGATCCAGACGGAGAGCCCGTAGTAGGTCAGCGAGCCGAGGGCGATCGCCACCGCCCCGGCCACCATGCCCAGCAGCAGCCCCGACGTGCCGCGGCGCCAGGCCGCGAGCATGCCCGCGGCGTAGGCCCCGACCAGCCACGGACCCCCGAGCCGCGCGAACTCCTGCGCGCCGCGGAAGGCTCCGGCGTCGGTCCAGCGGCCCATCCAGCCGAGTCCGAAGCCGATCAGCAGGACCAGGGTGGCGACGACGAACAGCGGCAGCGGACGCGCGCGGGCGACCGACGTCGGGGCCGGCCGATCGCGCGTCGAAGCGGATCTCCCGCGTGAGGCTTCCTGGTGCACGGGTGAATCGTCGCACGCGGGGCCCGGGCGTCCGTGCGGTCCCCGTGAGAGAATCGGTCGGATGCGCCGACGTCCCGCCGCGCTGCAGTTCCATCGGCTCTCGCCCGTCCAGGCGCTGGTCGACTTCGTGCTGGCCGTGGGGGCGTACTGGCTGGCGTTCCGGATGCGGTTCGACCTCCAGCACGTCTCGGAGGTCTCGCCGAAGTACGCCGACCTGTTCGACAACACGTGGTACCTGGTCGGCCTGAGCGTCGTGCTCGCGATCTGGGTGACCGGCGGGTACCACCGCCAGTGGCGGCACACCGACGGCCGCGACGACTTCCGCACCGGCCAGGGCGTGGTCCTGGGCCTGCTGGTCTTCCTCGCGCTCAACGGGGTGCTGCGCCCGGCGACCTGGGTCAGCCTCTCCGAGGGCCTGACCACCACGTACCCGCCGCCGAGCATCTACGGCCTGGCGGCGGTCACCGGGCTGATGCTGATCGTCGGCGCGCGGGTGATCGTGCGCGCGGTCTCCGAGCGGTCGCTGCTGTTCGGCTTCGGGCGCCGCAGCTCCGGTCGCGCCGCGCTGATCATCGGCGCCGGCGAGGGCGGACGGCTGGTGCTGCGCGAGATGCTCCGCAACCCGCAGCTCGGACTGCGTCCGATCGGCTTCGTCGACGACGACCCGGCCAAGCAGCGGACCCGCGTCGACGGCGTGCGGGTCCACGGCCGGATCAAGGACCTGACCCGCGTGCTCGACGAGATCGAGCCCGACGAGATCATCATCGCGATCCCCTCGGCGCCGGGCACGCTGCGCGCCGACGTGCTCCGCGCGGGGCGCAGTCGCGAGGTCCCCGTCCGCACGCTGCCGACGGTCTTCGAGCTGCTCCAGGCCGGCCAGGGCCAGGTCGTCCGCCAGGTCCGCGAGGTCGGCGTCGAGGACGTGCTCGGGCGCGAGCCGGTGCGGATGGAGCTCGACCGGGTCGGCGCGTACCTGCGCGGCCAGACGGTGCTGGTCACCGGTGCCGGCGGGTCGATCGGCGGCGAGCTCTGCCGCCAGATCGCCCGGGTCGGCCCCGCGAAGCTCGTCCTGCTCGACCACGCGGAGGACAACCTGTTCCGGATCGAGCGCGAGCTGATCGAGGATCGCCAGGTCCCCGAGGGGCTGATCGCGTCGGTGATCGCCGACGTCAAGGAGGGCGAGCGGATCCGCGAGGTGCTCCAGGAGCACCGTCCCCAGGTGGTCTTCCATGCGGCGGCCTACAAGCACGTCGGCCTGATGGAGTCCAACCCGGTCGAGGCGGTCCGCAACAACGCGATCGCCACGCGGCTGCTCGCGCGACTCTGCGGCGAGGTCGGGGTCGAGCGGTTCGTGCTGGTCTCGACGGACAAGGCCGTCCGGCCGGCCACGGCGATGGGCGCCAGCAAGGCGCTGGCCGAGCTGGCGGTCGAGAGCGCCGCCCAGCGGTGGACCGCGACGCGGTTCTCGTGCGTGCGGTTCGGCAACGTGCTCGGGTCGAGCGGCTCGGTGGTGCCGATCTTCCAGCGGCAGATCGCCCGCGGCGGGCCGGTCACGGTGACCGATCCCGAGATGACGCGGTACTTCATGACGATCCCCGAGGCGGTCCAGCTGGTGATCCAGTCGGGGTCGGTCGGGCGCAGCGGCGAGATCCTGGTGCTCGACATGGGCGAGCCGGTCAAGATCCTCCAGCTGGCGCGCGACATGATCGAGCTGTCCGGGCTGCGGCCCGACGAGGACATCGCGATCGAGATCGTCGGCCCCCGACCCGGGGAGAAGCTGCACGAGGAGCTGTTCAACGGCTTCGAGACGCCGCGCGCGACCGACGCCGACCGGATCCAGCGCGCCGAGCGTACGCCGCTCGGCCCGGAGACGGTTGAGGCGATGTTCGACGAGATCGGCCTGCTGGTGCTGGAGGGTGACGCGATCGGCGTCGCCGCCAAGGTCGAGGAACTGCAACGGACCCATACGGACGGTGCGTCGAGCGTGGTCCCGCCGGGGAGTGACGTTCCCTCGGGCTCGAGCGCTTACACTGGACCGCTATGACCTTTGGGGTCCCTGCGCTTGCAGCCGGTTTTGCGAGCCAATTTGACACGATCGGGCCGTATATCGGCTTCGGATCACTGGTCGCCGTGATCGCCATGGCGGTCTTGGTGTTCTCGCAGGGGCGCGAGCTCCAACGGTTGCGGGAGTGGGCCGGGACCGCGCCAGAGCGACTTGACGAGCTCGAGCAGCGGCTCGAGCATCAGGGCCCGGCGTCGCCGCCGGTGGCCCGTCCCGCCGCACCGGGGGCTCCGACCCCGGGCAAGCTGGCCCCGCACCCCGGCGCCCAGGTCGCCGCCGCGC
>JBAZOW010000385.1:0-2899 GCA_041648495.1 Patulibacter sp.
GCTCGCGCTTCAGGACTGCGCTACGCCGGAGATCCGGCGATTCGCCCCGGTGACCGACCGTCGGTCACAAGTGGGTCCCCCGCCCCCGCGCATCGAACGCGAGGCTCGGCCGTTGAAATGCCAGAGGACAAGGTAGCGGAGCCGAAGCCACCCGGAGCCGGTTGTTATGTCGACCTGGTCACGCTTCGCGGCGCGGGCCGCCGAACGGTCCCGAGCCGCCCGTGAGCGACGTACCGACAGGCTCCCGCCCCGTCGCCGTCCGCCAAGCCGGCGGACGGCGACGGCCGCTGGAGTTCAGGCCGCGAAGGCCAGCGCGCCCGACGCGTCGGGGTCCGCGTCGAGTGCGTCGGCCGCTGCGCGCTGCTCCTCGCGCCAGGCGACCCGCCGCTGCTCGGCCGCACGCACGGCCTCGTTGATCAGGGTGAACTCCTGCGTCGGCATGTCGACCATCGTGTCGTGCGAGGACGCGACGATCGACGCGATACCCGCCGGAACGCCCGGGGCAGCCGTGGCCGGCGTGGCGACCGCGGCCTCGACGGACCCGGACTCACCGAAGCGCAGCGTCAGAGCGACCGCGATCGAGCAGAGCACCACGGTGCCCAGGTTGGCGGCACCGAGCAGCGTCGCGCCCAGGCCGACGAGGTTCACGTACGCGAGGCACAGGTTGGTGACCGCTCCCATGATCCAGCCGATCGGACTCTGTCCGGCGGCCGAGCGCGAGCGGTGCATGCGGGCAATCTGGGGCAGATTGGCCCCGATCCCGAAGACGATGGCGACAGAGGAGAGAACGGAAACGAGCAACATGGGCATTCACAGGTGACGAAGACGGATAGGGGTCGACGACGAGTCCGCGTGCCGCACGCTCCCCGAGCCGCATCGTCCCTCCGCAAGCCCGAGGGCTTCCGTGCAGGGGTGATCGCTCGATCTGCGCACGACGGCACGACCGCGCCCGGAATGCACCGCCCGCGGTGCTTTTCCGGATCCGGCACCTTCGGGCTTCGTCGGTCGTGCCGACGCCGCGCCCGGAGGATGACCCTCGCTGTATTCAGGCTAGCGCCGCGCGCAGATCCCGCAAGGGGGTGTGAATGTGGACGTGGTCACAGTCGCCGTGAACCTGGCGCGGAGCCGCGATTCCCACGGGGTTTCCGCCCGGTCCGCCCGGACGACCCCTGCACGATCGGGCGCCGCTCAACCGCCCGTCAGCGCGGCCTTGACCGCCTGCGACACGCGCTTGCCGTCGGCCCGGTCGCCGACCGTGGCCATCACCTGCTTCATCACCTGGCCCATGTCCTTCGGCGAGGACGCCCCGGTCGCCTCGATAGCGGCCGTCACCGCGGCCTGCAGCTCGTCGTCGGAGATCTCCGTCGGCAGGTACCCGGCGATCAGCTCGGCCTCGGCGCGTTCGCCGGCTTCGAGCTCGGGGCGCCCGGCCTCGAGGTAGGTCTCGGCGGCTTCGAGTCGCCGCTTGCGCTCGCGCCGCAGCACCGCGACCTCGTCGTTGGCGCCCTCCTTGGCGTCCCGCTGCAGCTCCGACAGCAGCAGGCGCAGCGCGGACACGCGGGTCTTCTCCCCGGCCTTCATCGCCAGGGTGATGTCCCGCTTGACGTCCTCTAGCGCGCTCATCCTTCGACCCTACCCGGCGCTGTGCTCGCCGGGTGGCTCAGCGGTGCACGGAGACGTCCCGACGCGCCGCTATCGTGCCGCCCGTCCGTCGTCCCCTTGGAGGAGCTCTCGTGGCCCAGGCGATCCTGTTTGCGGTGCTGGCGTCGAGTGCGTTGCCGATCGGTGCGGCGATCGGGATCTGGGCGACGCCGCCCAAGCGCGTCACCGCCGCCCTGCTGGCGTTCGCATCGGGCGCGCTGATCACCGCGGTCGCCTTCGAGCTGTTCGAGGACGCCTACCGCGCCGGTCCGGAGCGCGCCGCTATCGCCTTCGTCGCCGGCGCCACGGTCTTCATCGTCGCCGACAGCTGGCTGGAGCGGCGGACCCACGCCAAGGCCGCCGCCGGCGCGAGCGTCGGCTTCGCGCTGCTGCTTGGCGTGACGCTCGACGGCGTGCCGGAGAACCTGGCGATGGGGGTCTCGCTGCTCGAGAGCGGCGGTCTGACGTTGCTGGTGGCGATCTTCGCGTCGAATCTGCCGGAGGCGCTGGTGGGCGCGAAGAAGATGCGCGACGCGGAGCTCTCTCCGGCGCTGGTGATGCTGATCTGGGTCGGCGCCGCGGTGCTCCTCGCGATCCCGGTGGTGGTCGGCTACGCCACCCTGGAGGGCGTCGCGCCGTCGACCCTGGCCTGGCCGCTCGGCTTCGCGGCGGGCGCGGTGCTGGCCTCGCTCGCCGACACGCTGATGCCCGAGGCGTTCGAGGAGGGCGGGCCGTCGGTCGCCTATGCGACGGCTCTCGGCTTCCTCGTCTCGTTCGTGGTCTCGACGTTGTAGACCGGGGCACGACCCCGTTCGGTGCGAGAATCGCGTCGATGCGCCCCCACGCTTCCCGTCCGGTCATCCTCGTCTTGGCCGCGTTGGCCGTCCCCATCGCGGGCGGCGCGCTGGCCGCTCCGGCGGTCGCGCAGACCCCGCCGGACGACGCCTGCGCCGAGCGGTTGGACACCGGCGAGCGGAGGACCTACCGCTTCGAGAACGGCTCCCGGTCGCTCTCGTGGGCGCGTCTCGTCGTGACCCCGACGCGCGCGGACGAGGACCGGTACTGCATCGAGGTCCGGTTCGGGGGCCGCAAGCCCTATCACCACGCAAGTACGACGGGCTACGAGCGCCGAAACGGCCGCTGGGTCCGTATCGGGGGCGACGGCGGCGGTGGAGAGCCGATGCGCAGCTACACCCAGACCGTCCAGCTGCGCGCCAAGCGTCGTTCGGACCGCCACTACGACGTCCGGGTCGACGGT
>JBAZOW010000386.1:0-2857 GCA_041648495.1 Patulibacter sp.
ACCTGGGTCGCGGCCAGGCCCGAGCCGAGCGCCGCGTCCATGATCGTGATCAGGCGGCGGGCCTCGCCGAGCAGGTCGTCGTCGACCGCGTCGATCGGGCGAGCGACCGCCTTCAGCGAGGGGTCGCCCCACTGGCGGATCTGCTGGAGCGCGGCGTCGCGCCGCTGCGCCATCGCCTCGGTCAGCTCGTACTGCGCCATCGCTAGCCGAGGGTCGGCACGGCGTCGGCCGCGGTCGGACGGACCAGGCCGCGCTCGTGGAGCACGACGGCGAGCTGGATCGTGTTGGTCGCCGCGCCCTTGCGCAGGTTGTCGCCGACGACGAACAGGTCGAGCGCCTGGTCGTTGCCGCGGTCCCGGCGGATCCGCCCGACCAGCACGTCGCTGCGCCCGTCGGCGTCGATCGCCAGCGGGTAGCGGGCGGCCTGCGGGTCGTCGACGACCTCGACGCCGGGCGCGGCCTCGAGCAGCTCGCGCGCCCGCTCCGGGCTCAGCGGCTCGCGGGTCTCGACGTTCGCCGCCTCGCTGTGGCCGTTGATCACCGGCACGCGGGTGCAGGTCGCGGAGATCCGGATCGTCGGATCGCCGAGGATCTTGCGGGTCTCGTTGATCAGCTTGTGCTCCTCGTCGGTGTGGTCGTCGACGAAGTTGCCGGCGTGCGGCAGCACGTTGAAGGCGATCTGGTGCGCGTACGAGCGGGCGGCCGGAACGTCGGACCCGTCGAGCACCGCGCGGGCCTCCTCCAGCAGCTCCTCGACCGCCGCCTTGCCGGTACCGGATACGGCTTGGAACGTCGAGACGACCAGCCGCTCGATCCCGGCCTCCTGCTGGATCGGCCGCAGCGCGACCATCAGCTGCATCGTCGAGCAGTTGGGGTTGGCGACGATCCCCTTGTGGGCGTCGAGCGCCTCGGGGTTGACCTCGCTGACGACCAGCGGGACGTCGTCGTTCATCCGCCAGGCCGAGCTGTTGTCGACGACCACGGCGCCCGCCTGCGCGAACTTCGGCGCCCACTCGCGGCTGACCGACCCGCCGGCCGAGAAGACCGCGAGGTCGAAGCCCTGGATCGTCTCGTCGTTCAACGGCTGGACGGTCATCCCGCGCAGCGTGCTGCCGGCCGAGCGCTCCGAGCCGAACGGCACGATCTCGCGGACCGGCAGACCGGCGCCCGCCGGGGCGAAGCCGTCGGCCGCCGCCCCGGCCGCCGTCGGGGTGCGCTTGCCGTCGTCCGGGACGCCCAGCTCGTCCAACAGGACGCTGCCGACCTGCCCGGTGGCGCCGACGACGGCGATGCGGTACCCCTCGCTGCTCATTCCTACAGGGTACGAGGAACGACGCGACCTCGGCGGCGGCGTGATCGTCCAGCGGGAGACCTTCGTCGGGTGTGGCCCGGTCAACCTCTCCCGCTGGCGGGGCGAGGCGGCCTACCAGTCCGGCGGCGCCTCGGCCAGCTCGCGCACGGCCTCGATGCTCAGCGGCCAGCCCTTGTCCGGGTCGTAGACCAGGTCGGGCAGGCTCGGGCTGGCCCAGCGCAGGCAGGCCTGCAGATGCTGACCCGCGCTGCGCGCGATCTCCTCCGGGATCCCCTGCAGGTCGAGCGACAGCCCGAGCGCGTCCTGCACGTCCTCGGCCAGCTCCTCGTCCGCGGCGTAGACGTAGTGGGCGATCCAGCCGGAGAGGAAGGCGTAGAGGTCCTCGCCGACGACCGCGCACGACGGCACGTCCTCGGTCCCGTCCCCCGCCCCGCTCAGCACGACCAACGGGCGCGCCGCGCCCCCAGCCGGCGACCAGATCCCGAACACGTCGCCGCCGGCGTCGGAGCCGAACGGGATCACCTCGTCGGGAACGAACCACTCGCGCGAGCGCAGCGCGTTGCGCGCCGTCGCCAGGTAGGGACCGGGCACCCGCGGCGCCTTGATCGCCGCGTAGGTCCGCAGGTTGCCGCCGACCAGCGACGCGCCGCCGCCGACCGTCCGCGACCACTCGCGCAGTTGTGCGGGGATCGGGCGGCCGAGCTTCTGCTCGACCGCGTCGAGCGTCTCGGGGCTCTCCCCGCCGGGCAGTTGCGCGTCGGGATCGAGCTCCTCGATCACCCGCAGCAGCGTGTCCAGCCGCTCCGCGTCCTCCACGCTCAGGTTCAGATCCACGCCGCCGAGGCTAGCCCAAAACGGCGGCGTGTCCCCGACGGTCCCGTCGAGCTCGTGGTTTACCCGCGGTGCGCGGGCAACCTCCGAAGCGCTCGGCTACGCGAACTCGCCGAAGGGCTGCTCGGGACGAATCGTGTCTTCTCCCGACAGCCCGAACGCGGCGTGCAGCACCTGCACGGCCGCCGGCACCTGGTCGCCGGGCACCACGCAGCTGATCTTGATCGGCGACGTGGCGATCATCTGGATGTTGATCCCCTCCTCGCCGAGCACGGTGAAGACCTTGGCCGCGACGCCGGGGTGGGTCTTCATGCCGGCGCCGACGATCGAGACCTTGCCCATCTCGGCCTCGGTGCGGAGCTCGGTGATCCCCAGCTCGCTGACGACCGGGCCGAGCGCGTCCTGCGCCGCGAGCAGATCCTCGCGCGGGACGGTGAACGACATGTCGGCGCGCGCGCCGGCTTCCGACGGCTCGTTCTGGATGATCATGTCGACGTTGATCTCGGCGGCGGCCAGCGCCGACGTGATCCGGCCGGCGGCGCCGGGGTTGTCGGGCACGCCCTGCAGCGTGATCCGGGCTTCGACCGTCGAGTGGGTGACGGCGGTGATCAGCGGATGCTCCACGGACTGCTCCTTGTGGTGGGCCTCGACCTCGGTCTCCGACACGACCCAGGTGCCGGGCGTGTCCTCGAAACTCGAACGGCAGTGGATCCA
>JBAZOW010000387.1:0-2848 GCA_041648495.1 Patulibacter sp.
TACGACGACGAGTACAACGAGGCGACAGGCAAGTACGTCTACCACTACCGCACCGCATCGTCAGATACAGACGCCGCGCGACGTCAGGCTGAGGTTGACAACCGCGCGCTCCGTGCCGCGCATGATCTTGTCGTGCCGTTGATCTACTTTCACGGAATCGAACCCGGACGATATTCGCCCGTCCACCCGATGTTCGTCATCAATGACGACCCGGCCCAGAGGGTCGTGACGCTCCAATCCGGTCTTCCGGTTGCGGACGTCGGCGACGGCGGTTTGCAGTCGGGAGAGGAACTACGGCGATATGCGACGCGCGAAGTTCGCGTTCGTCTGCACCAGCACCGCTTTCGGCACAACGTGATGCGGGCGTACCGCGGAAGCTGCGCAATCTGCGCACTAGGTGTGGCGTCGCTGGTTCAGGCTGCCCACATCATCGAAGACGGGCATCCCGACGGAGCCGCCACGGTGGTCAACGGGATCGCGTTGTGCGCGATTCACCACCTAGCCTACGATCGCAACGTGGTGGGGATTGACCCGTCCGGTGTAGTGCACATCGCCCCAGATCTGCTCGACGAAACCGACGGACCGATGCTGCGATTCGGACTCCAGGAGTTTCATAGCACCGCGATTCGCCAGCCGCGGAGCAAGAACGAACGACCGGATCCCGAGCGCCTCGAGCTTCGGTACGAGCAATTCAAGGCGGCGTAGGCCGCGAACCTCTTGCGCGCGTGCCCACCGCCCTACCCGCCGCAGCTGACCGGGGTGATCCGCGTTCCGCCCATGCGGGCCTCGAAGGTCTGGCCGGGCGCGGTGCTCCAGGTGAACGCCACCAGGTAGGAAGAAGCGCAGTCGTCGGAGTCCCCGTGGTCGCCGGGGACGTACTCGACCTTCAGCGAGTCGGAGAGCTGCTTGGCCAGGTCGGGTTGCGGGTCGTAGCTGCCCGCCACGGCGAAGCCGCGGTCGAGGTAGAGCGGGGTGGTGGCGCCGTCCGCGCCGAGCAGGTCGAGGTTGCCAGGATCGTCGGCGCCGACCACGACCGTGGTGCCGTTGGCGACCCAGGCCACGAAGAAGGCGCTGGTGACCTGCAGCTGATCGACCGTGCCCTCGCGCGGGACGTCACCCGCGGACCGGCGCGGCACGGCGGCCGCCGACCGGACGAAGTACCGGCCGCTGGTCAGGTCGTAGGCCCAGACGCGGTTGGACGTCACGCCGTTGACGACGCGGGTCGTGGTCCAGGCGACGGTGTCGTCGTCCAGTCGCACCAGGCCGGGCGTCGCGCGGGTCAGGAAGCGCGTTCGCGGACGCGAGCGGACGAACGTGCAGCCGTAGGTTCGTCCGTTGACGCGCCAGACGCGCGAGGTGACCTTCGTGTCGAAGCGCTCGACCGCGAGCGTGCGGCCGACGGTGGGGCAGCGCTTCGACGACTTCGACGAGGCGGCGTCGGCGGATTCGGTGGCGACGGCGGGTACCGCCGCGATCGCGAGCAGGACGAGCGCGGTGGTGGCGAGCGACGCCCGCCGCCGGGACCCGGGGGCCGCACCGCGTGCGACCGGCACTCCTGCCGCTCCTGCGCGAGGAGCCCGAAGATCGTTGGTGGAAGGCATCTCGGTATCCCTCATCGGAGGCGGGCGGCCAGGGTCTTGGTGACCGTTCGGCGTCCGCCGTCGGGAGCGCTCGCGCGCACAACGACGCGGACCGTTATCCGCTTGGCGCCCCGTAGCGCGCGGCGGTTGGCGGCGGTGAGCCGCAGTCTGACCGCTCCGGTCCTCCGTGCGCCGACCGTCGTGCGGATCGCCGGGACGCGGACCGCCTTGCGACGTCCGGCGCGCTTGAGGGTGACGGTGACTCCGGTCCCGATGGCGAACGCGTTGTCGTTGGCGATCGACAAGACAAGGCGGTTGAGCGGCGCCGGTCGCTTGGTGCGCAGCGCGACGCGGACCTTCGTCGCACGGCCGAAGCCGGCGGCCGGCACCACGACGACCGGCGGGCCCGGAGGCACCGCGGGCGGTCCGGGGTTCCCGATCACGGGCGGGCCCGGGTCCCCGACCAGCGGCGGATCGGGCACGACGGGCGGCGCGGCGCGCTCGTACGCCCCGAGATCGAGCCGCGCGATCCCGTCGCCGTTGCCGTCGACGACCCGCTCGTTGCCGTCACGGTCGGGACCGAGTCCGGGAGGGGCGGGGGCCGTGCCGCGATCGATCAACGGCGAATCCGCGGTCAGCCGGTAGTCGCCGGCCCCCGCGTCAACGAAGTCCGGATCGAACGAGGTCGTGTCGGTCTGCGTGGTGCTGCCGGTGACGGCCCCCAGGACGACGGTCGGGATGCCGGCGCGCAGGTTGGTCTGCGCGAGCTGCACGGTGGCGGCCCCGGTCGAGAACGTCATCCGCTCGATGCCGGTGGAGAAGTCCTCGACGATCGAGGACCCCAGCGTGACGTTCGTCGGTCCGCCATCGGTGGCGGCGGTCAGTCCCCGGCCCGTCCCGTCGCCGACGAGCGTGGACGATTCGATCGTGGCACCGGCGCCGGCCGGCAGATTCGCGAGGATCCGCGAGTTACGCCCACGCAGCAACGAGCTCTCGACCCGCAGCGCACCGTTGGTCACGTTGAGCGGGCCGTCGGGCGCCGTGATCGTCGACCTCCGGATCGCGAGCTGCGCGGTGTTGCCCTGCACGCCGGTCGCAAGACCGCCGCTGACGGCGGAGATCGACGAGTCCTCGATGGTCACCGGGGCCGACGGGTTGGTCGCGGAGTCGGCCACGCTGCCCTTGGCGATCTGGCTGGCCGCGATGGCGACGGCAGCGCGCTCCACGCGTGCGGAGCCCCGGAGGTCGAGGCCGATCGCGCCCGTCTT
>JBAZOW010000388.1:0-2843 GCA_041648495.1 Patulibacter sp.
TCAGCGTGACGAGGGGAAGCTCCAGAACCTGAGAAAGCGCAAGAAGGGTCCTCAGCGTCGGGTTCGCAGGGCTTCCCGGGCGCGATTCCCCTTTTTCGTACTTCTGATACGTGTACCGCGTGAGGCCCGATCTGTATGCCACATCTTCCTGGCTCAGCCCGGCACGTTCCCGCGCAGAACGAAGCGAGGTCGCGAAGCGCTGGGAGTATGCGCTCCACTCCGCTTCAATCTCTTCGTTCCGTCGGGGCACTTACCAAGCGTCTCGACGGGCCACTCCTCGTATGGCCTAATCGGTATGGCATAATTCGGAAGGCCATACGAAACAATCTCGTCCTCGTCGGATCGCTCCGCTCTTCCCTGCACGTGTGCTGCCCATCCCGATGACAGGCGGTCGCGTCACGGGAAGGCCCGTGCGAGCGACCGCGATTGTGATGGTTGAGATGCCCGAGTCGTACCCGATCTGGTGGCAGGAAATCGACTCGCCGCCGCCAGCAGAGTGGGTCTTCATGTTCGAGGACTTCACCGGTGACGATACAGCCGAGCAGTGGGCGTTGGCGGCGGCGATCTTCATCGCTCAGACTCGTCGCCGCACGACAGCAGGCCCGACCTTTGCAGAGCTCTTCAGCCACCTTCTGCCAGACACTGACGGGCTCCCCGGACCCCTGCCACGAAACCTAGACTTCATGCAGCGGCGCCGTGCCGTCGCGGGCTTCCGCGGCCACGCAGCAATCGAATGGCGGCGCCGAGGAATGATCAGCTTCGACAACGGCGTCATGCGCAGCCTCCGCGTAGGACGCGAGTTTCGCGAGCGGTCGCGGCGTCGCCAACAGGCCCGAGAAGCCACACGCCATCAGCGCGGAACTCAACACGAATCGCGATCGGAAGTCACTGACATCGCCGCCATCACGGAACGAGAGAGTTGACATGACCGAGGAATATCCGCCTGAACTCCGCGGCCTCCTTGCTCGGATCGCTCCAGGCTGGCCGGAACAGCTGGAAATCGGTGCCGGCTGGTACCCGCTGCTGGCGAGACTCGATGCGACCCTGTCCGTCATCGCTCCGAGCTACATCGTGCAGCAGGTGAAATCGAAGTTTGGTGCCCTGAGCTTCTATGCCGACCCGTCCGATGACCCGTCGAACTTCGATCAGGCGTTCGCGGACGCGGTGCGTGCGGCTGAGCGGGAAAGTACCGAGACGTGCGAGGTATGCGGGGCTCCGGCGCGGCAGTACGTGATCAGAATGTGGGTATCGACACTCTGCCAACGTCACGCGGCCGAGGCGAGAGGTGGGGTGCTCGACCCAGATCCGCCGCCTTCGGCAGCCTGACTTGACGTCGCTGGCCGACACAGATTCGCACTCCTGCCGGGTCGCAGGCTCTCACCGGCACCAACGCTCGGGCCGTTCCAGTGGGATTTTCGCCGATCAGTAGCGCACGCATCACCACGACCTCAACCGCAGTCCGTCGATCACCCGACGTATTGCTGAGCGGTGAGGTCCGCGAAGTGGGGCGACTTACTCGCTCACGACCACCGCAGTGATGACGGGGGTGGAGCGGTACTTGCGGTCCATGAAGCGTGAGAGAGCCTTCGTGATCAGGGCTTCGATTTGCTCCGGATCGTCCAGCTGCTTCTTGCTTGCGCGTGCCAGGGCCTGGTCGATGGCGTGTGCGGCGTCGGTCGTCCATTCCGTGGCGTGCACGAGGCCCTGGGTGAAGAATTCGATGGGCTCGGCAAGCTTGCCTGTAGTGGCGTTGAGGATTGCGAGGACGGTAATGCCGCCGTCTTCTGCGAGGCGACGGCGTTCGTTCATCGCGCTTTCGGATTCGCCGCCGATGGTGACGCCGTCGACGTAGACCATGCCGGCAGGGACTCGTCCGCTGATTCTTGCGTGCCCGTTGATGAGGTCGACCGTCACGCCGTTCTCCGCGATGAGGACTCGGTCTTCGTCGATGCCGGTTCGGGTGGCGAGGTCAGCGTTGGCGGTGAGATGGCGCCATTCGCCGTGGATGGGCATCACGTGTGTGGGTTTGATGATGTTGTAGCAGTACACCAGTTCGCCTGCGGAGGCGTGACCGGAGACGTGCACTTTCGCGTTGCTCTTGTGGACGACGTTTGCGCCCCATCGGGTGAGTGCGTTGATGACGCGGTAGATGGCGTTCTCGTTGCCGGGGATCAGTGAGCTGGCCAGCAGGACGGTGTCGCCGTCTCCGATCTCGATGATGTGCTCTCTGTTGGCCATGCGCGACAGGGCCGCTAGTGGTTCCCCTTGGGAGCCGGTGCAGATCATGACGACCTGATCGTCGGGGAGCTTTTCCAAGCTCTTCATCTCGACGAGGATCCCCTCGGGGATGTGGAGGTAGCCCAGTTGGCTGGCGATACCCATGTTACGCACCATGGATCGACCGACGAACGCGACCTTTCGATCGTGCTTCGCGGCGGCGTCGAGTACTTGCTGGATGCGATGCACGTGGCTGGCGAAGCTGGAGACGATGATGCGGCGCGGAGCGGTGCGGAAGACTTCGTCGATGGCCGGCATGAGGTCTTCTTCGCCCATGGTGAATCCGGGGACTTCGGCGTTGGTGGAATCGACCATGAAGAGGTCGACCCCTTCTTTGCCGAGTTGTGCGAAGCCGGCCAGGTCGGTGATGCGCTTGTCGAGCGGGAACTGGTCCATCTTGAAGTCACCGGTGTGCAGTACGAGCCCGGCACCGGTGCGGATCGCGAGAGCGAGGCCGTCGGGGATCGAATGGTTCACGGCGAAGAACTCGAGATTGAACGATCCTGCGGTGTGGTGGTCGCCCTCAGCGACTTCCACCATGGGCGGCGAAAGCTGGTGTTCCTTCA
>JBAZOW010000389.1:0-2816 GCA_041648495.1 Patulibacter sp.
CCGCGTCCACCTTCGACCCAGTCACCCAGGCGAATGGTCTGTCCCCCCGACTCGATGACCACGTCCTCGTCTTGGCCGCTCACCGTTGTCCCGTACGGCCACACGATCACCAGGTCGCGTTGCCCGGGGTGGGCGGGGTCGCCGACGAAGCCGACGCATCGATCGCCGACCAAGCCGATGCGGCCGGCAGAGCCGGTGCCGATCTCTTCGGGGTCGTGTGCTCGGAGGGGGCGGGAGTAGTCGACGTGTCGTCCCTCGATAGCGACGACGATGCTGCCGGCCTCGACCACCCGGTTCTGTCCGAGGAAGCGCAGACCTAGAGATCCCGCCGGGACAGCGAGCCCGACCACCACGAGCGCTATCAGGCTTCGTCGTAGCCAGCAGCGTTGTGGCCGCTGCCTGTCCCGCGTTGTCGAGGGGGTGTCCACGACGCGCACGATGCCAGTGCGCGAACCGCCGTGGGGCGAACTCGCGTTCCGATCAGTGTGATTCTGCGCTCGACGAGCGGCAGATCCTGGCGGGTTCAACGGCGGCGGTCTGACGGACCACGAACCTGGGCGATCGGCCTCCGGTCAAGAAGCCGCTTCCACGACGCGCTTGATGGCCGCGAGCGTCACGGGGATTCCCTGACGGGCCGCCTGGGCACGGTTGGCGATCTCGGCCGGTGCGTCGTCGCCAAAACGCTCGGCGAAGAAAGCTTGTCCGACCGGGGTGAACTCCCACGACTCCGTCAACTCGGTCCCGCCCGGCACGGACGCCAGGGTGTAGCGCCAGTGGACGTTGCCGCCTGTCACGGTCCACCCGAATGCAGCGGCGGGCTCGGCGGCAATCACCTCACAGCGGGTCTCCCAGGTGCGGTCGGGCGTCACGTTGCGGCCGGTGAAGAACGCGCCGACGAGCGGACCGTCGCCGTCGTCCCACCAGCATTCCTGGCACACCGGCGACCACTCGCCGGTCCGCGTGACGTCCGAGACGACGTCGTAGACCAGCGCCGGTGGCGCCGCGATGAAGACCGACTCCTCATGGGTGAGCGACTCGTTCACGGTGACAGACTGCCCGATCGAACGCTGGCGCCGGTCTGTGGGGTCTCTCGCCGACCCAGGTTCCTGCCCGGTGGACCGACAGCGCTCATCGGCCACCGGGAGGTAGCTGGTTCGGCATCACGTGGGACGCGTGGCGTCGACCGGATCGACGTCGGCGTCCTGGGCTCCGTGCGAGCGGAGGGAGCTCGATGCTCCTGGCTGGCGGTCCTGCGTCCGCGTGGCGGGTTTCCTGCGGGACCGCGCCGGGAGCAGGTCGGCCGCAGCCAGTGTCCCCAGGGTCAGGATCGTGGTGATGACGACGGCGGCTGCGACCAGCGCGATGATGTGGGTTGCGTTCGACATGATGTGGTCCTCGGTGTCGGTGGATGATGAACAGCGGCGTGGACGTCGTCCGGGTCGGACTGTCGCCGCGATGTCGATGCGTGGCGGTCAGATGTCGAGCTCGCAGTAGACACACCGGCGTGCACTCGGCCGTTCGGTGAGGCGGGCGAGCGAGATCGGCCCCGAGCACGTGAGGCAGGCGCCGTACGTGCCGGCGGCCAGTCGTGCCCGTGCTTGTGCCGCCTCGCGCATGATCTGTCGGAGACGCGCTCGGTAGGCGAGGGGACGGTGGTCGAGGTCCCTCGGGCCGGGCAGTGCGCGGAGCCTCCGTCCGGCGGCGCGGATGATGGCGTCCAGACGTCGTGGTGTGTCGATGGGGTGCGCGACGGTGTCGTCGAAGCGCGACCCTGCTCGGGGCGTCGTCGGTGGGAACAGCTCGAGCTCGACAAGGTCGGCACGGTCGTCGCTGGATGCGCTGCGGGCCGTCTCGTTCGCGAGTTCAGACGTCATGTCTTCCCTCCTCGGGAGTGTGGGTGGAGATGAGCGACTAGCCGAGGCTGCACGTGGCGCACTGGGGCGCCCAGGGCCGCGCCAGGGCCGTCGCGGGGTCGGCTCGCCTCCCGCACCGGATGCAGTCGCCGTAGGTCCCGGCTGCCAGCTGGGCCTGTGCGTGGCGGATCGCGTCGAGGATCCGTCGGACGCTGTCGCGGTGGGCGACGGCGACCGGTGTCGTGGCGGTCGGGAGGTCGTTCAGCTGGTTCTCGCGTGCGATGCCAGCAGCGTCGAGGTCGGCCTCGGCCCGCTCGAGCACGTGGCTCGGGAAGGAACCGCTCGTGGTGGCCGGGGTCTCGGTCCGGGGGTGTACCCGCATGGGGATGTCCTGTCTCCGGGTAGGCCGAAGCGGCGCGCTCGTCCGGGACGAGGCCGCCGGCCTACAGAGGGTGAAGGCGAAGGCAGGTCAGGCGGGCGGGGCTCTGTCGACGCTGCGGCGCAGCACGTCGAGCCCGCGGATACCGCGGGCGATCTCGCTCAGCTCGATGGCGAGGAGGGCAGCACCGGTCGGCACGTGCGACGGCTCGGCCGTCGTGCGTCGTACCTCCAGATCCGGTGCCATGGCCCGGACCATAGGCGACCGCAGAGGCTTTCTCAAACCTCCCCGACCGCCAGCCGGGAGGCTCTTCTCGGCGCCGCTCGGAGCCGTGCTCTGAATAGGCTGGTCGCGTGAACGTTGCCCGGTACCGCTCGGACCTCACCCCGATCCTCGATGCTGCCTCCGACGAGGTCGTGGCACGACTTCGCCGCTTCGCGGACGTGGCGACCGACGGCATCGTCATCGAGGTGTTCGTCGACCAGGACGGAGAGGGGCCGTTCGACGTCTGGGCGCGCTTCGACGGATCCGACGGTTTCGCACTCGACCGCCGCTTCGACGACGAACGGCACCTCTTCGGCGTG
>JBAZOW010000390.1:0-2795 GCA_041648495.1 Patulibacter sp.
GACCTGGAGCGGGGCTTCACCCATCACGGGCCGCACCGCGACGACCTGGCCGTCCGCCGCGACGGGCGACTGCTGCACCGCTACGGGTCCCAGGGCGAGCAGCGGCTGGCCCTGCTCGCGCTGCTGCTCGGCGAGACCGACGTGATCGAGCGGAGCACCGGCCAGCGGCCGATCCTGCTGCTCGACGACGTGATGAGCGAGCTGGACGTGGTCCGCCGGACGCGGCTGGTCGACGTGATCGCGTCGCGGGGGCAGGCCCTGGTGACGGTGACCGAGGCGGAGCACGTGCCCGGCGCGGACGACGCCTCGGTCGGGCTGGTCTCGGTCGTTCCCGGCACCGCCGAGACGATCCGGGTTGCCACCGGTCTCCCGCCGGCGGGAGACTGAGGACCGTGTCCCGCCGCCGTCGCTCCACCCCCAGGACCCCGGGCGACGCGCTCGACGGGCTGCTCGACGCGATCGCGCCGGAGGACGCCGAGGACCTGGGACTGGCGCGGATCCAGCGGGCGTGGCCCGGGGCTGTCGGCGAGGCGATCGCCGGGGCCGCGCGGCCGGTGGCGGTGGTCGACGGCGTGCTCCACGTCGCCTGCCAGGAGGCCACCTGGGCCCACGAGATCCAGATGCTGGAGGCGACCGTGATCGCGCGGATCCGCGACGCCGGGTTCGGCGACATCCGGGCGATTCGGGCGCGCTCCGGAGCGACCGGATCGGCGCCCCGGCGACGCTGAGCGGCGCCCGACCGATCGTCGCTGCGGCGGTGCGCGGTTCGGCCCGCCGAAATCGGCTCGTTTGCAGCCCAATTCGCCCGTGGGAACAGGGGATCCGCCGCCTCCCTGTGGTATCCTCGGAAGGATTCGCTCGGTGCGCCTCGGCCCGAGGTCCCTGACCCGGGAACCGAGGCGTTTCTTGCTGCACGGAGGCTTATGGCGACGAATGACACCCCCATCCCCGACGACGCGCTGAAGACGGGAGACGTGGCTTCGTCCACCTCTTCCACCGCATCGAACGGGACCTACGACGCGGGGGACATCACCGTCCTCGAGGGGTTGGAGGCGGTTCGCCACCGGCCCGGCATGTACATCGGCTCGACCGGTACGCGCGGACTGCACCACCTGGTCTGGGAGATCGTCGACAACTCGGTCGACGAAGCGCTCGCCGGGCACGCCTCGACGGTGACGATCACGGTTCACCCCGACAACTCGGTCACGGTGACCGACGACGGTCGCGGCATTCCGGTCGCGATGCACGAGACCGGCAAGCCGACCGTCGAGGTCGTGCTCACCGTGCTCCACGCGGGCGGCAAGTTCGGCGACGGCGGCGGCTACAAGGTCTCCGGCGGTCTGCACGGCGTCGGCTCGTCTGTCGTCAACGCCCTGTCGGAGGAGTTCGACGTCACGATCCGCCGCGACGGCCACGTCTGGCGGCAGAGCTACGTCCGCGGCGCGCCGATCAACGAGCTGCAGCAGGGCGAGGCGCTCGGCAAGGACGAGGGCACCGGCACGGAGATCCGCTTCCTGCCCGACGCGGACATCTTCGAGACCACCGAGTACGACTGGGCCACGCTCGAAACGCGCCTGCGTGAGACGGCCTTCCTGACCCGCGGCCTGCGGATCGTGATCGTCGACGAGCGCGAGGGCGGGAAGAAGGTCAACTTCCACTACGAGGGCGGCATCGCCGACTTCGTCGCCTACCTCAACGACACCAAGGACCCGATCCAGAAGAAGGTCATCACCTTCGAAGGGGAGGACGAGAAGGCCGGCGGCGCGGTCGAGATCGCGATGCAGTGGAACTCGACCTACCAGGAGTCGGTGTTCTCGTTCGCGAACAACATCAACACCCACGAGGGCGGGTCGCACCTGTCGGGCTTCCGCTCGGCGCTGACCGGCACGATCAACAAGTGGGCGCGTGAGAAGGGCGAGCTGAAGGAGAAGGATCCCGCCCTGTCCGGCGAGGACATCCGCGAGGGCCTGACCGCCGTCATCTCCGCCAAGCTGACCAACCCGCAGTTCGAGGGTCAGACGAAGACCAAGCTCGGCAACCCGGGCATGCAGGGCTTCGTCGCTCAGGTCGTCAACGCCAAGCTGGCCGAGTTCCTCGAGGAGAACCCGGCCGACGCGCGCCAGATCGTCCGCAAGGCCGTCCAGGCCGCCCAGGCCCGTTCGGCCGCCCGCAAGGCCCGCGACCTGACCCGGCGCAAGAGCGCGCTGGAGAACTCGCGCCTGCCGGGCAAGCTCGCCGACTGCTCCGTCAAGGATCCGTCCTTGGCCGAGCTGTTCATCGTCGAGGGCGACTCCGCCGGAGGCTCGGCCAAGCAGGGCCGCGACCGGCACACCCAGGCGATCCTCCCGCTGCGCGGCAAGATCCTCAACGTCGAACGGGCGCGGATCGACCGCGTGCTCGCGAACAACGAGGTCCAGGCGCTGATCACGGCGATCGGCACGGGCATCCGCGAGGAGTTCGACATCACGTCGGCGCGGTACCACAAGATCATCCTGATGACGGACGCCGACGTCGACGGCGCGCACATCCGCACGCTCGTCCTGACGCTGATCTTCCGCGAGATGCAGGAGCTGATCGATGCGGGCTTCGTCTACATCGCCAAGCCGCCGCTCTACAAGCTCAAGCAGGGCAGCAACGACCGCTACATCGAGAAGGACTCGGAGCTCGAAGAGGTCCTGCTGTCCGACAAGCTCGAGAAGTTCGAGCTGATCAACGGCGCCGGCGAGAAGGTCGCGCTGAACCCGAGCAAGTGGCAGAAGTTCAGCCGCCTGCGCAAGCAGCACGACGCCTGGGCC
>JBAZOW010000391.1:0-2784 GCA_041648495.1 Patulibacter sp.
CCCGGAGCGCTCGCGCACCGTGCAGGAGACCGACCGACGGCGGTTGGTCAGCTTGCAGCTGACCGTCACCCGCGGCGTGGCGCCGGCGGCACCGCGCTCGCCCTTGGCGCCGGCGGGACCCTGCGCGCCGGGCACGCCCGGGCCGCCCGGCAGACCCGGAGCGCCGGGCGCTCCCAGCAGACCCTGCGGACCGGCCGCACCGTCGTTGCCGTTCTGACCCGGCGCCCCGGCGCCACCCTCGGGACCGGCCGGTCCGGGCTCACCCGGGGCACCGTCCTGCCCCGGCTCGCCGGCCGGGATCGCGATGCTCGTCGCCGACAGCGCGACCGTGTGCTCACGGTCCGCGGTGTTGGTGATCAGCACCAGCTGCGCGGACGTCGTCACGCTCGGCTTCGCCGGGGCAAAGCGCACCAGAACGGTGCAGGACGCGCCCGGAGCGAGCTCGTTGTCGCACCGCGTCGCCACGATCGTGAACAGCCCCTCGTTCTCGCCCTCGGCGACGATCTTCGCGTCGCTGACCTTCAGCGGCTGATCGCCGCTGTTGGTGACCGTCACCGCCTGCGGAGCGCTGATCGTGCCCGCGGGCTGCGCGACGAAGACCGGGGTCGTCGTCGACACCTTCGGACCCGGGCCGGTCGACGGACCGACCTGGATCGTCTTCTCCTCGGTGATCGGCTCGAGCGACGCCTCGTCGGTGAACTCGCGCATCGAGTCGTTGGTCACGGACACCTTGACCGTGCCCTGCCGGAGCGCCGTCAGCTCGCGCGTCTCGGGATCGAGGATCGCGACCTTGCGGGCCTTGCGAGCAGCTTCGACGTCGGCAGCGCCGCTCCCGACCGCCAGGTTGTCGTCGCCGTCCCAGTGGACCGACATCGGGTACCGCAGCGGCACGACGCGGCTACCCGGCTGGACGCCGTTGGGCTGCACGATGCTGCCGCTGAGTGTCGTCGAGGTGCCGACCTCGATCGACTCCGGCGCGTTGATCGCGATCGACTGGGCGTACGCCCGGACGTCGGCGGTCAGCCACTGCTCGTCGCCCTTCGCGTCCTGGTCGACGCTCCAGCGCGACCAGCCGTTGAAGCCGCCGCGGTCCGCCGAGCCGTACGCGCCCTTGCCGGTCGCGGTGAGCACGTTGTAGCTGACGCCATCGACGCGCTGCGTGAACGCGTTCTGCGCGTGCGAGCCGGACATGTTGACGCCCTTGTTGCTCTTCGCCGTGAAGTCGGAGAGCATCTTCTTGATCAGCTGGACCTCGGTGCGGTCCGTCAGCTGGCTCGACTTCGTCTCGACCGGGTCGTCCACCGGGTGGTGGGCGAAGACCGAGACGTTCTTGACGGTCGGATCCTCGACCGCGCTGTCCAGGGCCTCCTGGAACATCGGCAGCTGCTCGAAGTCCGAGCCGCGCAGGTTGCCCAGGGCGCTGTTCAGGAAGATGAACCGCGTGCCCTTGTGGTCAAACGTGCCGTAGCTGTCGCCGAACTCGGCGCTCCAGTGCTCCAGCGTGCCCTGGCCGCCCCGGATGTACGACTCGTGGTTGCCCGGCACGTAGACGCATGGAATCGTGCTGTCCGTCGGGGTGGCGTCCAGCTGCTTGCCGACCTCCTGATCCATCGGGATCAGCTGGCAGCCGCCGTCCTCGAGGACCTCGCGGGCCAGCTCGACGTCGGCCTGCTCGCCGTAGTCGGTGATGTCGCCGTTGAGGACGACCAGGTCGACGTCGGTCTGGCGGACGCGCTTCAGGCCGGACACGCCGACCTTCCCGAGGGTCGGATCGGTCGCGGTGAACTGGATGTCCGAGAACGTCCCGTACGACCAGTCGTCCTGACCGTTGGTCCTGCCGTCCGGCGAGAACAGGGGGTCGGACTTCAGCGGCTCCTGACCGGGCAGCTCGACCTCGCTCGGGATGTCGGCCTCGACGCCGCCGAAGATGATCTCGCCCGGCACCTGCTGGGTGACGTCGGTGTTGATCGCCTGGAACGAGTTCCAGCGGACCGGGAACGTCGCCGACGACGGGATGTTGAACGTGACGTACTGCCAGTCGGCGGACGGCGTGAGGCCCGTGCCGTAGAGGCCGTGCGACTTGCCGGCCGCGTCCCAGAAGCCCGCGTACGTCAGGCCGGACGGCACGAAGATGCTCGACTTGACCTTCAACCGCACGCGCAGCGGCTGACCGGGCAGCTCGACCCAGCGACTCGCGACGCCCTGAGCGGTGACGCCCTTGTTGCGCGCCGGACCGAACTCGATCTTCAGGCCCTCCGGGACCTTCGTCCGGGTCGGGTTGGCGCCGTTGTCGGTCCAGCGGGCGACGACGCCCTCGTCCTGGAAGTCGTAGGTCTGGTCGGTCTGGACGCCGACGCTGATCGGCAGCTTCGCCGTCTGGCCGGCCACCTTGACCTGCAGCACGGTGCCGCCCGCGCGGACCGGGGTGACCTTCAGTGCGGTGCCCGACGGGGTGACCCGCAGGACCGACGCGTCGAACTCCAGATCCAGGTCCGCCGCCTCGACCGGAGCCGTGTGGCCGAGGGCGTCACGACCCGTGACGCGCACCGTGACGGCGTTCGCCGGGGTGGCGTCGGCGATCGACAGGCGCTCACTCGACAGCTCCAGCCGCTTCAGCGGGCCGAGCACGCGGACGTCGGTCGTGGCCTGGGCCTCGTCGGTGGTGCCGCGAACCTCGATCGTGCCCTTCGCATCCTGCGGGGCGCGCAGCAGGCCGCTGTCCACCGTGCCGGCGTCGGTGCTCCAGCGGACGTCGCCGCGGGCCAGCGTCACCGGGGTCTCGTG
>JBAZOW010000392.1:0-2763 GCA_041648495.1 Patulibacter sp.
CGAAGTCCGCGCCCGCGCGTCGGCGAGCAGCGCGTCCCGCCCGGCGGCGTCCGCGTCGAGCGCCCGCTGCAGCAGCGCCAGCTCGTCGAGCTTCTCCTCGCCGAACGCCAGCCACGAGCGCAGCTCGTCGTCCAGGCCGGTCTCACGCGACGCGCGGTACGGCACGTGCAGCAGCGAGCAGGACGGCGCGATCGTCAGCCGGTCGCTGCCGATCCGCGCGACGATCCGGTCCAGCCGGTCGAGCGCTCGGTCCATGTCGGTCGCCCAGACGTTGCGGCCGTCGACCACGCCGGCCGACAGCCGCGTCGTGCCGGGCAGCGCGTCGAGCACCGCGTCCAGCTGGTCCGGCGCGCGGACCAGGTCGACGTGCAGCTCGGCGAGCCGCAGTCCGCCGATCCGCGCGAGCGTCCGCTCGTCGAGCCGGTCGAAGTAGGTCGCCAGCGCGATCCCCGGCCGGTCCGTGCCGGCGGCCAGGGCACCGTAGGCCCGCGCGAATGCGTCGAGCTCGGCGTCGGTCCGATCGAGCACCAGGACGGGCTCGTCGAGCTGGACCTCGGTCACGCCCTCGGCGGCGAGCCGGTCGAGCAGCTCGCCGTAGACCGCGGTCAGCGGCTCGAGCAGGGCCAGCCGGTCGACCTCCCCCGCGCCCTCGGCGGGCTTGGCGAGCAGCAGCAGTGAGAGCGGTCCGAGCACCACGGGGCGCAGCGTCTCGTCGGGGCTCGCGACCTCGCGCGCCTCGGCCAGGTGGGCCAGCCAGCGGGCGGGCCGCAGCCGGAACGTCTGATCGGCGGCCAACTCGGGGACGAGGTAGTGGTAGTTGGTGTCCAGCCACTTCGTCATCTCGAGCGGCGTGGTCGACGCGTCGCCGCGGCAGGCGAGGAAGTGCCGGCGCAGCGCGTCGGCGGAGTCGACGACGGTGCCGTCGTCGTCGTTCGCTCCCCCGTGCCGTTCGGCGACGATCCCGACCAGCTCGGCGGCGTCGAGCACGTGGTCGTAGAGCGCGTGGTCGCCGACCGGCAGGACGTCGATCCCGGCCTGCCGGGATCGACCCAGGTGCTGCGCGCGCAGCGTGCGGGCGGTCGCCTGCAGCTCCTCGGGCGCGAGTCGGCCGGCCCAGTGGGCCTCCAGCGCGAGCTTCAGCTCACGGTCGGCGCCGACGCGGGGAAAACCAAGCACAGCGGTGCGTGCCATCTGATCCGTCTCCTTCTGTGGTGACCGTAACGCGCGGTCGCCGTTGTCAGAAGCACCTGCGGGACGGTTACCCGTCCTCGTGGTGCAGAGTCGACAGGTCTTCGGACTCGGATGCACTCGATCGTGGCCGCCTTCCCAGTCCCCGGACGAATGGTCCGGGGGTCCCAGTGGCTCAGGACCCATTTCGGAAATAGGTCCTACTGGCCGCGATCCGCATCCTCACCGCTGCGCGTCAGTCCCGGATTCTCACCGGATTCCCTGACCCCGCTGATGGGGGTGGATCGACTCCGCGCCGAACAGTAGCGAACTACGCGTCGCCTTCCTCGGCCGTGGTCAGGACGCCGAGCAGCTCCCCGATCGAGCGCCGGCGAGCGACCTGATCCGGCAGAGGCGCGTGGGCCTCGATCGCGTAGCGATTGCGTCGCCCGTGCCGCTCCTTCGAGACGTATCCGGCGTCCACCAGCTCGCTGACCAGCCGGTGCACCGCCCGCTCCGTGATCCCGATCCGCTCTCCGATATCGCGGAGACGAACCTCGGGATCCTGCGCGATGCAGACGAGCACCTGAGCGTGGTTGGTGAGGAAGGTCCAGGACGGGAGAGAATCGGACATGTGTATCTAGAAAAAGTATACATGAAACAGATTTCCTGTTACGATTGTCCTCAATCAACGCGTCGGGACCCCGAAAAAGCGCGCACCACTCTTGCCTTGCGCGTACCCCCGATCGCTCGCATCGCCCCGCTCGAAGGAGCACCACGATGCCCGTACCGATTCAACCCCCGTCATCCCCGCCCGGACGCCGCGCTCGCCGCGCCGTCCGCCGGTCCGCCGTCCTGCTCGCCGGGGTCACCGCCCTGGCCGCCTTCGCCGGTCCGGCCGGCGCCGCTCAGGCCCCGGTCGGCCTCGGGGTCGCGTCGAGCTTCGCCGTGCTCTCCGGGTCCGCCGTCACCAACGTCGGCCCCTCGACGATCGGCGGGGACCTGGGCGTCAGCCCCGGCACCGCCGTCAGCGGCTTCCCTCCCGGACTGTTCTCCGGCGTGCTGCACGCGGCCGACGCCGTCGCCACCCAGGCCCAGGCCGACGTCACGCAGGCCTACGGCGATGCGGCCAGCCGCACCCCGCCGCTGGTCCTCGCCGGGGACCTGGGCGGACGGATCCTGACCCCCGGGGTCTACCGCGCCCCGTCCTCGATCGGCCTGACCGGCACGCTCACGCTCGACGCCCAGGGCGACCCCAGCGCGGTCTTCATCTTCCAGGTCGGATCGACCCTGACCACCGCGTCGGCGAGCCGGGTCCAGCTGATCAACGGTGCCCAGCCGTGCAACGTGACCTGGCAGGTCGGCAGCTCCGCGACGCTCGGCAGCGCGTCGACCTTCGCCGGCAACCTGCTGGCGGCCGCCTCGATCTCGCTCGACGACGCGGTCACCGTCAGCGGTCGGCTGATCGCTCGCTCCGGCGCCGTGACGCTGATCAACGACACCGTGACGGCCGCGCCGTGCGCCACGGGCAGCGGATCCGGCCCCGACGCCGGCACCCCGCCGGCCACCGGTGCCGGCACCGGACCCTCCGCGGGC
>JBAZOW010000393.1:0-2760 GCA_041648495.1 Patulibacter sp.
AACGGCTGGTCGGCGACCTCGTTCAGCGAGATCACCATGATCTCGGCCGAGAGGATCAGGTCGGTGCGGATCGCCCCGCTGACCAGCGAGTCCTCGTCAGCGGGGTCCTTGGACGCGACGGTGGCCTCCTGGTGGTGGCGGTGCGGACCGACCGCCTCCCAGAGCTTCTCGGCGCCCTCGAAGCAGAGGTAGGCGCCGCCGATCATCAGCATCGGCGTCAGCAGCCAGTCGACGAACTCGCTGAGCACCAGGATCACCGGCAGGATGATCAGCAGCTTGTTGCGGATCGACCCGATCGCGATCCGCTTGATCATCGGCAGCTCCCGCTCCGCCGCGATCCCCTGAACGTACCGGGGGGTCACCGCGGCGTCGTCGACGATCACCCCGGCGGCCTTCACGCTCGCCCGCCCCGCGCCGGCCGCAACGTCGTCGATCGAAGCCGCAGCCGCCCGCGCGATCACCGCGACATCGTCGAGCAGCGCCGCAAGTCCGGCGCTCATCGGAGGGCCTCGGCGGAGGTTGTCGGGCGGGTCGCGCGAGCGGGACGCGGGAGGAAGCCGTCGATCATCAGGCGACCACCGTAGACGAGGGGGCGGCGGGGCGGCGGTCAGGAGACGAGTCTCGCGATCGCCGTAGAGGTTGAACACATGTTGCGTGCTTAACCTCTACGGCGACGGCTTCCTCTCAGGACGACGAAACCCCCGGCCGAGCGGGGTTCCATGAACTCGAGCCGCCAGGCCGAGAACCGCCGCGACGCTGCCTTTTCGCCTTCTCTGTTTCCCAGGTCTACAACGTGCACGGCAACGACCGGGCCAGATGGGATTCTTCTTGTCGCGTTTCGAACGGTGCCCTTGAATGCCTAAGAACATGACGCCTCGTCTCCGCGACGGCGACCTCATCCCGGATCTCGCGCTCGGTTCAGATGACCCGGACGATTTCGAGTACGAAGCTATCGCTGGCCCAGTTGCAGATCTCGTGTGCAGCGGCCGGACCCCTATCAGTGTCGCCTTGTTCGGCCCGTGGGGGTCGGGGAAATCGAGTATCGGGGAACTCGTCAGACGCGAACTCGAAGCGCGAACTCCCGCAGTAGCGTTCGTTCACTACGACGCGTGGCGCTACGGCGGGTCCTCGCTGAAACGCAACTTCATCGCTCACGCGGCGCGGGAACTCAAGCTTACGGACGACGCGAGGGATCAAGAGTTTCATCGGGGTCTCTTCGAGAACCGCAAAGCAGTCGAGCTTCA
Source organism: Patulibacter sp. (assembly GCA_041648495.1). Classification (GTDB taxonomy): domain Bacteria; phylum Actinomycetota; class Thermoleophilia; order Solirubrobacterales; family Solirubrobacteraceae; genus Patulibacter. The sequence goes on from JBAZOW010000393.1 coordinate 1,245, forward strand.
TCCCGGACGCCTCGGAATTGCTTTCAGGTCGGCCCTCCGGGGTGTTCCCGTCGTCCTGTTGCTTTCTCTCACATTCTGCTCGGTGATCTCGGGCCTAGTCCTCCTTGCCGACCTGCTGATTGACATCGATGCTTCTGCCCTACTGGGCCAGATTCTTGTGCCCGGGGGTATCGCAGTTGCTGGATCCCTAGCTCTAATCAAGGCGTTTGTCGACGTCGGCCGAATCGAGATAGACCAATCGAAGCCGTCAGAAGACGACCAGTTCACCGCGACGTTCGCGCGACTCATCTCACGGGTCACGTCAGCGCAGGACGACAGCAGCGGGTCAGGCGCCAAGGGCCGGCTTGCTCAGCGGGGGCGCCGTCTGAGTTCGTGGGCCAGTAGGCAACCCGGACCCGCCCAGTTCAGAACTTGGTGGTCGGGGGCAGAGCTACCTACCGATCCTGTGCCGGAGCGCGTCGTGTTCTTCATCGACGAGCTCGATCGGTGTCGCGAAGACGACGTGGTCGCCACGCTAAACGCGATTCGTACCTTCCTTGAGGCTGAGCGGTGCGCGTTCATCGTTGCCGCAGATCGAGACGTAATCGAGCGTGCCCTCGACGAGGTCGACCAGGCGACCCCGCGCAACCCCTCGGACCCCTACTACACGAGCGCGGGAGCCTTTCTCGACAAGATCTTCAATCACCAGATCTCCCTTCCCCCAATGAGAGCACGACGACTCAACACCTGGGCTCGTTCGGCTGCGCTTCGGCGACGTGACGGGCTGTGGGAAGAACTCGCCAGTAGGGGCAGTTCGGCGTCTACCCCCGACTTGGACGACGTTCTCTTCCACCTGATCCCCTCCCACGTGAAAAGCCCGCGTCGGGTCAAGGTCCTAATGAACGCGTTCGCGACCAACGTGAGAATCGCCCAGGCGAGAGTTCCTTCGTGCTGGCCAGCCGAACGTTCAGTTCTCGCCCGGCTTACGGCCCTCCAGGTCGAGTTTCCCAACTTCGCTGCTGACCTCCGTACGGAGCCGCGCCTACCCAGGTTGGCGGTTTCAGGTCAGTCGGACGAACTCAACGACGCCAGCGCGAAGCTAGTGAGCAAGTGGGCGCTGGCCGGAGATGGAGAACCATCTGATCTCATCAACGGTTCTGGCGGACGGACCGTGCCCGATGGCACGACGACCGACTCCGGATTTACGCAGCTTCAGCGGCAGCAGCGAATTCAGCTGGCGCGGTACCTCGAGCGGACCTCGGGGCTAAGCGATACCCCCCGGTCTCTCTTGTTCTTGGACTCCACCGGAGCCGAGGTAGGAATTGAGGATCTCGCGCTAGGCGAGCTAGTCGAAGCTGAGGCGACGGATTCCCCGAAAGCGGTCGCCGAGGCGATCGTCGGCAAATCGACGCAAGAGAAACAGGGAGTCGCTCGCCTCCTTGCAACGATGGTCCACGAAGTCCTCACGCCAGAGCGCGGAAACGTGATGACCGCTCTTATGCACGTATCGAATGAACTCGGACCTGCGGTGCAGGGC
>JBAZOW010000394.1:0-2737 GCA_041648495.1 Patulibacter sp.
GTCGTCCCAGGTCAGCACGTGCGACGCGGCCTCGTAGGCCCGCAGCGCCTCCTCGGGCGGCGCCGACGCGGACTCGATCGCCCGACCGAGCCGGCCGAGGCGGTCCTGAGCCGCGCGCAGCGCGTCAGCGGCCGGCGGCTCCGACACCGTCGGATCGTGGCGCGACGCGTCACCGATCCGACCGGCGGCGCGGAGCTCGCGCCGCTCGGCCCGGCGTCGTCGCGACGACGGCAGCGCGGCCACGATGCCGAGCGGCACCACGAACCCGAGCACGCCGCCGCCGGCCATCGCCAGCCACGGACCGCGGTCCTCGCGGGCGCGCTCCTCGTCCACCGAGTACTCCGCGGTCGCTCCGGTCGCCAGGTGGTCGAGGGCGAAGCGCACCCGCGCGACCGGCCCGTCGCGTCGCGGCACGGCGTCGGACGCGGTCGAGCCGATCCGGCGGATCTCGCCCTGGGTCCGCACGCCGAAGGCCCGGGCTTCGAGGCCGTAGCTCCCGTCGGCGACCACGTACAGGCCGTCGCGGCCGATCCGGTCGCGGAGGATCGTCGAGAGGTCCCCGGTCACGCGGCTGCCGGGCTCGTCGGTGAACCGCGGCACGATCGCGACGAAGGTCGGGAACGGCATCTCGTCGACCTGGCGGCGGAGCGCGGCGACCTGCTCCGGGGTGATCACCCGGCTCAGCGACGGACTGACGTAGACCGGATCGCGCTGCAGCTCCCGGGTCAGCTGGGTCGCCCGCGAATCGCCGGGCGCGGCCGCGGCGGGGGACGCTCCGAGGAGCGCGGCCGGCACGAGCACGAGGCAGGTGAGGACGGCGGCGGGCGAGGGGGATCGACGCACTACGGCGATGCTAACGGAGCGTCGGGACGTGGATACCGGCGGTTCCGGCCCGCGGGGACGCGAGGATCCGGATCCGCTTGGCGACGGGATCGGCGGACGGTACTGCGCGGCCGAGACGGCTAGGTCGTGTACTCGGCGTTGACGGTCACGTACTCGTGGCCGAGATCGCTGAAGTGGACGACGGCCGGCGACTCGTCGGCACGGGCCGGCGCGAGGTCGATCTCGTAGTCGACCTCGGGGGCCTGGACGGCGGCGACGAGCGCCGCGCGGTCGAACGGCACCTCCTCGGCGTCACGACAGACCTCGACCCCGGCGATCCGGATCGCGAACGGGACGGACCGCGGCCCGGGCACGGCGGCACCGACGGCCTGGGCGATCCGGCCCCAGTTGGGGTCCCCGCCGTAGAGCGCGGTCTTGACCAGCGGGCTGTTGGCGACCTGGCGCGCGACGGCCTCGCGATCTGCGGGACGACCACCGCGGACGGTGACGCGACCGACCCGCCGGGCGCCTTCGCCGTCGGCGACGATCAGCAGCGCCAGCTGGTCGAGCAGCGCGTGCAGCGCGGCGGCGAACGCGCGCTCGTCGGCGGTTCCGGGGTCGACCGCGACGCCCGAGGCGCCCGAGGCGATCAGGACCGCCGTGTCCGAGGTCGACAGCTGGCCGTCGACGCTGATCCGGTCGAAGCTCCCGGCGACGCCGGCCCCGAGCAGGCGGTCGGCGGTCGCGGCGTCGAGCCGGGCGTCGGTGGTGACGAAGCAGAGCATCGTGGCGAAGCGGGGCTCGATCATCCCGGCGCCCTTGGCCACCGCGTGCAACGTCACCTCGCCGCCGGAGAGCCGGACCGTCAGGCTCGCGACCTTCGGGAACAGGTCGGTCGTCTCGATCCCCCGACGGAAGTCGTCGTCGCCGGCCGGCGAGAGCTCCTCCGCCGCCGTGCCGAGGCCCGCCGCGACGACGTCGACGGGCAGCGGGACCCCGATCACCCCGGTGCCGCAGACCGCGATCCGGTCCTCCGGCAGGTCGACCGCCGCGGCGGCGTCGGCCCGGACCCGGCGCGCGGCGACGAGGCCGCCCCGTCCGGTGCCCGCGTTGGCGTTCCCGCTGGTGATCACGACCGCGCGCAGTCCGTCGGTGCGGCCCTCGTCACGCGTCAGGACCACCGGCGCCGAGGCGACGCTCGAGGTCGTGAAGCGTGCCGCGCTGACCGCGTCGGGCGCATCGCAGACCAGCAGCGCGACGTCCGGCTGCCCGGACGCCTTGATCCCGGCGGCGACGCCCGCGGCCCGGAAGCCCCGGGGCAGGCCGCGGGAGGCCACGCCGACGACGGCGTCCGGCACGGAGACCCAGCGGGAGCGGAAGAATCCGTCGCTTCCCGGTGCCGACGACGGGGTCTCGGAAACCGGCGATTCGGCGTCGGGCATGGGCGCAGGCTAGCGTCGCACCGTGGTCCCGACCCCTTGTGGGCGCGCACAGAACCCGGGCCCGTGGTTCGTCCCCGGCACAGGGTCGGCCCTACGGCCCGGCGGCTACGCTGGCGCCGATGAGCGCCCCCGAGAACCACCCGCGCCCGACGTCCCGAGCCGGGAGCGCCGAGTACGACGTGGTCGTGGTCGGGGCCGGGATCCTCGGACTGGCGACGGCCCGTGAGCTGCTGGAGCGGTTCCCCGACCTGCGGCTGGCCGTCGTCGACCAGGCCGACGCCGTCGCGGCCCACCAGACCGGGCACAACAGCGGCGTGATCCACGCCGGGATCTACTACGCGCCCGGATCGCTGAAGGCCCGGCTCTGCGTCGACGGTGCCCAGCGGATGTACGCCTACTGCGCCCAGCGGGGGATTCCCACCGACCGTGTCGGCAAGCTCGTGGTTGCGGTCGACCGCCGCGAGCTGGCGGGG
>JBAZOW010000395.1:0-2735 GCA_041648495.1 Patulibacter sp.
GGCAGGAACTCGGGGTTCTCGTGGACGTACTTGGCCACGAACGGGCAGATCGGCACGATCTGCAGCTCGCGGTCCCGCGCGTCCTCGAGCGCGCCCGCGACGAGCACCGTGCCCAGGCCCTGACCGCCGAAGTCGGGATCGATCTCGGTGTGGGTGAAGACGATCCGGTCTCCGCGGACCAGCTGGTACTCGGCGTAACCGGCGAGCCGACCGTCCTGCGTGATCTCGTAGCGGTTACGGTCCGGGGCGTTCTGGACGTCGGCGGTCATCTTCGTGGTCTACCACGCGGCGATCGCGAACCGCTCGGAAACGGCAAAACCGCGCCGACCTCGGCCCGCCCCGGGCACGATCCGTCGACCGCGGGATCGCGCTAGGATTCGCGGTTCATGTCAACCACCGAGATCCCCGCGACGGTAGTTGAAGGCTCTGACGGCCTTCTCCTCAACGTCGACGGGAACATTGTCCCCAACTATGACGCGACCTTCCCCGGATTCGGTGAAGGCGACGTAATCACCGGCACGGTAGTGCGCATCGACCCGGACGAGGTCTGGGTCGACGTCGGCTACAAGTCCGAAGGCGTGATCCCGCAGCAGGAGCTGTCGATCCGCAGGAACGCCGACCCGTACGACGAGGTCGAGCTGGGCGAGGAAGTCGAAGTCCTCGTCATGATCAAGGAGGACGACGAAGGTCGCCTCAAGGTCAGCCGCAAGCAGGCGCGCTACGAGCGTGCGTGGAAGCGGATCGAAGCGGCGCAGGAGACGGGCGAGCCCGTCGAAGGCACCGTCATCGAGGTCGTCAAGGGCGGACTCATCATCGACCTGGGCGTGCGTGGCTTCCTGCCGGCGTCGCTGGTCGACATCCGTCGCGTCCCGAACCTCGACGAGTACCTGCACACGATCATCGAGTGCAAGGTCATCGAGCTCAACCGCCAGCGCAACAACGTTGTCCTGTCGCGTCGTGCCGTGCTCGAGGAGGAGCGCAAGGAGCAGCGCCAGGCGATCCTGGACGTCCTGCAGCCCGGCGTCGTGGTCGAGGGTCAGATCTCGAACATCGTCGACTTCGGCGCGTTCGTCGACCTCAACGGCATCGACGGCCTGATCCACATCAGCGAGCTGTCGTGGACGCACGTCAATCACCCGACCGAGGTCGTGTCGATCGGCGACACCGTCCAGGTCAAGGTGCTCGACATCGACCGCGATCGTCAGCGGATCTCGCTGGGTCTCAAGCAGACGCAGGAAGACCCGTGGCAGCGCGTCGTCGACACGTACAACGTCGGCGATGAGCTCGAGGGCACCGTGACGAAGGTCGTGACCTTCGGCGCGTTCGTCGAGATCATGGAGGGCGTCGAGGGTCTGGTCCACATCTCCGAGCTCGCGGCGCACCACGTCGAGAGCCCGCGCGAGGTCGTGCACCCGGGCGATGACGTCAAGGTCAAGATCCTCGAGATCGACGACGACCGCCGCCGGCTGTCGCTCTCGGTCAAGCGGGTCGAGGGCCAGGTCCTGCCGCGTCGTGAGGCGTCGGCCGACTCCGGGGATTCGCTCGCGCACACCTCCGGGGGCGACGAGACGGCCTACACCTCGACCGACGAGGGCTTCAGCCAGCCGCCCGCCGCCGAGGACGAGGCCGACGAGGCCGCCACCGACGAGGCTCCGGCTGCTGACGCCGACGCCACCGAGGCGACGGACGAGGCTCCGGCCGCCGACGAGGCTCCGGCCGAGGATGCGCCGGCCGCTGAGGCTGCCGCCGACGAGGCTCCGGCCGCCGAGGCGCCCGCCGAGGACGAGGCTCCGGCCGAGGACGCGCCGGCCGCCGAGGCCGCTGCGGCCGACGCCGAGGCTCCCGCCGAGGACGATGCTCCGGCCGCCGAGGGCGAGCAGGAGTAAGTCCGCCCGGCGCCCGCAAGGGCACCGAGCACCGAGGTTCCCTGCGGCCCGCCCTTCGGCGGGCCGCAGTCGTTCCGCGGGGCCGAGCGTGTCGCCGCGGGGGTGCGCGTCGAGTTTGCCGTCGCTACTCCGGACAACTCGACACGGCCGCTCGCCCGCCCCGCTTCCGCACGTTCCGGGTGACTGCGCGTGACGACGGGCCGCGGCGGTACCGTCTCTGGGGAGATGGATGTTCCGTTCGTAGGTCTGACCGGCGGCCTCGCCGCCGGCAAGTCGACCGCCCTCGCCGCGCTGCAGCGGCTCGGGGCGCGCACGCTCTCCACCGACGCGGTGGTCCACGAGCTCTACACCGAGGCCGAGCTGCGGGACCTGGTGGTCGAGCGGTGGGGGGCCGACGTCGCGCCCGACGGGACCGTCGATCGTGCTCGCGTCGCCGAGCGGGTCTTCGCCGACGAGGCCGAGCGGAAGTGGCTGGAATCGGTCGTCTGGCCGATGGTCGGGGCGCGCGTCTGGGCCTTCCGGCAGGCGGCCGAGGCAGCGGACCCGCCACCGGCGGCCGCGGTCGTCGAGACCCCCTTCCTCTTCGAGGCCGGGATGGAGAGCGGCTACGACGCGACGATCGCCGTGATCGCCCCCGAGGCGCTGCGGTCAGAGCGTGCCGGAGAGCGTGGACACCACGGCGTGGACCAACGCAACTCGCGCCACCTCACCCAGGAGGAGAAGGCGGCGCGCGCGACCTACACCGTGGTCAACGACGGCTCGATCGCCGACCTGGAATCGCGCCTCGCCGACGTGCTGGCGGACCTCGTCCGCGTGCCGTCGTGAGCGGCGGCGCTCGTCGCCCGCGGC
>JBAZOW010000396.1:0-2699 GCA_041648495.1 Patulibacter sp.
GGCGCTGCACGTGGCGGTCGGCGACACGGTCGCGCGCGGCGAGCTGCTGGCCGCGGTTGACGAGGAGGACGGCGCATGAGCGAGCCGACGACGACCCCGGGGGCCGCGGAGGCGACCGCCTCGGGCCCGACCACGCCGACGACCAACCGCGAGCGGCACCTGGTGCTGATCGAGGACCTGCAGCGTCGGCTCGGCCGCGCGGCCGACGGCGGGGGACAGCGCGCCCGCGACCGTCATACGGCGCGCGGCAAGCTGCTGGTCCGCGACCGGATCGACCGGCTGCTCGACCCGCTGTCGCCGTTCCTCGAGGTCGCCCCGCTCTGCGCCGAGGAGGTCTACGACGACCCGGTGCCGGCGGGTGGCGTGGTCGCCGGGATCGGCCGGATCCACGGGCGCGAGGTGATGGTCGTCGCCAACGACGCGACGGTGAAGGGCGGCAGCTACTACCCGCTGACCGTCAAGAAGCACCTGCGGGCGCAGGAGATCGCGGCCGAGAACCGGCTGCCGTGCGTCTACCTGGTCGATTCCGGCGGGGCCTTCCTGCCGCGTCAGGACGAGGTCTTCCCCGACAAGGAGCACTTCGGCCGGATCTTCTTCAACCAGGCCAACCTGTCGCGCGCCGGGATCGCCCAGATCGCCGCGGTGATGGGGTCGTGCACCGCGGGCGGCGCCTACGTCCCGGCGATGAGCGACGAGACGATCATCGTCAAGGACCAGGGCACGATCTTCCTCGGCGGTCCGCCGCTGGTGAAGGCCGCGACCGGTGAGGACGTGACCGCGGAGGAGCTGGGCGGCGGCGTGCTGCACGCCGAGACCTCCGGCGTGGTCGACCACCTGGCCGAGGACGACGAGCACGCGCTGCAGCTGGTCCGGCGGATCGTGGCGACGCTGCCGCGGGAGCGCGACGCCGACGCGGTGCGGCGCGCCGGGATCCACGGGGGCGCGGGTGCGGCGCCGGCCGGGACCGCCGCCCCGTGGGAGGTCCGGGTCCCCGAGCCGCCGAGCTTCGAGCCGGAGACGCTGCTCGACGTCGTGCCGACCGATCCGCGCGAGCCGTACGAGGTCCAGGCGGTGATCGACCGGATCGTCGACGGCAGCCGCTTCCACGCGTTCAAGCCGCGCTACGGCGAGACCCTGGTCTGCGGCTTCGCCCACATCCACGGTCATCCGGTCGGGATCCTCGCCAACCAGGGGATCCTCTTCCGCGAGAGCGCGCTCAAGGGCGCGCACTTCGTCGAGCTCTGCGACCAGCGCGGGATTCCGTTGCTGTTCCTGCAGAACGTCGCCGGGTTCATGGTCGGGCGGGAGTACGAGGCCGGCGGGATCGCCAAGGACGGGGCGAAGCTGGTGGCCGCGGTCGCGACCGCGCGCGTGCCGAAGCTGACGATGGTGATCGGCGGCTCGTACGGGGCGGGCAACTACGGGATGTGCGGACGGGCCTACTCGCCGCGGTTCATGTGGATGTGGCCGAACGCGCGGATCTCGGTGATGGGCGGCGAGCAGGCCGCAACGGTCCTGACGACGGTGCGCGACCAGCAGCTGGCCGGCCGTGGCGAGCGCTGGCCGGACGACGAGCGGCAGGCCTTCGGCGACGCGCTGCGGCAGCAGTTCGAGGACCAGGGCAACCCGATCTACGCGACCGCCCGGCTGTGGGACGACGGGGTGATCGATCCGCGCGACACCCGTCGGGTGCTCGGCCTGGCGCTCGACGCCTGCGCCAACGCGCCGCTCGATCCGGTCGCGCGCCCGTTGTTCCGGATGTAGTCGGACTGGACTCCGGCGACCGACCTCCGCCCTTGCGGTAGGTGGGTCGTCCGCACGGCGCGACGCGGTCCGGCGGGCCGTGTATACACCCGCTATGTGCGGGATGGGTGCAACCTGGTATAAAATCCACAATGTCGATCGGGTTTAAAGTGTTTGGCGCGGCCGGACCGGTCCGTCAAGAGCGCGGGGCCCGACCAGTGCGCAGCGCCCTGACCGGTCCGCGGGCCCGGCGACTGGGCGCCCGGACGCTCTCGCTCGCCGTGCTGCTGTTCGCCTGGTGGCTCGTCACCGAGCTCGAGGTCTGGTCCGAGCTGTTCGTGCCGCGGCCCGACGCGGTCTGGGCGCGGTTCATCGACTCGGTCACCGTTCACGACGGCCAGAAGGGCCTTAGCGGCTACTACCTCTGGGAGCACCTCGGGGCGAGCCTGCGGCGGATCGGGCTCGGCGTCGGACTGGCGATCCTGATCGGCATCCCGCTCGGACTGCTGCTCGCGACGGTCCGGCCGTTCCAGGTGATCGTCGAGCCGTACGTCAACTTCATCCGCGCGCTGCCGCCACTGGCGTACTTCAGCGTGCTGATCATCTGGTTCGGGATCGAGGACACGTCGAAGGTCTGGCTGCTGTTCCTCGCCGCCTTCGCCCCGATCGCGCTCTCGGTGCTCAGCGGCGTCCAGGGCATCCGTCAGGACCGGATCCACGCGGCACAGGCGCTCGGCGCCAACCGCTGGCAGACGGTCCGCCACGTCACGCTGCCGTCGGTCCTGCCCGAGCTGTTCACCGGGATCCGGCTGTCGCTCGGCTTCGCGTGGACGACGATCGTCGCCGCCGAGACCGTCGACGGGATCCCCGGGATCGGCGGCCTCGCCTGGACCACCAAGAAGTTCCAGCAGACCGACGTGGCGATCCTCTGCATCATCGTGATCGGCATCACCGCG
>JBAZOW010000397.1:0-2696 GCA_041648495.1 Patulibacter sp.
TCCAGGGTGTGCAGGTCCAGGCGGTCGACGATCGCCTCGACGCGGGCCGCCGTGGTGGTCGTCGTGTGCTTGAGCAGCAGGCGCGCGCCGGGCCGCAGGGCACGGTCGCTCATCCAACAGACGTCGACCTCGAACTCGCGCAGCACCAGGTCCGACTCGCGGTCGTCGACCCCGACGATCGTGTCGCCGCGGCTGACGTCGACGTCGTCCTCCAGGTGCACGGTCACGGCCATCGGGGCGACGGCCTCCTCGACGTCACCGTCGAAGGTCTCGACCCGGGCGATCCGCGAGCGCACGCCCGACGGCAGCACCTGGACCTCGTCACCGGGACGCAGCACGCCGCCGGCCACCGAGCCCGCGTAGCCACGGTAGTCGTGGAGCTCGTCCGAGACCCCGGACACGCCCTCGCTGCCACCGCCACCGGGGCGGATCACCCACTGGACCGGGAACCGCAGGTCGCGGTCGTTGCGATCCTGAGTGACCTGCACGGTCTGCAAGTGGCCGAGCAGCGTCGGATGGTGCTCGTCGTCCCCGTACCAGGCCGGCATCTCGCCGCGGTCGACGACGTTGGTCCCGTGCAGCGCACTGATCGGGATCACGTGGATGTCCGGGATGCCGAGCTGATCGGCGATCCGCGTCGTCTCGGCCGAGATCTCGTCGAACCGCTCCTGCGACCAGTCGACCAGGTCCATCTTGTTGACCGCGAAGGTCACGTGACGGACGCCGAGCAGCGCGGCGATGAAGGTATGGCGACGGGTCTGCTCGATCACGCCCTGGCGGGCATCGACCAGCACGATCACGACGTCGGCCGTCGACGCGCCGGTGACCATGTTGCGCGTGTACTGCACGTGGCCGGGGGTGTCGGCCAGGATGAAGCTGCGGTCGCCGGTGGTGAAGTACCGGTAGGCGACGTCGATCGTGATGCCCTGCTCACGCTCGGCGCGCAGGCCGTCGGTCAGCAGCGACAGATCGACGACGCCGTCGCCGTGCCGCCGCACGGACGCCTCTTCGACCTGCTGGAGCTGGTCGACCAGCACCTGCTTCGAGTCGTAGAGCAGCCGGCCGATCAGCGTCGACTTGCCGTCGTCGACCGAGCCCGCGGTGGCGACGCGCAGCAGGTCGGCGGTCGCCAGGTTCTCGGCGACCGGAGCCGCGAGGATCGTAGCCATCAGAAGTACCCCTGGATCTTGCGGTCTTCCATTGCAGCTTCCGACACGCGGTCGTCGGCCCGGGTCTCGCCCCGCTCGGTGATGCGGGTCGCGGCGATCTCCGCCACGACCTCTTCGAGCGTGGTCGCGGTCGACTCGACCGCACCGGTGATCGTCAGGTCACCGACGGTCCGGTAGCGCACGCTCAGCCGCTCGACGGTCTCGCCGTCGCGGGGCCGCAGGAACTCGCTGACCGCGTAGAGCATCCCGTTGCGGCGGACGACGTCACGCTCGTGGGCGAAGTAGATCGGCGGCAGCTCCAGCTGCTCCTCGGCGATGTACTGCCAGACGTCCAGCTCGGTCCAGTTGGAGATCGGGAAGACCCGGACGTTCTCGCCGCTGCGCAGCCGGCCGTTGTAGAGGTTCCAGAGCTCGGGGCGCTGGTTCTTCGGGTCCCAGCCGCCGAAGTCGTCGCGGAAGCTCATGATCCGCTCCTTTGCGCGGGCCCGCTCCTCGTCGCGACGCGCCCCGCCGAAGCAGGCGTCGAAGCGGTTGTCCTCGATGCAGTCCAGCAGCGTCTGCGTCTGCTGCTGGTTGCGCGACCCGTTGGGCCCGCCGACCTCGGCCACCCGGCCGGCGTCGATCGTGTCCTGGACCTTGGCGACGATCAGCCGCTCGCCGAGCTCATCGACGCGGCGGTCGCGGAACTCGATCACCTCGGGGAAGTTGTGCCCCGTGTCGACGTGGACCAGCGGGAAGGGGAAACGGCCGGGGCGGAACGCCTTCTCGGCCAAGCGCAGCAGGACGATCGAGTCCTTGCCGCCCGAGAACAGCAGCGCGGGGCGCTCCAGCTCGGACGCGACCTCGCGCATCACGTGGATCGCCTCGGCCTCCAGCGCGCGCAGCTTGGTCAGGCCGTCGCGGGCGTCGGTGGGCGGAACGGCGATGCTCATGCGTCCTCCAGATGCAGTCCGCACTCGACCTTGGCGCTCCCCGTCCAGCGACCCTCGCGGCCTTCGCCGGGGTTCGTGCACGGGGTGCAGCCGATCGAGGAGAAGCCCTGATCGTGCAGCGGGTTGTACGGCAGCTTGTGCTCGGCGACGTAGCGCCAGACGTCCTTATCGGACCAGTCGGCGAGCGGGTTGACCTTGACCAGGTTGAACGCGTCGTCCCACTCGACCTTGGCGGCGCCGGCGCGGGCCGGCGACTGGTCGCGGCGGATCCCGGTGATCCAGGCGTTCAGGTGCGAGAGGCCCTCGCGCAGCGGCGCGACCTTGCGCAGCCCGCAGCACTGCGACGGGTTCGTCGCCCACAGCTTGTCGCCGTACTGCTTGGCCTGCTCGGCCAGCGTCGGGGCCTGCCAGCGCTCGATCTTCGTGTCGTAGCGGGCCTCGGTCTGCCGCCACAGCTCGTAGGTCTCGTCGAACAACAGGCCGGTGTCGAGTGCGAAGACGCGCGCATCCGGGTTGGCGCGGAAGAGCAGGTCGAGCAGGACCGACTCCTCCTTCTGAAACGAGCAGGCGAGGGCGATCGAGGGGTGGTACTCGG
>JBAZOW010000398.1:0-2694 GCA_041648495.1 Patulibacter sp.
TGACGGAAATTCCGCCCCCATAATGGGGCACCATCAACGCAAATGAGAACCAGGCTGGGGCCGGGATCGATGCGCGTTTTCCTATGGTCAGAGGCCACCTGGCGAGCCCCGGCGCGGCACCGAGCGCGAAGACGATATCGCTAGTCGACACCGGAGGATCGGCGCCCTCGCGCCCGCGAGCGCTGGTTTCCCGCCCGCCCTCGATGTCGACACCTGAAACACCTCGCGCCCGCGACCGGCGTTCGCACACCCACCTTCGGGCACCCTCCTATATTCCGACCAAATCCGTCGGTGAATAGGGCACCACGAACGCCAAGTGAGGGGTATACGATCCGGCGTGGTTCCCTCAGCACTTGGCCCAAGGAGGCCCATGCCCGCACATGACGTCCTCATCATCGGAGCCGGTCTGGCCGGACAGCGCGCAGCGCTCGCCGCGGCCAACGCCGGCGCCACCGTGGCGATCCTGAGCAAGGTTCACCCGGTCCGTTCGCACTCCGTCGCCGCCGCCGGCGGCATCAACGCGGCGATGAACCCGGCCGACGACTGGCGCTCGCACGCCTTCGACACGGTCAAGGGCTCGGACTACCTGGGGGACCAGGACGCGATCGAGATCATGTGCTCGGAGGCGCCCAACGAGATCCTCCACCTGGAGCACATCGGGGTCACGTTCCACCGCAACGAGACCGGGCACCTCGACCTGCGGGCGTTCGGCGGCGCCTCGATGAAGCGCACCGCCTACGTCGCCGACATCACCGGGCAGGCGATCCTGCACGTGCTCTACGAGCAGCTGATGAAGCACAGCGACACGGTCGACCGCTACGAGGAGTGGTTCAACACCTCCCTGGTCAAGGACGACTCGGGCCGCTGCGTCGGCTGCGTCGCGCGCAACATCCGCACGGGCGAGATGCAGACCTTCACCGCGAAGACGACGATCCTCGCCACCGGCGGCGTCGGCCAGGCGTTCAAGCCGACGACCAACGGCCTGATCTGCACCGGCGACGGCATGTCGCTCGCGTACCGGGCCGGCGCGCGTCTGATGGACATGGAGATGGTCCAGTACCACCCGACGACGATGACCGCCAACGGCTTCCTGATCACCGAGGGCGCCCGCGGCGAGGGCGCGCACCTGCTCAACGCCGCCGGTGAGCGGTTCATGGAGAAGGACGCGCCGAACAAGATGGAGCTGGCGTCGCGCGACGTCGTCTCCCGCGCGGAGCAGAAGGAGATCAACGAGGGTCGCGGGACCGGGCCGCTCAAGGACTCGGTGCTGCTCGACGTCACGGTCGTGCCGAAGAACCGCGTGCTCGAGGCGCTCCGCGAGATCGTCAACCTGGGCCGCGACTTCGCGGGGATCGACATCACCCGAGAGCCGATCCCGGTCCGCCCGGGTCAGCACTACACGATGGGCGGCGTCAAGACCGACGTCAACGGCGAGACCGACGTCCCCGGCCTGTACGCCGCGGGCGAGGTCGCCTGCGTATCGGTCCACGGCGGCAACCGCCTCGGCGCCAACTCGCTGCTCGACACGCTGATCTTCGGCCGTCGCTCGGGCGAGCACGCCGCCGAGGTCGCCGCCTCGATGCCGATGCCGCAGGTCTCCGACGCCCAGCTGCGCGACGACGTTCGCAAGATCAAGACGATCATCGACCGGCCGAAGACCGGCCGGCGGGTCTCCGAGATCAAGGAGGAGCTCGGCGTCTCGATGAACCAGTACTGCGCGGTCTTCCGCGACGAGGAGGGCATGACGAAGGGCCTCGACATCGTCAAGCGGCTCCAGGAAGAGGCCAAGACGGCCTACATCGACGACCAGGGCACGGTCTTCAACCAGGACGTGCTCGGGGCGCTGGAGCTGGACTTCATGCTCGACTGCTCCGAGGCGATCGCCGCGGCGGCGCTGGAGCGCAAGGAGTCGCGCGGAGCGCACTCGCGGACGGACTACCCCGACCGCAACGACGAGGACTGGCTCTTCCACCTGACCGTCTCCCAGGACGGTGAAGGAGCCGACGCGCCGGCCAAGCTCGGGCAGGCGCCGATCACGTTCACCCAGTGGGAGCCGATGGAGCGGACGTACTAGCCATGTCGACGATCGAATCCCCCAAGAACGAACCGGAAGTCGCCGAGGGCATCGAGGAGTTCACGCTCCGCCTGCGACGGTTCAACCCGGAGTCCGGAGAGGCGCCGTACTACGAGGAGTTCCAGATCCACCTGGAGCCCCACCGCTCGGTGCTGGACGGGATCCTTCAGGCCAAGGCCGAGACCGACGGCTCGATCGGCGTTCGCTGCTCGTGCCGCGCCGCGATCTGCGGGTCGTGTGGCACCCGGATCAACGGCAAGCCCGGCCTGGCGTGCCACACGCACCTGTCCGACGCGGTCAAGCGCAACACCGACGGCTCGAAGATCATCACGATCGAGCCGATGGGCAACATGCCCGTGATCAAGGACCTGATCGTCGACATGGACGCGGTCCACTGGAAGAAGCAGGCCCGGGTCACCCCGTGGCTGCTCGCCCAGGATCCACTGCCCGAGCGCGAGCACATCGTCTCGCGCGAGGCGATGGTCGACGTGACGCAGTCGATGGCCTGCATCCAGTGCGGATCGTGCGTGTCGGACTGCCTGTCGATGGAGATCGACCCGCTGTTCATCGGCCCGGCGGCGCTGGCCAAGGCCTACCGCTTCGTCGGTGACCCCCGCGAC
>JBAZOW010000399.1:0-2681 GCA_041648495.1 Patulibacter sp.
GGCGTCGAACAGGCACAGCTCGACCCGCTCGGCGACCTCGCTGAAGAGGGCGAAGTTGGTGCCGGCGCCGTCGTACGTCGCGCCCAGGGGGTACGCGTCGCCGGGCCAGATCTCGAGGGTGGGGCTGTCGTCCGTCACGGGACCCGGGTACCCACTGCCGTGCCCGCCGGACCGGCCCCGGCGAGCGACGTTCGTCTCGTCCTCGGGTGCCGATCCGCTGGCCGCAGGTGCCGTCGTACGGCGAATGAACCCGACGTGGACCTCGGGCCTCGGAGGATGGGAGCCATGACCGTCCGGCACCTGCGCACCGCCCTGCTCGTCCTCCTCGCCAGCCTCGCTCTCGGGGCACTCACGTCGTGGGCGCAGGGCGTGCTGCCGGAGGCGCTCGCGTCCCTGGCCAACTCGCCGTCGGGCTGGACGCTCCTGACCGCGGTGCTGGTGGCGGCGGCGCGACCGTCCCTGGTCGCCGGCGCCGTCCTCGGGACGCTGTCGTTCGTGAGCCTGGTGCTCGGCTACCAGCTCGGCTCCGCGGTCCGTGGTCTGACCTACGACCCGACGCTGTGGGGCCTGGTCGGGGTGGTCGCGGGACCGTTCGTCGGGGCGGCGGCTGCGGTGGTGGGCCGCCGTACGGCGCCCGCGGTCCTCGGCGCCGGCGCGCTGGCCGGGGTGCTGGTGGCGGACGGGATCTACGGACTGAGCGTCGTCTCGTCCTCCACCAGCCCCGTCTACTGGACGCTGTGCCTGCTCGCCGGGGCGGCGCTCGTGCTCGTCGTGGCCGCCCGGCTGCGCTCGCTCGTCGGTGTGGGCCTGCTGCTCGGCACCGCGGCCGTGGCTACCGCGGTGCTGAGCGGCGGGTACGCCGTCCTGAGCTCGATCAGCGTCACGGTCAGCTGACCGGGGGACTCTCGAGCTGCCGGTGGATGCTGATGGTGTCCAGGACGTCGCCGTCCTCGTCGTACGCCGTCACGGTCGCGGCTTCGTACTCCGCCCGGCTCAGCGTCACGTCCCCGGGCAGCCAGAACATCGCGACCCGGTCGGTCACCGCCTCCTCGGCCTCGTCGGGTCGCAGCCCCGACGCGACCACAGCGCGCAGGCACCGGTCCCGGTGTCCCACGTAGAACTCGCTGAACTCGCTGTCGCTCACACCACGATGACGCACGGGCGTGATGATCCCTTGCCTCGGCCTGGCGACTCTTTGGTTACCAGTGAGTAGGATTCGCGGCATGAAGCGCGAGATCTACGACGAGGACCACGAGGCGTTCCGGGCATCGGTCAGGGAGTTCCTGGACCGCTCGGTCATCCCCCACGTGGAGCAGCACGCCACCGACAAGGCGATCCCCCGGGAGTTCTGGCGGGAGGCGGGCCGCCAGGGGTTCCTCGGCCTGGAGATCCCCGAGGAGTACGACGGCGCCGGCGCGGGCGACTACCGCTTCAACGCCGTCCTGCTCGAGGAGCTCAACAAGGTCAACGCCGCGCTCGGCTCGTGCGTCGGCATCCACGCCGACATCACCGCGCCGTACCTGGTCGAGCTCGGGACCGAGGAGCAGAAGCGGCGCTGGCTCCCGGGGGTGGCCTCCGGCGAGATCCTGCTCGCGATCGGCATGACCGAGCCGTCCGGCGGCTCGGATCTCGCTGCGCTGAAGACCACGGCGGTCCGCGACGGCGACGGCTGGGTCATCAACGGTTCCAAGACGTTCATCACCAACGGGTACTCCGCCGACCTGGTCCTCGTCGCCGCGCGGACCTCGCCGGAGAAGAAGGCCCGCGGCATCACGCTCTTCGCGGTCGACACGACGCTGCCGGGCTTCAGCCGGGGCCGCAAGCTCGACAAGGTCGGCCAGGACGAGTCCGACACCGCCGAGCTGTTCTTCGAGAACCTCCGGGTCACCGACGCCGAGATCGTCGGCGAGCTCGACGGCGGCTTCATCCACATGATGCAGAAGCTGCCCCAGGAGCGGCTCGGCTGCGCGATCAGCAACGTCGCGCACGCCAAGCAGATCCTCGAGGAGACGATCCAGTACGCCAAGGACCGCCAGGCGTTCGGCCAGTCGATCGGCAACTTCCAGCACAACAAGTTCCTGCTCGCCGAGCAGGTCACCGCGATCGAGGTCGCCGAGGCGTTCATCGACCGCTGCGTCGTCCAGCACGACGCGGGTGAGCTGACCCCGGTCGACGCGGCGAAGGCCAAGTGGTGGAGCTCGCAGGTCCAGAACGACGTCCTCGACCACTGCGTCCAGCTGCACGGCGGCTACGGCTTCATGAACGAGTACCGCGTCGCCCGCGCCTGGCGCGACGCCCGCGTCTCCAAGATCTGGGCCGGCTCGAACGAGATCATGAAGGAGCTGATCGGCCGCGATCTCGGCCTGTAGCCGAGCCTGCCCTTCCTTGCGGGCGGTACGCCGCGGCGCGACGATGCGGTCGTGACCGACGCACAGCCGCAGCGCGCGCAGCGCCACGAGGACGAGCCGCACGAAGAGGGTCTGAACAACCGCCTCAACTGGCTGCGTGCGGGCGTTCTCGGCGCCAACGACGGCATCGTCTCGACCGCGGGCATCGTGATGGGCGTCGCCGGCGCGACCACCGACCGCAACGCGATCCTGGTCGCGGGCGTGGCCGGGCTGGCGGCGGGCGCGCTGAGCATGGGCGCGGGGGAGTACGTCTCGGTCAGCACCCAGCGCGAC
>JBAZOW010000400.1:0-2672 GCA_041648495.1 Patulibacter sp.
GAGTGCTACAACTCCGTTATGGCTGTCACCGCGAATGCGGGACGGACCAGGTTCAACGCAGCACCTTCGCAGCACCTTTTCCTGTAACGCGACCGGCATCCCCCGTGGAGCTGGACCGGAGACATCGATGACGTCCTGTCGTAGCGCGCACCGCGACGCGCACCCTGCTCGATCTGCCTCACGCCGCCCGGCGTCGTCCGGACGTCGGCCGCACCGCGGATCGGGACCCCGCTCGTGAGGGTCATCCGCTCGGTCGCGGAGCTCCGCGACTTCGTGCGCCACGCCCGTGGCGCCGGCTGCACCGTCGGGCTGGTTCCGACGATGGGCGCCCTCCACGCCGGTCACCTCTCGCTGATCACGGCGTCGAGCCAGCGCGGTCACGACCACGTGACGATCGTCTCGTCGTTCGTCAACCCCCGGCAGTTCGGGGACTCCGGCGACCTCGCCGCCTACCCCAAGACCGAGCAGCAGGACATCGCGCTCGCCGAGGAGGCCGGCGCCGAGGTCCTGTTCGTCCCGACGGTCGACGAGGTCTACCCGACCGGATTCGCGACCGAGGTCCGGATCTCCGGCGATCTGACCTCGCGACTCGAAGGCGCCCACCGTGGCGCGGCGCACTTCCACGGCGTCACCACCGTCGTCACCAAGCTGCTGAACATGGTCCAGCCGGACGTCGCCTTCTTCGGCGCCAAGGACGCCCAGCAGGCGCTGGTCGTCCAGCGGCTGGTGACCGACCTCAACCTGCCCGTCGAGATCAGCGTCCAGCCGACGATCCGCGAGACCGACGGCCTGGCGATGTCCAGCCGCAACGTCCGCCTGTCCGCCGACGAGCGGGTCGTCGCCGCCGCGATCCCCGCCGCATTGTCGGCCGCCGCGGCGATCGCCTTCTCGGGCGAGCACGACGTCGCCACGATCGTCGCCGCCGCGACCGAGAAGCTGCGCGCCGCGGGCCTGACCGCCGAGTACCTGACGGTCGTCGATCCCGAGACCCTGCGCGACCGCACCGCGCTCGACGGTCGCTCGCTGCTGGTCGCGGCCGTGCCCGTCGGGCCGGTCCGGCTGCTCGACAACGTCGTCCTCGAGCCGACCGCGGCTCCCTCCTCTTCCCCGTCCCACCAGACCGTCGTCACCGAAGGTTGATCGCCATGCAACGCACGATGCTGAAGTCCAAGATCCACCGCGCCACGGTGACCGACAGCGACCTGCACTACGTCGGGTCGATCACGATCGATCCCGAGCTGCTCGAAGCCGCGGACATCTTCGTCCACGAGCAGGTCGCCGTCGTCAACGTCGACAACGGCCAGCGGTTCGAGACCTACACGATCGTCGGCGAGCGCGGCTCGGGCGAGGTCAAGGTCAACGGCGCCGCCGCGCGCCTCGTCCACCGCGGCGACACGATCATCATCATCAGCTACGCCCAGTACTCCCGCGAGGAGATGGAGCACTACGAGCCTCGCGTGGTGCACGTCGAGCGTGGCACCAACCGGATCATCGACGTCGACGACGCCGTTGCCACCCTGCTGACCGACGAAGCGCGACCCACCGCGGTCGTCCCGGGGATCTAGCGGCCCCGCCGCTGAATCCGCCTCCATTCCAGGAGATTCGAAGATGTCTGCCAGTCCCGTCACGATCAACCGCACGACCAACGATCGTGCGCCCGTCACCGTCACCGCGCTGCAGGAGTTCAAGCAGCTCGGTCAGAAGCTGGTGATGGTCACCGCCTACGACTACCCCTCCGCCTGCGTGGCCGAGGCCGCCGGCGTCGACATGGTGCTCGTCGGCGACAGCGCCGCGACCACCGTGCTCGGTCTCGACTCGACCGTCCCCGCGACGACCGACGAGCTGCTGATGCTCAGCCGCGCCGTGCGCCGCGGCCTGCGGACCCCGTTCCTGGTCAGCGACCTGCCGTTCGGCTCGTACGAGGCCTCGGACTACGACGCGATCAAGACCGCCCAGCGGTTCGTCAAGGAGGCCGGCGCCGACGCCGTCAAGATCGAGCGCGGCGGGATCATGGTCGACCGCGCCCGCGCGATCGTCCAGACCGGGATCCCGGTCGTCGGCCACCTCGGCCTGACCCCGCAGACCGCGACCGCGCTCGGCGGGCTGCGGGCCCAGGGCCGCCAGGCCGGCCAGGCGGTCCAGCTGGTCAACGACGCGCTCGCCCTGCAGGACGCGGGCTGCTGTGCCCTGGTCCTGGAAGCGATCCCGGCCGCGGTGGTCGAGGAGCTGATGCCGCTGCTGTCGATCCCGGTGATCGGGATCGGCGCCGGTTCGTCGACCGACGGCCAGGTGCTGGTCTGGCACGACCTGCTGGGTCTGCTCGACGGTCGCACGGCCAAGTTCGTCAAGCAGTACGCGCACGGCCACCAGGACGCGATCGCCGCGATCCAGAACTACGCCGACGAGGTCCGCACCGGGGTCTTCCCCGGCCGCGAGCACACCTACACGATCCCGCCGGACGAGCTCCAGCGGTTCCAGGGCTCGCTCGCGCGGTTCCAGCGCGCCGAGGCCTAGGCAGGGGCCCTGCGGCGCAGGGCGCGGCCGCCCTGACGCGGAGGGCGGGCGCCGAGGCCTAGCGCCGCCGGGCGCGGGGCCGCGCGGGCGCCGAGGCGGGCGCCCGCGCCGCTGCGCACTCGCCGGTCGACTGCCGGCGAGTGCGCAGAAATCGGGCT
>JBAZOW010000401.1:0-2667 GCA_041648495.1 Patulibacter sp.
TACATGGATGCCACGACGGTCGAGGAGTGCTGGCGGCTGCTGCGCCAGACGGGGAAGTCCAACTCGTACGAGTCGCTGGCCCAGGTGCCGCGCTACACCGAGTGGCTGGCCAAGCAGGACTGGACCGACGCGTACGCGCGGCACAAGCAGAACCTCCAGCTGGTCGGGCTCAACGACCCGGAGAAGCGCTGGGTGCTGAAGAACCCCTCGCACATGACCGCGCTGGACGCGCTGATGACGGTCTACCCCGACGCACTGATCGTCTACACGCACCGCGACCCGGTCGTCTGCATCGCCTCGTCGTGCTCCCTCTCGGCCGAGACGACGACCGGGCACAGCACGACGTACGTCGACGACGTGGTCGGCCGCACCCAGCTCGACCTGTGGTCGCGCTCCTTCCACGCCTTCCACGACGCGCGGCCGTCGTACCCCTCGGACCAGTTCGCGGACGTCGCCTTCGCCGACCTGCGCGCCGACCCGCTCGGGGTGACCCGCGGGATCTACGAGCAGTTCGGACTGGACTGGACACCCGAGGCCGAGGTGGCGATCACGGCGATCGACCGCGAGGCGCGCGAGGGGAAGGCGGCGCCGTCGCACCGCTACTCCCTCGACGACTACGGCCTGACCGAGGCCCAGGTGCGAGAGGCGTTCGACCGGTGAACCGCAAGCGGATCGTCGTCTGGGGCACCGGCGTCGTCGGGAAGATGGTCATCGCCGAGATCGTCGACCACCCGCTCTTCGAGCTGGTCGGCGTGGGCGTGTCCAACCCGGCCAAGGTCGGCGTCGACGCGGGTGAGATCTGCGGGCTGCCCGCGACCGGCGTACTCGCCACCGACTCCGTCGACGAGCTGGTCGCGCTGCGGCCGGACGCGCTGGTCCACTACGGCCCGACGGCACAGCACGCGGACGAGAACATCCGGGTGATGTCGGCGTTCCTGCGGGCCGGGATCGACGTCTGCTCGACGGCGATGACGCCGTGGGTGTGGCCGGCGATGACCCAGACCCCGCGGGCGTGGCTGGACCCGATCGAGCAGGCGTGCGCCGAGGGCGGCGCGTCGTGCTTCACGACGGGGATCGACCCGGGCTTCGCCAACGACCTGTTCCCGCTGACCCTGATGGGGCTGTGCGGCCGGGTCGACTCCGTGCGCGCCTCGGAGCTGCTCGACTACACCGACTACGAGGGCGACTACGAGGACGAGATGGGCATCGGCCGCCCGCCCTCGTTCAAGCCGCTGCTCGAGATCCCCGAGCTGCTCGTCATGGCCTGGGGCGCGACGGTGCCGATGATCGCCTCCGCGGCCGGCATCGAGCTCGACGACATCACCACGACCTGGGAGAAGTGGGTGACGCCGACCGACCGGAAGACCGCGAAGGGCGTCATCGAGGCCGGGAACGTCGCGGCGATCCGCTTCACCATCAACGGCGTGTACGACGGCCGCGAGGTGATCACCCTCGAGCACGTCAACCGGATCGGCCTCGACGCCGCCCCCGACTGGCCGGCCGGCTCCGCCGACGACGTCTACCGCGTCGACATCACCGGCTCCCCGTCCATCAGCCAGGAGACCGCCTTCCGCTTCACCGACGGCTCCGGTCGCTCCCCCGCCGTCGCCGGCTGCCTCGCCACCGGCCTGCGCGCGCTCAACGCCGTCCCCGCCGTCAACGACCTGCCGCCGGGCTGGGTGACCGCGCTGGATCTGCCGCTGGTGCCGGGGGTAGGGACGATCCGGTAGGGGCCGCGGTTTCCCCGGTTCACCGGGGAACCTGGACGTTCTCAGCCGAAGTTCTGGCTGAGAACGTCGGGTTCTCCCCCAGAAGTACGACGCTTCAGCGCACCACGACGGTCACGGTTCCCAGCACAAGACGCTCGCCGTCGACCTCGATCGAGAGCTCGACCTTGCTTCGGCCCGGACGGGCCGCGATCCACGAGTTCGGATAGTTCGGCCCGTCCTTCCAGCCGTCCTCCTGGATGGCGTGGCCGCTGACCTGCGCGCCGTAGGTGCGTTGCCGTCTGCCGTGGGCATAGGTCCACAGGCGGTCGCCGACGGCCAGCCGCACGGTCGGGTTCCTCCGGAGCCGATCGTCGGCCAGGTCGATGTCCTGGCGACCTCGGTTCCCGGCCATGCCCATCACGATCTCGTCACCCGGCCCGGAGGGCGTCGCGACGACCGTGACCGTGACCGTGGAGCCCGCCTCGACGACGGCACCAGGCGTCGGGACCGCGCCGAGCACGTAGCCGGGCTCGATGCCTCGCCGCGCCTGCGTGACGATCTCCACCTGCAAGCCGGCTTCGCGGAGCGCCTCGGAGTACGCCGCGCCCGAGCGTCCCTGGTGGTCGAGCGCGAGAAGGGAGTAGCCCGGTACCGCGACGTCCTGATCGAGGATCGCGACCCGGGCGAGGAGGTCATCGAGAGCCGCGCGCCCGCGACTCGTCTCTGCTGCGAACACGACATCGCGCGCGGGGAGCACCAGGGTCCGCCGGCAGGTGCGCGCGCCGACGGTCCGTCCCCGAGGACATTCGACCGGGCTGAGCAGCGCCTGCTCCCCCTGGATCCGGGTCTCGGTGTACCCGTCGCGGTCATCGACGGGGTAGCGCGGGCGGACCTCGACCGCGCTCGTGTCGGAGGGGAACGGGAACAGGGCCAGGCAGACCGAGCCCTGGTCGACGAT
>JBAZOW010000402.1:0-2667 GCA_041648495.1 Patulibacter sp.
CGTGGTTCGTCGACCAGCTGATGCTGATCAACGAGATCGCCGCCGAGGTCACCGCCGCCCCCGAGCTCACCCCGCCGCTGCTGCGGCTGGCCAAGCGGCACGGCTTCTCCGACGTCCAGATCGGCAAGATCCGCGGCATGGCGCCCGACGTCGTCCGCGGGGTGCGCCACGCGCTCGGCATCCGGCCGGTCTACAAGACCGTGGACACGTGCGCGGCCGAGTTCGCCGCGCGCACGCCGTACCACTACTCGTCCTACGACGAGGAGAGCGAGGTCGCCCCGCGCGAGCGTCCGGCCGTGATCATCCTCGGCTCGGGGCCGAACCGGATCGGGCAGGGCATCGAGTTCGACTACTCCTGCGTGCACGCCTCCCTCGCGTTGAGCGAGGCGGGCTACGAGACCGTGATGGTCAACTGCAACCCCGAGACGGTCTCGACCGACTACGACACCTCGGACCGGCTCTACTTCGAGCCGCTCACCCTCGAGGACGTGCTGGAGGTCGTGCACGCCGAGACGCAGGCGGGGCCGATCGCGGGCGTCATCTGCCAGCTCGGCGGCCAGACCCCGCTCGGTCTCGCCCAGGGCCTCGCGGCCGCGGGCGTGCCGATCGTCGGCACCTCCCCGGACTCCATCGACCTGGCCGAGGAGCGCGGCGCGTTCGGTCGCGTGCTCGCCGAGGCCGGCCTGGTGGCGCCCAAGCACGGCACCGCGACGTCCTACCCCGAGGCGCAGCGGATCGCCTCCGAGATCGGCTACCCGGTGCTGGTGCGGCCGTCGTACGTCCTGGGCGGGCGCGGCATGGAGATCGTGTACGGCGACGAGGCGCTGCAGACCTACCTGGAGAAGTACGTCGCGGCCGGGCTGATCTCGCGCGAGGCGCCGGTGCTGGTCGACCGGTTCCTCGACGACGCGGTGGAGATCGACGTCGACGCGCTCTTCGACGGCGAGGAGCTCTTCCTCGGCGGCGTGATGGAGCACATCGAGGAGGCGGGCGTCCACTCCGGCGACTCGTCCTGCGCGCTGCCGCCGATCACGCTGGGCGACCACGAGATCGGCCGCATCCGTGAGGCCACCGAGGCGATCGCGCGCGGCGTCGGGGTCCGCGGCCTGCTCAACATCCAGTTCGCGCTGAGCGCCGACATCCTCTACGTCCTGGAGGCCAACCCGCGCGCGTCGCGCACGGTCCCGTTCGTCTCCAAGGCGACGGCGACGCCGCTGGCCAAGGCGGCTGCCCGGGTGATGCTGGGGGAGTCCATCGCGCAGCTGCGCGAGGCCGGCCTGCTGCCGGCGACCGGCGACGGCGGCAACCTGCCCGCCGACCAGCCGATCGCTGTCAAGGAGGCGGTGATGCCGTTCAACCGGTTCCGCACCCCCGACGGCGCCCAGGTCGACACCGTGCTCGGCCCGGAGATGAAGTCCACCGGCGAGGTCATGGGTTTCGACCACGACTTCGGGACCGCCTTCGCGAAGTCGCAGGCCGCGGCGTTCGGATCCCTGCCCGCCTCGGGCAAGGTCTTCGTCTCGGTCGCCAACCGCGACAAGCGCTCGATGATCTTCCCGGTGCGCGTGCTCGCGGAGCTGGGCTTCGAGATCCTCGCCACCCAGGGCACCGCCGAGGTGCTGCGCCGCAACGGCGTCGCGTCCACGATCGTGCGCAAGCACTTCGAGGGCGAAGGGCCGAACGGCGAGAAGACCACCGTCCAGCTCATCCACGACGGCGAGATCCAGCTGATCGTCAACACGCCGTACGGCGCGGGCGGCGGCAGCCAGGCCCGCCTCGACGGCTACGAGATCCGCACGGCGGCCGTGCGCGCCAACGTCCCCTGCATCACCACCGTCCAGGGTCTGGGCGCCGCGGTGCAGGGCATCGAGGCGATGCGCCGCGGCGACATCGGCGTCCGGTCCCTGCAGGAGTGGGCCGCTCGGAACGGTGGTTGAGGTGCGAGCGCAGCGAGCCTCGAAACCCTACGACGTCCTGTTCGACCGGGTCGCGACCCGGATCGACCCGGAGCGGGCCCACCACCTGGGCTTCCGGGCGGTCAGGGCTGCGCAGCCGGTGCTGTCCCGGCGGCGCACGCCGGGCACTCCGGTGCACGCGATGGGCCTGACGTTCCCCAACGTCCTGGGCCTGGCGGCGGGCTTCGACAAGAACGCCGTCGGGATCGACGCCCTCGCCGCGCTCGGCTTCGGCCACGTCGAGGTCGGCACCGTCACCGGCCACGGGCAGCCCGGCAACCCGCAGCCGCGGCTGTTCCGGCTCACCGACGACCGTGCGGTCGTCAACCGGATGGGCTTCAACAACGACGGCGCCGCCGCCGTCGCCCACCGCCTCGCCGCTCGGGAGAGGTCTCTCGGTGGTCGAGTAGCCCGTCGTGAGGAACGAGCGACGGGCGCGGGATCTTTCGGTGGTCGAGTAGCCCGTCGTGAGGAACGAGCGACGGGCGCGGGATCTTTCGGTGGTCGAGTAGCCCGTCGTGAGGAACGAGCGACGGGCGTATCGAGACCCGTCCTCGGCATCAACATCGGCAAGACCAAGGTCGTGCCGGACGACGACCAGGCGGCGGTCGAGGCGGACTACGAGCGCTCCGCCCGGCTGCTCGCGCCGCACGCCGACTACCTGGTGGTCAACGTCAGCTCGCCCAACACCCCCGGGCTGCGGAACCTGCAG
>JBAZOW010000403.1:0-2636 GCA_041648495.1 Patulibacter sp.
GACGTCGTCACGGCCAACGCGATGTCGCACGACGTCTCGGTCTTCCTCAACCGGACCGTGCTGCCCGAGCCGTCGGGTCCCGGCGTCGAGCTCGCGCCCGGCGGTTCCGTCGTACCGGAGGCGACCCCGCTGGGCGGTCCGGCGCCGGGCGGTCCGCCGCGGCTCGCCCTGCCCGTGCCGGTCGCCCCGGACGTCCCGGCCGAGACCTGTCCGGTCGGCGGGCTGGAGCTGGTCGGTGTGGCGGCGGCCGGGCCGCGGACCATGTCGCGCGTGCGGCTGACGGGCGTGGCCGAGCGATCGCTGGTCGGACGCTCGGTGACGGTGCTGCGCGACGGCAGGCGGGTGGGAACGACGACCGTGCGGTCCGGCGGGGCGGTGGAGACCGTCGTCGCGGCGCCGAAGAGCGTGCGAGCGGCGGCGCGGGCGCGGTACCAGCTGCGGATCGACCGCCGGCGCTCCCGGTCGCTGGTCGCCAACCGGCGCGCCACGCTCTCGGCGCGGTTGAACCTGAAGACCGGGCAGATGCGGGTCCGTGGGTCGCTCGGCCGGGTCACCGGCCGGCGCGTGCTGACCGTCCGCGCGACGCCGTTCTGCGCTCCGGGAGGCACGACGGTCCGGAAGATCCGCAGCGATCGCCGGGGTCGCTTCGTCGTGACGCTGGCGGCGCCCGCCGCCGGGGAGAGCGCGCTCGTCTACCGGGTCTTCGACGGGGGACGGACGGTCACGCTGCCGGTGGTCGTGACCGCGCGGCCCCGCCGCTAGCGCCGCCGTTCGCGTTCCGGTCGATCAGCTCCACCGCGGGGGCTGCTCGGCTCACAGCACGTGCCGTCCGGTGCCGCGCGGGCGGGTCGCGGTGGCGGTCAGCCGGGCCGAGAGCTTGTCGGGAAGCACCGCGCCGACCTTCTCGGCCAGCTTGTGGGAGAGCTTGCCGGCGATCACGTGGTCGTCGCCGCGCATCATCGCGTCGTAGCCGGTGCGGGCGATGTCCGCGGGGTCGCTCATGTCGGCACGGGTGATCTGGGAGTCCTCGGCACCGGAACGGGCCCAGAACTCGGTGTCGGTCCCGCCGGGCTGGAGCGCGGTCACGGTGACCCCGGAGTCCTCGAGCTCGCTGCGCAACGCCTGGGCGAACGAGTGGACGAAGGCCTTCGACGCCGCGTAGGTCGACTGGTAGGGCACCGGGGTGCTGATCGCGACCGACGACGTGATCAGGATCCGTCCCGACTTGCGCGCGATCATCGCCGGAGCGAAGCGCCGGGCCAGATGGACGGTCGAGCTGACGTTCAGGTCGATCAGCCGCAGGTGGTCGCGCAGCTCGGTGTCCCGCGCGAAGTCGCCGGTCACGCCGACCCCGGCGTTCAGGGCGATCGCGTCGATCGGCCGTCCCAGCTCGGCCACGGCGTCGACCAGCTGCTCGCAGCCGTCGAACGTGGCCAGGTCGCTGCGGACCCCGTGGACCGTGACCCCGCTGGTCTTGCGCAGCTCGTCGGCGACACCGTCGACACGGTCGTCCTCGGCCGAGACGACGACGTCGAAGTCGTTTTCGGCGAAGACGCGCGCCAGCTCCCGTCCTATGCCGGCGGTCGCGCCGGTCACCACGGCCAGCGGCCGCTGGTGATCTCCGGACGCGACTCCGGGTGCATTGATGGTCATGTTCTCCCGTTGCCCCACCCGACAGCCCACCAAACGACCTATGGCTCGGGGCCACACGCCGTGACGTCTTTGGGTAGCGCATGCGACGGTGCTGACGTCCTACACTGCCGCGATGCGTCTCCGTCGAATCGTCGTCGCTTCCGTCGTAGCCGTGAGCGTGGCCGTGCCGAGCACGGCCCACGCCGCGTCGTCGTCGGACCCATCGCCGTCGTTCGGGGTCCGTGAGACGCTGACCTCGATGACCGAGCTCCGCGGGACGGTCAGCTTCGCTCGGCCCGCCGGTTGGACCCAGGTGGCGGGCGGCGGCCGCCACTCGTACGTCCGCTTCCGGGTCGTCGAGGGCGCGTGCGCGCTCGACGTGCACGCGAGCATGCGGGGCAAGGCGACCCGGTTGACCGCGGGTGAGCAGGTGCCGCGGGGCGAGCGTGCGGACCTGATGGGCAGCGGCTCGCGACCCGGCGGCGCGTGGGGGACGATCGGTCCGTCGCTGACCGGTGGTGAGGGCCTGCCCGACATCACCGGGATGTACGGAATGGCTGCGATTCGCGTGGCCGCCAAGCGGTACGGCCAACTCCGGATCTTCGCGTCGTTGCGCGGGTGCGACGCCGGAACCGCCGACGCCGCGGCCCTGCTCGACAAGCAGGGCAGGACGCTGCGCCAGCTCAACCACGCGCTGAAGACGGCGAAGACGTCGCTCCGGATCGTGCGCGTCGGCTGACGCACCCCGGCGTCCGCACCGCAGCGAGATAGCCGCCCGGCGTCGAGGCGTTGCGCTTAGTCGCCGAGGTCGAATTCCTCGGCACCGTCGGTGACCACCCCGGAGCCGGAAGAGCCGGATGCGGCCGACGAGCCGGACGAGCCCGACGGGTCAGAAGACTCGGACGAGCCGGACGATCCGGAGGACCCTGAGGATCCGGAGCTCGGCGGATTTCCGGAGGACGCCGAGTCGGGTTGCGCCGGGGCCGGTGGTGGGGCGGACCCGG
>JBAZOW010000404.1:0-2631 GCA_041648495.1 Patulibacter sp.
GGCGATCGACGACTGCGGCGTGCCGATCAACCCGCAGATCGTCCAGGGGCAGATCCACGGAGCGGCCGCCCACGGCGTGGCCGCGGTGCTCCAGGAGACGCTCGAGTACGACGAGCAGGGTCAGCTGCTCAACGGCACGTTCTGGGACTATCACGTGATCTCGGCACCCGACACCCCCGCCTTCCGCACCGGCCACGTGGTCTCGCCGTCGCCGTTCACGCCGACCGGCAGCAAGGGCATGGGCGAGGGCGGCGGCGGTGCCCTGCACACCGTCTGCTCCGCGATTCAGGACGCGCTCCGGGGGACCGGGGCGATCGTCACCGACTCGCACAACCCGACCGAGCGGGTCTGGTCGCTGCTCCACGATCCGACCCCGGGCGGACGGCGCGGCGCGGAGGTGACGTCGCGATGATCAGCGACGGCACCACTCTGCTCTCCGCGGGACCCGACGCGGTGCGGGCGGTCCTGACCGACCCGTCGCGACTGATTCCGGCCCTGCCCAACGTCGAGGACTTCGCGTGGGACGACCGGGCGGCCGGGCGCTTCACGGCGACGGTCCGCCCGCGCCTGGCGCTCGGCGACGTGGTCTTCCGGACCGACTGGACGGTCCACGCGCCGGTGCCGCACGCCGTGACCTTCGAGGTCGAGGGCCGGGGCGAGGAGCACCGGCTGGCGATGGTCCTGCGGCTCGACATCGCGGCCGAGGGCTCGGGCAGCCGCATCACCTGGTCCGCGGACTACGCGGTGTCGGGCACGATGCGCGCGGTCGGTCAGCGCGTGCTCCCGGCGATCGTCGCCGCGCAGGCGCGCCTGGCGCTGGCCGCGGTCGACCGTCAGGCGGCCGAGGGACCGGCCGCGGCGGTCTAGGGCCGATGCACGCGTTGACGCCCGAGATCGAGCGCTGGCGGGCCGCGGGCGAGCGGATCGCGTTGGCGACGGTCGTGGCCACCCGGCGCTCCGCGCCGCGGCCGGTCGGCACGAAGCTCGTCGTGGCGGAGTCCGGCGAGGTCGCCGGCTCGGTATCCGGCGGGTGCGTCGAGGTCGACGTCTGCCGGGTGGCCGACGAGGTGCTGCGCGGCGCACCCCCGCGGCTGCAGACCTACGGGATCAGCGATGACGACGCGTTGGACGTCGGGTTGCCCTGCGGCGGCGAGATCGACGTCTTCGTCGAGACGTTGCCGACGGGCGACGCGGACGGATTGACCGCCGAGCGGATCGCCGCGTTCGAGGCGTCGGGACGCCGCGGCGTGGTGCTGACGGTGCTCGAAGGCCCGGCCGTCGCGCGCAAGGCGCTGGTCCCCCTCGACCCGGACGTCGCGGATCCGGACCCGCTGGCGGCCGTCGAGGGCGATCGTGAGCTGCCCGGCCTGGCCGCGCTCGTGGCCCGCAGCACCGGTCTGACCCGCTCGACGGTGATCGAGCACGACGGCGTCCGGGTCCTGGCCGACGTCTACGGCCCGCCCGTTCGCTTGGTGGTGGTCGGCGCCTACGACATCGCCGAGCAGCTCTGCGCGCTGGCGCGCCGACTCGGCTGGGAGACCGCCGTGGTCGACGCCCGCGAGCGCTACGCCACGGCCGCCCGGGTGCCGTCGGCGCAGCAGCTGGTGGTCGCCTGGCCCGAGCAGGGGCTCGCGCAGGTCGGACTCGACGCATCGACGGCCGTCGTGGTGCTGACCCACGACCACAAGTTCGACGTCCCCGCGTTGGTGGCGGCGGTACGGAGCCCGGCGTTCTACGTCGGCGCGCTCGGGTCGCGGCGCAACCAGCAGCGGCGGCGCCCGCGGCTGGAGGAGGCCGGACTGACCGCGGAGCAGATCGACCGGATCTCGGGACCGTGCGGGCTCGACATCGGCGGCGCCGGACCGGTCGAGACCGCGCTGTCGATCGCGGCCGAGATCGTGGCGTTCGAGCGCGGGCGCGACGGCAAGCCGCTGCGGGACGGACGCGGGCGGATCCACGCGTCGGACGCCGGGGCCTCGTGAGCGCGTCGCCCCGCGCCGCGCCGCGCCGGACGGTGGCTCGCCGGGGCCGCGTCCTAGTGCGTCCGCAGCCGGTCCAGGTCGTCCGGGCGGTCGACGTCGCCGGTTCCGCCGAGGTCGCCGATCTCGGCCGTCGCGGCCTCGGCCCGCAGCAGCGCGCGACGTTCGTCGTCGTCGAGCCGGGCCAGCCGCTCGCGGTGGTCCGCGCCGATCAGCACCGGGTGCCCGGGCGCTCCGTCGACCGTGGCCCGCACGAGCGGCGCGTCGACGGCGAGCACGCGGTCGATCGCGGCCGCCGGGATCCGCGGCTGGTCCGCCAGCAGCACCAGCGCGTCGCCGCCGTCGAGCGCCGCGAGCCCGCAGCGCAGCGAGGCGCTCGGCCCGTCGGCCCAGTCCGCGCAGGTCACGAGTCGTACGCGCTCGTCGTCGGGAACGGCGGCGCGAACCACGGCGGCGCGCGCACCCAGCACGACCACCACCCGGTCGACGTCGGGGTGACCGAGCGCGGTGTCGAGCACGTGGCGGAGCAGCGGTCGCCCGTCGAGCTCGGCGAGCTGCTTCGGTCCGCCGAACCGGCGTCCCTCGCCCGCGGCCAGCACCACCGCGGTCAAGCCGCCGCGACGTCGCGCGCGGTCGGGTGTACGAGCGGGAG
>JBAZOW010000405.1:0-2571 GCA_041648495.1 Patulibacter sp.
CGCCCGCGCCGGCCGCCCGCTGCCGCCCGGCGACCGCACCGCCGTGGACACGTCGATCCTCGAGGTGATCCGCGACGCGCAGCCCGCGATCGGCCGCAACCGCGTGGCCGAGATCCTCCGCGGCGGACGCTCGCAGAAGCTGCTGGCCAACGGCTACGACGGACTGCCCGCCTACGCGCGCCACGCCGACCTGCGTGCGGCTGACATGCTCCAGCGCGTCGACGCGCTGCTCGAGAGCGGGGCGATCGTCAGCTCCGGTGGCCACTACCCGGTGCTGTCGCTCGCGGTCGACGGTGAGACCTTCGACCTCCAGGACGTGGCATGAGCGCGACTTCCCATCCTCTGCGCGTCGGCGTGCTGGCGTCCGGTCAGGGCACCAACCTGCAGGCGCTGCTCGACACGCTCGATCCCGCCGAGGCGGCGATCGTGGCCGTCGCGTCGGACAAGCCCGACGCCCACGCCCTGGAGCGCGCCCGCGCCGCCGGGATCGCGCAGCGCGTCTTCCTCCGGGCCGATCACGAGACCCGCGAGCAGCGCGACGCCGCGATCGCCGCCTGGCTGGTCGAGGGGCGGGTCGAGCTCGTGGTGCTCGCCGGCTACATGGCGATCCTCACGCCGACCTTCATCCGTGCGTTCCCGGATCGGATCATCAACGTCCATCCGTCGCTGCTGCCGGCGTTCCCCGGGATCCGCGCGATCGAGCAGGCGGTGGAGCACGGGGCCGAGGTCTTCGGCGTGACGGTGCACCTGGTCGACGAGGGCGTCGACACCGGCGCGATCCTGCTCCAGGACGGCGTCCGACTGCCGGACGTCGAAGGACCCGGCGAGGTGCTCGCGGCGCTGCGGCCGATCGAGCACCGGTTGCTGCCCGAAGCGGTGCGGCGGGCGGCGCAGGGCCGCCTGGTCCCGCGCCGCGACGTCGTCGGCTGAGCGACGCCGCGGGCAGGTCCCGCGGTCGAAGCGCCCTACTGCCCGCTCTGGCTCGCCGCCGCCTGCTTCTTCATCGCTTCGAGTTGCTTCTTGGCCTCGGCCGGCAGCTTGCCCTCGCGGTCCAGCTGCTCGGCCGCGTCGATGATCGCCTGCTGCATCTGCTGCGACAGCGCGGCGAGCTGCTTCTGACCCTGCTCGGGCGACAGCTTGCCGTCGGCCATCTGCTTCTGGATGTCCTGGATCTGCTTCTGCACCCCGCTGGTCGCCTGTTGGAGCCGCTTCTGCATCGCGGTCGTCTCGGCGTCGGCCGCGGGCGGGGTTCCGGCTCCGCTCTGCTTCTGGGCCTTCTCGGCGGCTCGGCTGGCCCGCTTGCGGGCCTGGTCCGCGGCCTCCGTGGACGTCCGGCGCGACTCGGCGGGCGCGGCTTCGGTGGCCGTCGTGCTGGTCGGGGTCCGAGAGGTCGCCGTCTTGGACGCTTCGGTACTCGCCTCGGGGGCCGCCTCGGTGGCGGTCGTGCGGGCCTGCTCGGCGGCCTTCTGCACGTCGTCGGTGGCCGTGGTCGCGGCCTGTTGGGCCGTGCTGGCTGCGGTCAGGGCCTCGTTCTGCGCCGTGTTGGCGTCGTCGTCGCCTCCACAGGCGGCGACGGCGAACGGCGCGGCCAGGAGCAGCGGAAGCGCGATCAATCGATTGCGAAACATGGTCGTATCGTGACGGACGGAGCTTTGCTGTGGGTAATACGTCACAGACGACCTGTCGGCTCGGACTCACGCAGCCCGCGAGATCCCGCGCCCCGCCGTATGCTCGGGAACGATGCTGGACCCCTTGGAGATCACCCCCATCGATCGTGTTCCCGTACGCCGAGCGTTGCTCTCGGTGTCCGACAAGACGGGGTTGGTGGAGTTGGCTCAGGCGCTCCACGCCCAGGGAACCGAGCTCGTCTCGACCGGCGGGACCGCCAAGGCGATCGCGGACGCGGGGATTCCCGTCGTCGCCGTGGACGACGTCACGGGCTTCCCGGAGATGATGGACGGCCGGGTCAAGACCCTGCACCCGCGGCTGTTCGCCGGCATCCTCGGCGTCCGCCAGCTCGACAGCCACGCCCAGGCGGCCGAGCAGCACGAGATCGGCTGGATCGACCTCGTGGTCGTCAACCTGTACCCGTTCGAGGACACGATCGCCCGTGAGGGCGTGACGATCGCCGAGGCGATCGAGAACATCGACATCGGGGGCCCCTCGCTGATCCGCGCGGCGGCCAAGAACCACGCCTACGCGACGATCCTCACCGACGCCGGTCAGTACCCCGCCGTGATCGAGGAGCTGCAGGCGTCCGAGGACGGCTCGCTGAGCCTCGCGACCCGCCGCAACCTCGCGCTCCAGGCCTACGCCACGACCGCGCGCTACGACGCCGCGATCAGCGGCTTCCTGCAGCAGCAGGACGACTTCAACGGCACGGCGTTGCCGCTCGGCCACCCGCACGGTCGCCTCGCCGCCGGGGGCCGCGTGCCGTTCGCTCCGCAGCTCAGCTTCGGCTACGTCAAGGAGCGCACCCTCCGCTACGGCGAGAACCCGCACCAGCGCGGCGCGTACTACCGCCGCGCCGGGGCCGCCGCGCACCTACTCGGCGGCGTCGAGCAGCTCCAC
>JBAZOW010000406.1:0-2564 GCA_041648495.1 Patulibacter sp.
GCCGACGAAGCGGGCCTGCGCCGCCGCCAACCCGGGCGTGTGGAACGGGACGTCGACCGGGAGCGGGCTCCAGTCGAAGCGCAGCGGCGCACCCCCGCGCGTGCCGCGCTGACGGGCCGCCCGCTCCTCCGCCGCCTGGGCGTCGAGCGTCGAGCGGAGCAGCGCCAGCGACGGCTGCGGCCCGCCGACGACCTGCGACGTCGCGCCGTTGACCAGCGCCACCGCCACCCGCCGGTCCTCCGGCAGCCGGGCGTTGGCCAGGTCCAGCAGCGGATCGAGCCGCGACCGACGGACGCCGCCGACCGCGACCAGCGGGGCCAGCTCGCGCGCCTCGTCGATCGGCTCGGAGACCGCCGCCATGTGCAGGCCCTGGGCCCACGAGTAGCGCAGGTAGCGCGCGAGCAGCGCGTCGTCGATCGCGTACCGCGCGTCGCCGTCGCGGCCGGCGGCCTCGGCGACCATCAGCGCGGCCAGCAGTCCCTGCGAGTGCCCGGTCGTCGCGACGACGCGCCCGGTCGTCAGCGCGTCGGTCAGGCCGTCGCGGTCCAGCGTGTCCCAGAGCAGCGTCTGGGCGAGCAGCAGCAGCGGGTACGAGAGCGCTGCCCCGCGCCGGTAGGCGGCGGGTGGCGCGGCGTCGGGATCGATCACCCACGAACGGATCTCGGTGCCGTGGCGGAACGCGCCCGACGCCTCGCCGAGCGGCGAGGCCGCCAGCCCGGTCAGCACGTCCTCGGCCAGCTCGACGCGCGCCAGCAGGCCGGGATCGCCGGCGACCAGCGCCACGAGCTCCTCGAGCACGTCGACGCCCTGCCCGGCGAAGCTGATCGCTGCGGCAACGTCGCCGCCGCCGATCCGCTGCAGCAGGGGCTCCGGCGACAGCCGCCCGCGTACCGTTCGTGGGGTCTCGATCACCGCTTGACCGTAACCGTCCGGGTCACGGTCCTCTGGGTCCGCGTGCTCGTCGGGGTCACCGTCAGCTTGGCCTTCAGCGACTTCCGGGTCTTCAGGAGCGTCGTCGCGTCCTTGGTCAGCTTGACCGTGTAGGTCGTGCTCCGGCCCTTGGCCAGCGAGAACGAGCGCGACGCGATCAGCGAGACCGTCCGCTTCTTCTTGCTCTTGCCGACCCGGTACTTCGACGTCGTCACGAGCTGGAGCTTGCCGGTGGTCGTGGCCGTCCTGCTGAGGTTGCTCAGCCGGATCTTGATCGCGTTCTTGCTGCGCTTGAGGCGCGACGAGGCGATCTTGACCGTCGTCCGCTTGGTCAGCGGCGGCGGGGGCGGCGCGAAGCCCTTCGGCCCCTCGAGCAGCGGCGGGTTCGTCGGACTCTGGGTCGGCGGCGTGTCGTCCTCGAACCGGGTCCGCGGATCGGGGCCGAGCAGGTACGCGAACGGGTAGGCGGTCGGACGCAGCAGGTCGCGCTGCAGCGTCAGCGTCCGCGGGGTCCCACCGACGGTCGCCTGCAACGTGATCGCGTCGGCGCTGCGCAGGTCGACGCCGGTGCTGCCGGTCGGCGTCCAGGTCGTCGCGGGCACGTCGAGCACGATGTCGCCGCTGCCGGCGGCGGGCACGC
The DNA here is from genome assembly GCA_041648495.1 of Patulibacter sp. Taxonomy (GTDB): domain Bacteria; phylum Actinomycetota; class Thermoleophilia; order Solirubrobacterales; family Solirubrobacteraceae; genus Patulibacter. Next base: position 1,571 of record JBAZOW010000406.1, read on the forward strand.
TCGTGGACGGCAGGGTCACGGTCTGCTGACCGACCGTGCTGCGCTCGCCGACGATCGTCACGTCGCCCGAGACCGACGCGGTGCCGGTCGTGCCGAGCCAGGCCGCGCGCTGGTCCGTCGAGAGCCGCAGTCGCAGCCGGCTGCCGTCGACCGTGACGGCCTGGCCGACCGCGCCGCGGAAGACCGACGGGTTCTCGAGCTGCGCGTCGACGTCGACCGCGCTCGAGCCGTTCAGCGGCGCACCGTCGACCGTGCCGCGGAAGCCCGGCACGCGGAAGCCGAGCGCGCTCAGCGGATCGGGCAGCTTGTCGCCGTGGTTGGCGCCCTCGTCCAGCTGCGCCCCCGCGAGGCAGTCGAGGAACAGGCGGGTGTTGGCGTCCAGCGCCGCCGAGACGAACAACGAGCCGTTGACCTGGACGAGGCTGCCGTCGCGGCCCGCCGGGATCGGGGTCATCTTGGTGCCGACGGCCTGGCGGACCACCACGTCGCCGCCGGTCGCGGTCCAGGTCGGACCCTCGAAGCTCGCAACGACCGGGTCGAAGTAGGCGGTGTCCTCGGTCGGTGCCTCGCCGGGCTGCACGTTCACATGGCTGGTCGCGCTCGTGGAGAACGCGATCGGGGCGCTGGTGCCCTCCAGCGTGTTGGTCGCCTCGACCGAGATCCAGCCGTTGACCGGGATCGTGCTGATGCCCGGACCGATCACGCCGCCGTCGAAGGCGAACGGCGCGATCCAGCCGGGCAGCGTGGCCGAGACGACGGGGTCGGCGAGCCGCACGCGCTGCCCGGGCGCCAACGCGGACCCCGGCGTCAGCTCGGCGTCGGTGTCCGCGTTGCGCAGCGTGCCGGTGAGCTTCACCGGCACCACCCGCCACGCCTGGTCGTAGCTGTACTGGCAGGCCTGGTTCTCGGCCGCCGAGAGCGGCGCGGCGACGGCGGTCGGAGCGGCGGTCCAGATCGCGGCGGCGACGGCGATCGGGTAGTATGAGATGATGTG
>JBAZOW010000407.1:0-2554 GCA_041648495.1 Patulibacter sp.
CGCAGTTGAGCAGCGCGGAGACGTGGAACGCCTCGGCCGCGGCCGCGGGGTCGCTCGACGACGCGGAAGCGCCGGACGGGGACGCGATATCGGGGGAGGCGAGCGACATCGGGAGGGGTGGAGAGGGAGGCCACGGCCGCCGAGTTCGGGTCACCGAATACCGAAGGCGCGTCGATCTCGCAGCGGTGTTAGGGTTGCATAAATCGAAGGGGTCCGCCGTTCTGCCCGCGGTCTGCCGCATCGCCGCCCGGGCCCCCGCCGTCGAGTCATCACCGCACCTCCGAGGACCCCATGACCGCACGTTCGCGTCGCCTTGCCCCTGCTCTCTCCGGCCTGCTCGTCACGGCCGTCGCGGCAACCGCGTTCGCCACGCCGTCGAGAGCCGCCGAGGCGGTCGCCCCGAACGCCTGCAAGTACATGATCGACGGCTACTGGCGCAGCCTCGACATCCGGATGGCCGGCACCGCCGCGCCGGTCTACGTCCCGCCGGGCGCCGGATTCAAGCTGCAGGGCATGGCCGTCGCCGCCGCGTTCCCCGACTGGATCGCCGAGTACGGCTACAACCTGGGGCTGCTCAGCGCCGGCCCCAACCGCGTTCCGGCCGAGGTCTGGATCGCCGTCGCCGGTCGCGGGTCGGCCCAGGGCACGCAGGTGCTCAAGGCCGCGGTCACCGCCGAGACCGCGATCACCGCGCGGGACGGTCAGCAGTTCGGCGGCGCGACCCCGCTGGCGGTCACCGTGCCGCTCCCCGAGAGCGTCTGGACCGCCCCGACCGACGAGGGTGGGCGCGTGACCTTCGAGCAGGCGCCCCCCGGCACGCTGCCCCCGATCCCGGGTCGCAACGGCGGTGCCGCCTACCAGCCGACCGGCTCGATCTTCATCCGCGCCGCGCTGTCCAACAGCACGGTCTTCGACCTCGACTGCCAGCCCGGCCGCGGGTCGACCGACGGCAACAGCTTCTCGACCCAGGCGGCGCCGCCGTTCGAGCTGGCCTACGTCGACCCGAACGCCGAGGCGACCGGGGTCGAGGCCCCGGTCGTCGTGTCGCCGCGGACCACGCTGAACGCCAAGAGCCTGAAGACCAACGGTCAGCGCACGTCGGTCGCGGTCAAGCTGCGCAACCCCGGTCTGATCGCCGCCGACGGCCAGGTGCGGATCGCGACCGCCGGCAAGGAGCGCACCACCGCCAAGGGCAAGGCCCGGGCGCTCACGCTGACCAGCTGGAAGACCTACCGCGTCGCGTCGGGCAAGACCGGCACCGTCCGCCTGCAGCTCTCGAAGAACGCCCGCGCGCTGCTCAAGCTGAAGAAGTCGGTGAAGGTCAAGCTCTCGCTGCGCGCCGCCACCGGCCGCAGGAACTCGGCCGACAAGCCGATCTACGGCAAGGCGGCGACGACCACCGTCACGCTGAAGCGGTAGCCACCAACCCGACCAGCGCCCGCACGTCGGCGGGCGAGGCCGCGGGGTTGAGCAGCGTCAGCTTGAGCCAGCGGCGGCCCGGGCCGTGGCCGGGCAGCTCGGTCCGGCCGATCACCGCGCGGCCGTCGCGCAGCAGCGCGCGGCGGATCTCGGCGCAGCGCTCGTCGCGCGCCTTCGGGTCGGCGATCGTCGGACGCAGCAGGACCGTGGTCAGCGTCGGTCTGGAGTGCAACTCGAGCCCCCCGGTCGCCTCGACCTCGTCGGCCGCGTCGTGGGCCAGCGCGTGGCAGCGGTCGACCAGGTCGCCCAACCCCCGGCGCCCCAGCGCGCGCATCGTCACCAGCAGCTTGAAGGCGTCCGGACGGCGGGTCGTGCGCAGCGAGCGGCCGAGCCGATCCTCGTAGCCGGCGACGTCGTCGTCGACCGCGTTGAGGTACGCGACCTGCAGGTCCATCGGGCTCATCCGCCGCCGGTCGCGCAGCAGCAGCACGCCGGCCGCCACCGGCTGCCAGCCGAGCTTGTGGAAGTCCATCGCGACGCTGTCGGCGCGGTCGATCCCGTCGAGCAACGCGCCCAGCTCGTCCGACAGCAGCGCGCCCCCGCCGTAGGCGGCATCGACGTGCAGCCAGGCGCCGTGACGGGCGGTGACCTCGGCGACCGCGATCAGCGGGTCGATCGCGCCCAGGTCCGTGGTCCCCGCCGTCGCGACGACGATCCAGGCGGCGTCCGGCTCGGCGTCCAGCGCCGCGCCGAGCGCGTCGACGCGGATCCGCCCGTCGTCGGCACTCGGCACGACCGTGACCGCCGTCGCCGTCAGGCCGAGCGTCTGCGCGGCGCGCGCCGTCGAGAAGTGCGCGTGGTCGGAGCAGGCGATCCGCACGGGGCGATCGCCGGCGGCGTCGCGGGCGAGCAGCAACGCGGTCAGGGTCGACGCGGTTGCCCCGGTGGTCATCGTGCCGCCGGCGGCGATCGGGTCGAAGCCGACCAGCGCGGCCAGCGCCGAGATCACCTCGTCCTCGACGGCGGCCGAGGACGGACCCTGGTCCCACGAGTCCAGCGACGGGTTGAGCGCGCTGACCGCCGCGTCGGCGGCCACCGCGACCGCCAGCGGCGGACAGTGCAGGTGGGCGGCGCA
>JBAZOW010000408.1:0-2550 GCA_041648495.1 Patulibacter sp.
CCCGCGTCGCGAAGGTATGCCGCGACGATGCGGCTTCCCCGGTCGTGGCCATCGAAGCCGATCTTGGTGACGAGCACCCGGAATCGATCAGTCACATGTTCTCCCAACAGGACCGACGCCGTGGCACCTGCGCGTCAACGAGGAACCGCACGCTAGGCGATCACGATGGTGACATCAGCGTCGACCGTGATCCGCTCCAGCAGGGCACATGCGTCAAGGATAGACGCCGTCGACACGTCGAGCCAGCGAGTTCGCGATCGATCCGCAACTCGAGCCGTCATCTACGGTCGCCACCGACGGGTTCGGAACAGCTGGGCACCGCGAGCACCCCGAGCGCTGCGAGATGCCCACGGGGAGGGCAGTACGATCCGGCCTCATGGCGATGAACGCGGAGTGGCATCGATCCCATCCGATGCCGGAAAGCCCGACGCCCGACCAACGGGTCGCGTGGCACCGGGAGCACATGAAGGCCTGCGGGTGCCGGAAGCCGCCGGCGGCCATCGCGGCGGTGCTTGCCGCCGAGGCCGACGACGGCGACCGCGAAGCCTGAGCGCGGATCTGGCCGAGAGGTCGGCGGTAAGACCGGTTGCGGGCTGCCATCGAGGACGCGAACCGTCGGCGCGCGGCTGAAGTCCCCCTGGCGACTAGCCATCGACTCGCTGCGGTCTCCGAACGGATCTTCCCGATCACCGATCGGGCGGAGGCTCCGGGCCGCGGGGCGTCAACGGTCCCGGCGGTGCCGGTTCGTGTTCGCCGAGGGGCTGACCGAACTCCGGGCACGCCTCGTTCCGGCACTCCCAACCGTCGTCAGGCGGAAACGCACGCGTCGCGGGCTGGCCGCAGGTGGGGCAGACGTTCATGAGGACCCACTACCCGTTGCCATGACGGCCGATCCGGTGGGTGGCTCCGGGCGCCGAGCTACCTTCCGACGGTGATCGTCTTCTGCGCGGTCTGGTGCCCCGCGGTCGGGGACGAGACGCGGAAGGACAGGCGGACGCGGCCGGTGATCTTCGCACGGATCGTGATCGGGAAGGTCCTCGTCGCGCCGGCGGCGATCCTGCGGAGGGCGGTTCGGTGCTCGACGACGCCCTTTCCGGTGACCCGGATCCGGACCGCCTGGGCCGCGGCGTCGCCGGCGTTGGTGACGGCGATCCGGTAGGTCGCCTTCTCGCCCCTCCGCACCCGGGTCGGGCCGCTCACCCGCACGGTGCCGATGCGGGGGCGCGTCGCCCCGGGGATCGACGGCGGTGCCGGTGCCGGTGCCGGGACGAAGGGAGCCAGCGGGCCGGGAGCGACAGGCCCGAGCGGAAGGGGATCGAGAGGCAGCGGGAGCGGAACGGGATGCGGCACGCGTGACCACGTGTGCAGCGTCGGAGGTCCGACGTTGCCGGCGACGTCGATCGCCCGGACCGCGAAGTGGTGGTCGCCGACAGGAAGATCGACGTAGCTGATCCCGCTCGACGGGCACGCGTCGAAGGCCGCGTCGTCGAGCCGACACTCGAACGTCGGTTGGCGGGCGTCGGACGCATAGGTGAAGCTCGCCGTGGACTGCTCCGTCACGGCGGGCGGACCCGAGAGGATCACCGACTGCACCGTCGGCAGGACCAGGAACGACGCGGTCGTCGCGTTGTCCGCGGGCTCGGTCTCGCGGAGCTCGGAGGAGGCGTCGAAGCTCGCGGTCAGGGTCTGTCCGGCGCGGTCGCCGTCGACGAGCCCGACGATCTCGGTGATCGCCGACTCGTCGCTGTCGATCTCCCCGACGTCGCAGGTCACGACGCGGGCGGCGGCCGAGCACGTCCCGTCGGAGGAATCGAACGCGACGCCCTCCGGCAGTTCGCCCGTCAGGACGCCCTCGCGTACGTCGTTCGGGCCCTCGTTGCGAACCTCGACGCGGTACCGGACCTTGCCGGCGGCCACCCCTTCGTCCGCGCTCGCCGTGGTGACGAGATCGACGGGAAGCGCGTTCACCGTCACGGCGGACGTCGCCTGGTCGTTCGCGGGCACGGGGTCCAGGTTCGACTCCGACCCGATGCCGGACGTGAGCGTCGCCTGCGGGTCGACATCCGCGAAAGTGGCGTCGAACGTGATGGTGCGGTTCGGCGTGCTGCCCAGGTCGCACGACAGGCCCCGCGGCGCGCCGCTCTGGAACGTGCAGTCGGAATCGCTGATGTTGCCGAGGGTCACGCCCTCGGGCGCGGCCACCGTGGCCGTCGCTCCGACCAATGGGTCGGCCTGCCCACTGGTCGTCAGGGTGTAGGCGACGGTGTCGCCGACCGTCACCGTTCGCGACGCCGGATCGAGCAGGGTCGCGAAGTCGATCGACGACTTCTCGAAGGGGACGGTGAACGACAGCGAGTCGTTCAGGTGGTTCACGTCGCCCGGGCGGGACACGCGGAAGGTGACGGCCAGGGTCGCGGGGTGGATCGGATTCGGCGCGCGCAGGAGGATCGGACCGAAGTTCCAGCTTGCTCCCGGGAGCAGATTGCTCGAGAGCAGGCACGACGCCTCGTTGACGGCCTCCCCGCCGCAGAGCGAGATCTGGACGTCGGC
>JBAZOW010000409.1:0-2541 GCA_041648495.1 Patulibacter sp.
TCGTACGCGCACCAGATCGCCTTCAACGTGCTGCCGCACGCCGGCAACTTCGTCGACGACCACACCGACGAGGAGCACAAGCTGATCAACGAGACGCGCAAGATCCTCGGCGATCCGTCGATCCGGATCTCGGCGACCTGCACCCGCGTGCCGGTGATCAACGGCCACAGCGAGACGGCGAACGTCGAGACGCGCGAGCCGCTGAGCCCCGAGCGCGCCCGCGAGCTGCTCGAGGCCGCGCCCGGCGTCGAGATCCGCGACGACCCGCAGAACGCGGTCTACCCGCTGGCGATCGACGCCGACGGGCGGCCCGACGTGCTCGTCGGTCGGATCCGCCGGGACCCGGGCAACGACCGGGCGCTCGACCTCTTCGTGGTCGGCGACAACCTGCGCAAGGGCGCGGCGACCAACACGATCCAGCTGGCCGTCGTGCTCCACGAGCGCGGCCTGGTCCGTCCGACCGCGGCCGACGCCGTGCCGACGCTCGCCTAGCCGATGGCACGCGAACGACAGCTGACGGACGCCGAGTTGCAGCGGCGCGACGCCGCGCTGCAGCAGATCCGTCAGTGGGGCGATCCGTCGCTGAAGGCGGTCGCCCGCCCGATCGACGCGGTCGACGACGAGCTGGTCGGCGAGGCCCGCCGGCTGATCACGATCATGGACGCCGCGTTCGGGGCCGGCCTGGCCGCGACCCAGGTCGGGATCCTCCGGCGCTACTTCGTCTACCGCGAGGGCGACGAGGAGCTGGGCGCCGCGACCGCGCTGATCAACCCGGTGGTCGAGTGGTCGTCGGACGAGACCGACGTGCAGACCGAGGGTTGCCTCTCGCTGCAGGGCGTGGCGGTCGATGTCGAGCGACCCTCGCGGGTCCGCGTCGGCGGTCTCGACCTGAGCGGTCACCAGGTGACGATCGACGCCGCCGGGGGTCTGGCCCGCCGGCTCCAGCACGAGATCGACCACCTGGACGGCATCCTGATGCTCGACCGCTGCCCGAAGGACCAGCGCAAGGCCGCGGTCCGGGCCTTGCGTGAGGGTGAAGCGATGGAGCGCGACGACGACTGAGCGACGCGCTCCTGGACGCCTCAGCGGACGTCCAAGATGACCTTGCCCGTCGCCGTCCGTCGGTCGAGGGTCAGCAGCGCCTCGGAGACCTGGTCGAGCGAGAACCGGGGGCCGATGATCGGCCGCACGAAGCCGTGCTCGATCAGGCGGTCCAGCTCGGTGGCGATCCGACCGGCCAGCTTGGGGTCCTCCATCAGGTAGCCGCCCCAACCGGCGCCGATCACCTCGGTGTTCTTCAGCAACAGCCGGTTGACCTTGACCTCGGGGATGCTGCCGCCGGTGAACCCGACGACGACCAGTCGTCCGCCGAGGCGCAGCGACCGCAGGCTGTCGGTGAACCGGTCGCCGCCGACCGGGTCGATGATCAGGTCGACGCCGCCGGTCAGCTCGAGCACCTCGTCCTTCCAGGCGCCGGTCGAGCGGACCACGTGGTCGGCCCCCGCGTCGCGGGCGACCTGCTCCTTCTCGTCGCTCGAGACGACCGCCACGGTGGTCGCTCCCAGCCCCTTCGCGATCTGCAGCGCGGCGGTTCCGACGCCGCCAGCGGCTCCGTGGACCAGCACGGTCTCGCCCTCGACCAGCCGGCCGCGGGTGACCAGCGCGAAGTACGCCGTGTGGTAGTTGAGGATCAGCCCGGCGCCCTGCGCGTAGTCGAGCACGCCGTCCAGCCGGAACGTCATGCTGGGCGGGGCGACGGCGACCTCGGCGAAGCCGCCGAGCCAGCAGAACGCGGCGACCCGGTCACCCGGGGCCAGGTGCGACCCCTCCGGTGCGCTCACGACGGTGCCGGCGACCTCGCTGCCCGGGACGAACGGCAGCGGCGGCTTGAGCTGGTACTCGCCGCGGGTCTGCAGCAGCTCGGGGAACGAGACTCCCGCGGCGTAGACGTCGATCAGCACTCCGGGGCCACCGCCCGGTCCGGCCATCGGGTGGACGGGCTCGGGGTCCGGCAGCTCGACGCTGCGGAGGGCGGACTCGGGACCGCTGTAGTCGACGATCTGGACGGCGCGCATGAAGTTCCTTCGGGGTAGCCGGAAAGCGGCGGGAAACCTGCTCGGCAACAGGCTCCTGGGGCCAGCCTAACGGCTGGAACCACGCGGTACCAGCGACGCCGACGGGCGCTGCCGGCGTCGGGATTCCCCCCGCAGGATTCGCGGGAAGCCCCGGTGGCCGCCGGTGCATACGATCATCAGGATCACCGTATGAGCACCGCACCGACCATCCCGTTCTCCCCGGTGGGCCCCGACGCCCCGGACCCGGGTCGAACGTCCCGACGCGATCCGCGGCGGTTGCTGCGCCAGGCCGTCAGCGACGCGAGCTACCTGGTGCTGGGCTTGGCCACGGGCACCGCGTTCTTCTCGATCGCGGTCACGCTCGCGTCGCTCTCGGCCGGCCTGTTCGTCCTGATCATCGGGATCCCGGTGGCGATGATCAGCAGCGAGATCCTGCGCTGGTGCGCGGAGGTCGAGCGGATGCGGG
>JBAZOW010000410.1:0-2528 GCA_041648495.1 Patulibacter sp.
CAGTCGTTCTGCGGTCGCGGCGAAGCCGAACCGAACGACCGCTCTCGAGACGTGTCGACTCCAGTCGTGAAGGCTCTCGCCACTCCGGACGAAGCGGTCGATGACCGCGGTCACGTCGCCGATGTCGTCTTGCACGTACAGCGGGTATTCAGCTCCGAAGATCGACCGATGGATGGCGGTGTCGTTGCAGACCACGGGCACCCCGGCGGCGGAGAATTCAAGCAGCTTTGTGGAGATCTCGTAGGAGGTATCGAGGGCCCGGTCTCTCCACCCGATTCCGAGGTCGCAGCCGGCCATGAAGTTCGGCACGTCGGAGCGCCGCAACGCTCCGGGGAAGTGGACACCCGCTGGCGGATCCGCCATGAGCTTGCGCATCCGGATGTGCCACTGCGGATCACCCTTGGCTGCCTGGACTTTGTCCCCGTGCATCGTCAGCTCCGCGACGATCCCCCGCTCGCGCAGGGTCGACACGAGTGCGGGTATCTCGAGGGTGTGCCACGGACGATCGAACTTGCCCGCGTAGCCGAGGCGGAGAGCTCGCGAGCTGCCACGCGGGGTAACTCGGAAGAAGCTGTCGGGCACCATCGGTGGCAACACCTCGGTCTTGCCGATCGCTTCGGGGACGACCGCGTGAAGGTAGTCGCGCAGCCACGGGGTTTGCGCCATGACTCCGCGCGCTCCGCGCGCGATCTCGCGAGGAACTGCCAGCGCGCGCGCGAACGGGGCCGCATCCACGCTCGGCAGCCCCACCATGTAGTACCACAGCACGCCACGCACAGCGGGAGAGCCCACGAGGATCCGCGCGGTCCGCTCGCCGCGGATCAGCACCATGTCGTACGGCGACTCCCGGTGTCGCGCGATGATGGTCGCCGCCACGACCTCCGGGCTATTCATCGCCTCGGCGTTGGGGTACGCAACGTGGACGCCTGACTGCGTGCGGAGCTCGTCGAGGACGATGGCCCGCTTTGGTACGTTGCGAGCCAACACGTCGACCTGTGCACCTGCGAGGGCGAGACAGCGGCTAACGGAGATGAGCCAGGAAGTGGAGCCGTCGATTGCAGCAAGCTCTACCTCGGCATGCACGAGGACTCGCATCAACGTCTGCCCTTCGCCGTCCGCGCGAGGGCGCGGTGGGCGCGCGCGAGCTCTCGGGCCGGCGCCGAGAGAGGCCGCGCGCTGTTCAGCACCGATGTTCTTCCTTGCGGTGCCAAGTAGAGCTCGCAGAATGCGCGGAGGACGCCGGTGTGGGGCTGGGTCGCGAGGGTCCCCTCGATCACCACGCGTTCGACGCCGGTCGCGCCCGCGCGCTTCAAGTCGCGAATCACGTTGGCTAGGGCTGCCGTCCGGACTGGAGACGTGAGGCCGACCCCGGGGGATCTGGGCTCGGCATCGATGCCGACAACAAAGAGGTCTATCCGGTCCCACGCTGCCTCGGCGATGGGTGCGCCCACCGGGACGGGGGACACGCGCCCGAACCCCCCGAGCAGGTCAACGGTCCGTGCGCCTACGCCACTCGTCACCATGAACCGGTCGTACGCGGTGGGATCGATCTCGAGCCGCGACGGGCTTTGCTCGTCCGTCACAGCGAGTGCTCGTGGATGATGGATTGCACGGTGCTGAGGAATACGGCGATCCCCTGCTCCTCGGCAAGTTGCGACGCCGTCTCGGTGATCTGCTTCTGAACCGCGCGGTCGAACAGGGGCTCGGAGGCGATGTACTCCGCCATGGTTGCTGGGCTGTCGAAACCGAACTCGGACGGATAGATGTACTCGGCGCCGCGCCACCGAAGGTATAGGCCGGCGTTGCCCGTGAGGAACGCCTCACCGGGCGAGACATGAGAGCCCTCGAGGTCGGAAGTGGAAAGCACGTAGCCGTAGCGATGCAACTCCTGGCGGATGTCCGCCCACCCCGCGTACCTGATAGCGCCCTCGAGGCCGGCCGATCTCACGAATTGGTCGCAGGCCTCGAAATATTCCGCCTCGCCGGATTTCGAGAGGATCCAGGGTAGGTCCTCCGGGCGCTTGCCGAAGATTGTCAGCGAATAGCGTGAATCCATTGCACGAAGGCGCTGGATCACTTCGATCGCGCGATGCAGCCCCTTCAGTCGTGGAATCGAACCCACGAGGGCCAGCCGGAACTGCCGGTCGCGCTGATCGGCGCTCGCGACGACGTAGCGGTCTGCCTCATAGATGTTTGGGATCAGTCGGAGCTTGTCGCGCGGTACCGCGAAACGCTCGTGCACCCCCTCCATCGTGTGGACTGCGATGGCCACGACTGCGCTAACTCGCGAGTAGTCGATGCTCTCGCCCATGTCCCGCAGGAGCTCGTAGCGGTGCTGCCGAACGATCATGACTTGGTCGTCGCGCACGGCCTTGCTGTACCAAAGGGCGCTGAAAGCGAGCCACTCCACCCAGATGACGTCTGCCCACTCCGCGAGCGACTTGGAGTGCTCGACATCGTGCTTCTTCTCCCCAGTCCAACGATCCTCGCGGAGCGTGACCGATGCGGGAAGGTAGTCGTAGACGAAG
>JBAZOW010000411.1:0-2520 GCA_041648495.1 Patulibacter sp.
GGCCGTCGGCGCCGGCCGTCGCGGCGCGCATCCCGGCGCCACCGTCCGCCCCGGCCGCGGCGAAGAACAGCTCCGTCGCCGTCGGCCCGTCGCCGACCAGGGTCCGCACGTCGAGCGTCTCGACCGTCGCCCCGAGCCCCTCCAGGGTCCGGGCCGCCGCGTCCACCGCGGCGCGCACGCCGGGGGTCACCGGGGGTGCGTCCGGATGGTCGATCAGGATGCCGACCCGCAGGCCGCGCAGGCCGACGGCGTCCGGATCGCCGAGCGCCACGTCGACCGCGAACGGGTCGATCCCGTCGGCGCCGGACATGATCGGCAGCAGCAGCGCCAGGTCCTCGACGTGCCGGGCCATCGGGCCGAGGCAGGTCAGGTCGGCGGTCCCGGCCGCCCGCGTGTCCGGCCAGGCGCCGGTCTCGGGCGTGCGCCCGACGGTCGGCCGCAGCCCGACGACGCCGACGTAGTGCGCGGGCACCCGGATCGATCCCCCGCCGTCCGTGCCGACGCCGACGATCGACGCGTCGGCGCCGAGCAACGCCGCCTCTCCCCCGCTCGAGCCCCCCGGCGTGCGGGCGGGATCGAGCGGATGGTCGGTCCGGCCGTGGACGACGTTGTCGGTCTCGAAGGACGAGCAGAGCTCGGGGACGTTGGTCTTCGCGACCGGGATCGCTCCGGCGGCCCGCAGCCGGGCGACCACCGTCGCGTCGCCGTCCGCGACGTGCCCGCGTCGCGCCAGCGTGCCCGACAGCGTCGGCAGACCGCGGACGTCGAGGCAATCCTTGACGGTGATCGGCAGGCCGAGCAGCGGGCGCCGGTCACCGGCGCGCCGGGCCGCGTCGGCGGCGTCCGCCGCCTCGAGCGCCGTCCGGCGGTCCTGGGAGACGACGGCGTGGACGGTCGCGTCGGCGGCGTCGATCCGGTCCAGGGTCCGAGCCGTCAGCTCGCGGGCCGACAGCTCGCCCGCGCGCAGCCGCGCCAGCCAGCCGACCGCCGAGGGATCACCGGCGCTCACGCGACCGCTCCCGTCTCTCGGGCGAAGGCGGCGACCGCGTCGGCGAACGCCGCGGGCTCCTCGAACGGCGTGCCGTGCGCGCTCTGCTCGAAGACGACGGCGCGGCCGTCGGGGGCGGCGTCGGAGATCCAGTCGCCGAGCGTCGTCGGGTAGTACGGGTCGTGGCGGCCATAGGCGGCCAGCAGCGGGACCGGGGCGCGACGGACCGCGTCGCGCATGTCGAGCGTCGCCTGCGCCCGTACCGTGGCGAGCGCCACGTCGAGCGGGGTCTGCAGCGCGATCCCGGTCAGCCAGTCGACCAGCTCCGGATCGTCCCGAAGCAGCGACTCGGCCTGGAACGCCCGCTCGGAACGGGGCCAGTCCTCGGCCATCGCCGCGAGGTATGAGTCGAGCTGCTCCGCCGGCATCGCGTGCGGGAAGTCGTCCGCACGGGTCAGGCGCAGCGGCCCGTTGAGCAGCACCGCCCTGCCGACCCGCAGGGCACCGCGCTCGAGGTGCCGCAGCACCACGGTGCAGCCCATCGACCAGCCGACCAGGGTCGCGTCTTCCAGCTCCAGCCACTCGAGCAGCTCCGCGAGGTCGTCCGCGAAGACGTCGAAGTCGTAAGCCGACCGCGGCTTGTCCGACTCGCCCATCCCGCGCAGATCGAACGCGACCACGCGGTGCCCGCCGGCGACGAGCGCGACCGCGGTCGGGTCCCACAGCCGGTGCGAGCCCTTCCACCCGTGGACCAGCACGACCGGCGGTCCGGCGCCACGGTCGGCGCAGCGCAGCCGCGCGCCGTCGGCGAGGGTCAGGAAGCTCATCGCACCGGCTCCGTCGACTACTTGACCGGCTCGCCGTTCTCGTCCACCAGCGGGATCTCGCTCAGCGAGTACTTGCGCTGCCCCGGGTCGACGTAGTCGCCGACGTTCTCCGGCGTCCACAGCACCGACGCGACGGTCAGGTCGGGATGCTCGCCGTCCGGATCGTCGATCGCCGCCTGCATCGCCTTGACGACCGCCCAGCCGGTGGCCACCGAGTCGGTGTCCCACGACCCGGTCAGCCGCTTCTCGCGGACGGCCTCGATCGCGTCGGGGTCGCCGTTGACGCCGAAGACCATCACCCCGTCGGAGCCCTTGCTGCCGTCCGAGATCTGCTTCTTCGCCTGCGTCACCGCGGCCGAGATGCCGAGCGCCGACTGGTCGTTGTACGCCCAGAACGCATCGACGTCGGGGTGCTTCGTCAGCTGATCCGCGGCGAGCTGCGACGCGGGTCCGGCGGCGTCCTTGGTGTTGTCGGTCTGCGCGACGACCTCGAGGCCGGCGGCCTTGGCCGCGTCGATGAAGCACTTGACGTTGGCCGCGATCGACGGCACGGGCGGGCCGCCCATCACGATCACCTTGGCCTTCGGGCGGCGCTCGGCGATGTAGTCGACGTTGCGCTTCTCGGGGCTGTTCGGACCGCAGGTGTTGACCTCCCACCAGACGGTCGACGTGACGCCGTCGCCCGACGAGTTGACGCCGATCACG
>JBAZOW010000412.1:0-2512 GCA_041648495.1 Patulibacter sp.
ATGGGCGTCTGATGTAATTAAATAACGACAGACCCGGGTCCCGTCCGGGTTCCGGCATATTTTGTGTCTTTTATTCTTTGGAAGAGATCAATATACCTGTATTTTTATTCAATAGATTTATTGTCTACCCCGATCATTTCCATATATGGCTGTGACCATCCTGGACGAGTTTATTCTCCTGTTCCAGATGTCCTGCGTTGTCTTCCTGTTTGCCTACCTTTTTGCAAAAAGCAGGTTCTATACGCCGATCATCGAGCACCGGGCATCCATCGCCGTGCAGGTGTTTCTTGCCATTGTCTTTGGCCTCCTGTCCGTATACGGGATGAACAGTGGCATCACGTTTTACACGGCAACGGTCAATATCCGGGATTTCGGGCCGCTCGCGGCCGGTCTTGCCTGCGGTCCCTGGGTCGGCATCGGGGCGGGTGCGATTGGTTTCCTGTACCGCCTCTCGCTCGGGGGAACAAATGTTTATGCGGTTGCTCTCGGGCCGCTGGTGGCCGGGATCATCGGCGGTCTCGTATACCGTTACAATAACCGGGACCTGGTTTCTACCGGAAAAGCGGTGATCATTACCCTGATCGTGGAGAGCTTCGTTTCCGTATCCGCTCTCGTGGTAAGGATCTGGTCCGGCGATTCTGTCGAGAAAGTCACAACGGTTCTTGTCAACGTGGCGATACCCATGATCGTTATGACCGCCTTTGCTGTGGGAATATTCTGCATCATCCTTCACAACCAGTTGCGTGAACGCCGTATCCTTGAAGAGAAACTGCACCTTGAACGGGAAGTAGACTCCCGCAAAAACCTTGACACGGTCATCAACGCGATAGCCGACCCGGTCTTTGTCAAGGATCGCGACCACCGGTGGATCCTGGTGAACGATGGTTTCTGCCGCATGGTAGGCCGGCCCCGCGAAGATCTCATCGGGAAGACCTCGTACGATTTTTTCCCGGACGAGCAGTCCCGGCAGTTCTTCGATCACGATGAGGTTGTATTCAGTTCCCGGGCTCCGCACGAGGCCGAGGCCACGTTGACAAACACGATCGGGCTGACATTCACCATCACGCTCAAGAAAACCTATTATGTTGATTCGTACGGCCAGGAGTTCATCGTTGGCATAGTCCGGGATATCACCGAGCAGAAACGGATCGGGATTGCAATCCAGAACCTGAACCGGAAACTCACCATGCTCTCTTCGATAACCCGGCACGATATTCTCAACCAGCTTATTGTCCTGATGGGTTTTCTCCAGTTATCCCGGAATTCGCTCGATGATCCGGTAAAGACCGGATCGTTCATCGACCGGGAGATGCGGGCTGCCCGGACAATCGAACGACAGATTGTTTTTACCCGGGATTACCAGGATCTCGGTGCAAGCGTGCCGTCCTGGAAAAATGTGCTGCACCTTATTGCATCGGCAAAAAGCCAGCTGACGACCCTTGGGGAGATCACGTTCACGGTCAGGGTCCCGAAGATCGAGATCTTTGCCGATGCGCTCATCGAGAAGGTGTTTTACAATCTTATGGAGAACTCGATTCGTCACGGGGCATATGTGACGGTGATTGGCTTCTCGTTTGAAGAGACGAGTGATCGCGGGGGAGTCATCACGTATACGGATAACGGTGCCGGGATATCACCTGAAGACAGGAAGCACCTGTTCGAACGCGGGTTCGGGAAAAACACCGGCCTCGGCCTCTTCCTCTCACGCGAGATTCTTGCGATCACCGCAATTACGCTCGATGAGACCGGGGAACCGGGTCAGGGTGTCCGGTTCGAGATCCGCATTCCCCCCGGGGGATACCGGTTCCTCCCGCAGCAGGATGAACTCACCTGAACGCCCGGTTCATCCCCATGCCGCTGGCAGGAACTCCGCAATCTTTTTTCCTGCAGGGCAGCATAGTTCTAATCAGGTTGCGATAGTATGGACAAGAAAACGAAATCACAGTTGAGTATCGGTTTGTTTATTTGCGGTTTTGCAATGATCTTCGTCCAGGATTTAAAACGGCTGGATACGATCAACCTCGGCTTTTCCTGGCCGTTTGCCATCATGTTCTACCTTGGCCTGGTCTTCATGGCTACCGGCTATTACCTCAAGCAGTGAGCGGCTGGAACCATCACCTGTTTTTCTCCCCGATCTCTTCGGTTCTCCCGATCTTTATCTCGCACTGCCGGTCGCCGTCGCACATGGTCCGGACAAACCGGGCAGCATAATTTTTGTTGAGGTGCGGGACCGATGTCAGGGTCAGCGCCATGCATTTATGGAATGTGCGTTCTCCCCCGCAGCCAAGAGCTGAGCCTTCATCGATGAGCGGGCAGCGTTTCACGATTATTACTGCCCGGTCGTCCGAGACTTTGATGCTCTCGCTCCGGTAGCCGGGGCCAAAGAGAATGACGAGCACTGTCCGCAGGGTTTCTGCCAGATCGTCGGCATTTTCCACCGGGAGGGAGAGGGTATGGGCGATCTCGAAGACCGTGCGGGAGAGTTCCATCCAGATCACCTGCTCGATCTCGT
>JBAZOW010000413.1:0-2508 GCA_041648495.1 Patulibacter sp.
TGCAGACCACGACCCGGATAGCGAGTCGTACGCTGCACGGTGTCGGGTCAGGGCCTGCCGTGCAGCGCCGTACCCGCATAGCGGGTCGTACGCTGCACGGTCCCCCGTACCGCGGCACCGTGCAGCGGAGCGCCCGCCCGTGGCTAGCCCTGGAGCATCCGGGCGATCAGGGCGACTTCGTCGGCCCCGCCGTCGGGCACCACGTACTCGTCCAGGTCCATGATCTCGTCGAACCGCTCCGCCACGTCGTCGGGCGACGCCGGCTCGGTGCCCAGGTAGACCCCCGGGGTCACGCCGACGAAGATCCGCGCGACGCGGCCACCGCCGACCGAGAAGATCGAGTGGGTCGCCGTGCACGCCTCGGAGCAGAGGTAGCCGACGACCGCCGCGACGTGCCGCGGGTCGAAGTGGTCGGCCAGGTCGCCGAGCAGGCCCTCGGTCATCCGCGTCGCCGCGGTCGGCGAGAGCGCGTTGGCGGTGATCCCGTAGCGGGCACCCTCCAGCGCGATCACGTTGACCAGGCCGACCAGGCCGGCCTTCGCGGCGGCGTAGTTGGACTGCCCGAAGTTGCCGAACATCCCCGAGCCCGAGGTCGTCAGCACGATCCGGCCGAAGTTGTTCTCGCGCATCGCGGCGAACGCCGGCCGGACGACGTTGAAGCCGCCGGTCAGGTGGACCGCGATCACCGCGTCGACGTCGTCGTCCTCGAGCTTGGCGATCGTCTTGTCGCGGAGGATCCCCGCGTTGTGGACGAGCGCGTCGAGCCGGCCCCAGCGGTCGAGCGCGACCTGGACCGCCGCCGCCCCGCCCTCGGGCGTGGCGATCGAATCGGTCGACGCGACGGCCTCGCCGCCCGCGGCCTCGATCTCGGCGACGACCGCCTGGGCCGCCGATCCGCTGCCGCCCCCGTGGACGTCACCGCCGAGGTCGTTGACCACGACCTTGGCGCCGAGCGCCGCCAGCTGCAGCGCGTGGGCGCGACCGATCCCGCCGCCCGCGCCGGTGACCAGGGCGACCCGGCCCTCCATCGTCACGTCGCTCATCGCGGCTCCTTGCCGACGACGGCGGCGAACGCGACGCACGCGCCCGGCTGACCGCCGAGGTTCTGCGCCAGCGCCAGCTGGGGGTCGTCGAGCTGGCGCTCGCCCGCCTCGCCGCGCAGCTGGGTCCAGCACTCGAACAGCATCCGCAGGCCGGTCGCGCCGATCGGGTGGCCGAACGACTTCAGCCCGCCGTCGGGGTTGATCGCGACGACGCCGTCACGGTCGAACGCGCCGTTCTGGACGTCCTTCCAGCCCTCGCCGCGGGCCGACAGCCCGAGGTCCTCCATCAGCACCAACTCGGTCGGCGTGAAGCAGTCGTGGACCTCGGCCATCGCCAGCTGCTCGCGCGGATCGGTGATCCCGGCCTGGTCGTAGGCCCGCTGGGTCGCGGTCACCACCTCGGGGAACGTCGTGAAGTCGTAGCCCTCGTGGGCCATCCCGTCGCCGGCGCCCGAGACGAACGACATCCCGCGCAGGTAGATCGGCGTGTCGGTGTACTTGTGCGCGTCCTCGGCGCGGACCAGGATCGCCGCGGCCGAGCCGTCGGCGACGCCGGAGCAGTCGAAGACGCCGAGCGGGCCGGCGACCTTCATCGCGCCCTCGATCGTCTCGCGGGAGACCGGCTTGCGGAACTGCGCCCGCGGGTTGAGCGCGCCGTTCTGGTGGTTCTTCCAGGCGATGTGGGTCAGCGTCGCGCGCAGCTCCTCGTCGCTGACGCCGTAGCGCTCCTGGTAGGCCGGCGCGAGCATCGAGAACGCGCCCGGCGCCGTCCAGTCGACGTTGGTGCCGTCGGACGGCGGCCAGACCGCGGTCAGGCCGGAGAACTTGGAGTCCTTGAGCTTCTCGACGCCCGTGGCCATCACCACGTCGTAGGCGCCGGCGGCGAGCGCGTAGGCCGCGTTGCGGAACGCGTCCGATCCGGTCGCGCAGTAGTTCTCGATCCGGGTGACCGGCTTGTCGCCGATCTTCAGCGCCTGCGACAGCGTCATCCCGGCCATGCCCGAGCCCTGCGTGCCGACCCAATAGGCGTCGACGTCGTCGAGGGTCAGCGACGGAACCGTGCCGATCGCCTCGTCGACGGCCGCGACGAGCAGCTCGTCGGGGCCCTTGTCCCAGTGGTCGCCGAAGCGGGTGCAACCCATCCCGACGATCGCCACCTGGCCTCCGATGCCGTGAGCGCTCATCCGCGTGCCTCCGGTCGTGCTTTCCAGAAGTAGTTGTGGATCCCCTCGCTGGTGAACAGCCGGCGGAAGGTCGGGACGACCGTGTCGCCGACCTGCACCGTCTGGTCCCCCACGTCGGTCAGCTCGGCGCTGCGCCGTCCCCCGCCCTCGAGGTCGAGCACCGCCAGCACCACCGGCGAGTCGACCGAGGGCGCCAGGTGGTCGGCCGTGAAGCTGACCACGCGGCCGGGCATCTTGCGCAGGTGGACCGGGTCGCGGTCGCCGTGCGATCCGCAGGCCGG